>NZ_JBVJIN010000059.1:0-33141 GCF_055586285.1 Actinokineospora sp. NPDC051303
CCCCCCCCCCCCCCCCCCCCCCCCCCCCCCCCCCCCCCCCCCCCCCCCCCCCCCCCCCCCCCCCCCCCCCCCCCCCCCCCCCCCCCCCCCCCGCCTGCCTATCCGCTTTGGGCGCCGCTGGTGGCGGTGGCCTGGGAGCCCACCGCGAGCGCGCCGACCGTGCTGGTCCCGCCGGTCTGGATGACGCCTTCGTTGAGGATGGTCGTCTGGCGGTTGCGCAGATCGGTGACATCGACGCCGCGCTCGCCCAGGAACTCGATCATCGCCTCCAAGGCGCAGCGCTCCACCAGTTTCACCGACCGCTCCACGTCGTCGCGCTGGAACTGGTTGGCGTACACCCCGGACGCGACGTGCTCGGCCACCGAGAAGGCCGCGCCGAAGTCGTGCCGCAGGTTCTCGGCGGCTGACCGTTCCTCCTGGAACAGGGCGCGGGCGCAGCGGGCGCGCAGCCGCATGGACCGGACCAGGGTGAACGGCGCGGTGACCAGGGCGGCAGGCACGGCGGCGATCGCGGACAGCACCTCGGCGAACACGTCCGCTGGCTCGTCGGCCAGGGTCGCGCGGTCCTCGATCAGCAGCGCCTGCCTCGGCGGGGTGAGCACCGCGCGGTCGCACTCGGCGTAGACCATGCCGCCGCGCGCGGAGAACCGCAGGAACGTGCTGGCCACGACGAGCCCGCCCCAGCACGGCGAATGCGCGGCCAGGTAAAGGCGCGCCACGCCGTCCGGGTCCTCGGCGAGCGCGGCGATCTCGTCGGCGTCGAGGTGCTGCCTGGGCACGTCGTCCCGGCTCGGCAGCAGCAGCGGGCTCGCGCCGAGCGCGGCCCCGTCGGCGAACACCCGCTCCCCCAAGCGAAGGCCGGTGATCGGGACGTTGTCGGGCAGGACTGTGGCGCCCGTGTCGGTGACGGTGGTGGCGGCGGCGTTGTCGTCGGCGGCGGCGGCGAGCCGGGCCCGCACGTGCTCGGTCAGCTCGGCCGCAGTGAACGGCCGCACCTCGCCCCGGGGCGCGCCCGCGAGCGGGTCTTCCGCGGGCAGCACGGGCAGGGCGAACGACCAGCCGCGCAGCTCAGCGCCGAACCCCACGAACGGCCGGAATCCGCTGAACACGGTCACATTGCCCGCCTGCGCCTCCTCGATCACCGCGAGGCGGTCCTCGGTCCAGTCCTCGGCGTCGTCTGGCCTGCCGTGGTCGACGGCGAAGCGCGCCCGTCCGAAGCGCTCGAAAATCTGTCTGCGGGTGGACCGGCGGTGGGTGAACACCAGCACGCCCGCGACGAGCAGGCCGAGCGCGAGGAACCAGACGCTGCCGATCGCCAGCAGCGCCGAGGCGACCAGGGTGATCGTCAGGTCGGCCCGCTGCCTACGGCGCAGGCGCAGCGCGGTGAGGCTGTGCCGGAGCACCAGCCCCACGTCGACCCCGGGCGAGGTCGCCACCGCCGCGAGCTGGCGGCCGAGCAGCCCGAACACCACCGTCTCGGCGAAGTCCTCATCCAGGTACGCCGCGCCGCTCAGCAGCCGGGTAGTCTCACTCCCACTCGCCTGGCTCAGCCAGTCCGAGGCGGTCACCGGGTCACCTCGCCCATGCGATGGCCCCGCGCGCACTGTGCCGATGGTTTCCTCGCGAACCCGCTCATGACCAGTCCCGCCCCTCATCGTCCCGGCCCACTTCGCGCCGCCAAGCGCGAAGGACATTCGCGTTGCCACGGCCCGGACAGAACCTAGGAGCGGCCGGTCAGCGCCCGCAATCACTTCTCCTGATCATCACCCGGATGCTTTGCCGGAACCGGAAAGAGCCGAAAGGACGATTCGACCCGATGAACACCACCTGGGAACCCACCGCGGCGGGGATTCTGCGCCTGCCGTCCGGGCGCCTCGTCCGCGGGCGCGGCCTGCGGAATCCGCTTCCCGAGGGCCCGAAGCCCGAGTTCGCGCTCTACCTCCAGGGAAAGCAGCCGCCCCCGGTGGACTGGGCGAGCCACTGGGTGCGCTGGCCGGACTTCTGGCTGCCCAGCGACCGGCAGGCGTTCGCCGCCGCGCTGCGCGAGCTGCACCGGCGAGCCGAGGCCGAGCGCGTCGAAATCGCCTGCGGCGGCGGATTCGGCCGCACCGGCACCGCGCTGGCGTGCCTCGCGGTGCTCGACGGCGTGCCCAACGACCGGGCCGTCGCCTACGTGCGCGAGCACTATTCCCGGCGCGCCGTCGAGACGCCGTGGCAGAAGCGGTTCGTCGCCCGGTTCTCCTGATTGGCCCGCGCCGCGAGACGGGACCCGCGCCCGCGCGACCACCCGCACGAGGCCGCCCGGACCGCCTGTCGAGCGCGGCGATGTCATCATCGTCGTAGGCCAGTCACAAAAACGCCGCGTCTCGACCAGGTGGCGGTACCCCGAACATCGGTGTGCCTGCTAGATGTTGTGCCAAAGCGCCGACGAAAGGATTCGCCATGAACGGATACGGTGGATGCAGCTGTGGCTCCTCCTGCGCGGGTGGTTGTGGTTGCGGCTGCTGACCCGACGCGACCGGGTGGTCAGGCGGCGACTCGCCTGACCACACCACCCCGCCGCCGATTCACCCTTTCCGGTGGCCATTGATCCTTTAGGGCACGGAGTCGTCCTTTTCTGGCATAGTCACCTCAGTCCTTGAGTCTCAACTCGGCGAAAGGTGATCCGCCATGCGGAGCGAAGCGCTCGATCGAGCAACCCTCATCTTCTCCCTATTCGACGCCGACGGCTCCGGGCGGTTGACGGCGGACGATTTCGAGCTCATGGCCGAGCGGGTTGTCGACGCCGCGGCCGATTCCAGCGACGCGGCGAAGGACGCGGTGCTCGCCGCTTACCGGAAATACTGGGCCACATTGGTCGCCGAACTGGACTCGGACCGGGACCAGGAAATCAGTTTCGACGAGTTCACCGCCTGCGTCATGTCGCCGGAGCGGTTTGACGAGACCGTGGTCGAGTTCGCCGAAGCGCACGCCGCGCTCGGGGACCCGGACGGCGACGGGCTGATCGAGCGGCCCGTCTTCGTCGCGCTCATGACGGCCATCGGGTTCGACCCCGACAACATCCACACGCTCTTCGACGCCTTCGAGCCCGACGACGCGGACCGGATCACCGTGGACGCCTGGATTTCCGGCATCAAAGACTACTACCGCCCCGACACGGCGGGCATCCCGGGCGATCTCCTGGTCGGAAAGCAGCCGGTCTGATCGACATCGCCGAAGGAGCACGATGGACATTGGACTCGCTGTCGGCCGGGGAACGGGAGCGGAACTCGCGGCGGTCTTCGACCGGACGCTCGCCCGGCTCGGCGACCTGTATTCGACCGAGTTCACCGTCATCCGTTCACCCCGGGTTTATCATTCCTATTTCTCCCTCTTGGCCGAACGCGGGGCCGATCGGATTCGGCAGCTCACCCAGGAAGACGCGGAGCACTACGAGCGGTTCTGCCGGGAGCTGGCGGCGGGTGGCGTCTCGGCGGTCTTCCGAACGGCGATGAACGCGCAGTCGCTGTACCTGGTGCGGCAGCGGACGCAGGCGGTGAAAGTCGATCTCGTGCGGTCCCCGACCGGGACGCTGCTGCTGGTCCGCGACGAGGCGCAGGGCTTCTACACCGGCGAGAACACCCATTCCCCCGGCGCGGTGACCCGCACGATGACGTTCAGCAGGGAGATCACCGAGAAAGTCGTCACGTTCGCCCTGCGCCGGGCGCGGCGGCAATGGCCGGACAGGGGCGCCGACCGGATTCTGATGGCCTACAAGTTCCACCTGCTCGACGGCGCCCTCGGCGAGTGGGTCCGGGAGATCGCCGCGCGGCACGGGGTCGATATCGGACTGTTCCAGCCGGACACGGTGAACCGCAACCTGATCGAGCACGGCCTCGCGCCCCGCACGGTGATCATCGGCGGCAACGAGTGGGCCGACGTCATGCACCCGGTCCTGCTCGACCGGTTCGCCGCCGACCGGCAGGAGAACCGCTTCACCGAGAACGTCCACCTGCGCCAGGACGTCGAACGGCTGACCGAGTACCAGACCGTGCACGGGTCCGCCGACGACCTGGCGGGCAAGAACCTGGTCAACCCGGTGGCGACCGTGCGGGCCGCCGCGGCCATCGCGGAGCGGCACGCGGGCTGCGCGGGCGCGGAGCAGGCGATGGAACGCGCCCTCGACGCCCTCAAGGCCCAGGGCGTGCGCACCCGGGACCTCGGCGGCGGGCATGGCACGACCGAGGTGGTGGACGCGCTCCTTGACGCGCTCGCCCGGGAAACCGCGGGGCCTGCACGTGACCAGGCCGCGTCCACGCTGGTGGCCGACTAGTGCCCGCCGCCGAGCGGGCCGCGCTGGTCGTCATCGACGCGCAGAACGACTTCTGCACGAGCACGGCATTGGACGCGGTGGCCGCCAACGCAGCCCGCGCCGTCGACCGGGCCCGCGCCGACGGCACGGAGGTCGTGTTCGTCCGGTTCGCGGGCGACCTCGAACACCAGGGGCCGAGTTGGCGCGACCGGGACCGCGCGCTGCGCAAGCGGCCGAAATGCCTGGCGGGCTCGTGGGGCGCGGAGTTCCGCCACGTGTCGCCCGCGCCGGGCGAGCCCGTCTTCACCAAGCAGGCGTGCTTCGACGCCTTCCTCAGCGCGGGATTCGAGCGGCACCTGAGCGAGCACGGCATCACCCGGCTCGTCTTCGCGGGCCTCTACACCGATGTCTGCGTCGACTCCACCGCGCGCACGGCGTTCCAGAAGGGCTACCACGTGACCGTGCTGGCCGACTGCACCGCGGGCCTGCACCTCCCGGACGCGGAGATCCTGCGGTTCATGGCGGTACTGTACGGGGCCCGGATCACCACACTCGACCAACCGGACCCGTGGTCGGCGCGGCCCGAGGGACAGGAGAACGGGTGGGCCACGGCACCGGAGTCGAGGCGGGCGTCGGCCTGACCGCCCTCATGGTCGCCGCGGCGCGCGCGATCGAGACCCACCGGCCCGACGCCCTGGCACGCGACGAGTACGCGGAGCTTTTCGTCCGCGCCGCGCGGGCCAGCGCGGACTGGCCGGTGCGGCCCGCGGACGTCCCGGGCGGGGACGCCGACCCGCTGTGGGGGCGGCTGGGCCGCTACTTCGGGCTGCGCACGCGCGTCTTCGACGACTTCCTGCTCCGGTCCGCCCGCGCGGGCGCCCACCAGGTCGTCCTGCTCGGCGCCGGACTCGACGCGCGGCCGTTCCGGCTGGACTGGCCCTCGAACTGCGTCGTCTACGAGATCGACCAGGCGGATGTCCTGGAGTTCAAGCACAAGGTGCTCGCCGCCCAGGGCGCCTGGTCCGCCGTGCCGTGCCGCTCGATCGCGGCCGATCTGCGCGCGGACTGGGCGGACGCGCTGATTGACGCCGGTTTCGACCCCACCGCGCCAAGCGCCTGGCTCGCCGAGGGCCTGCTGCTCTACCTGCCCGACGCCGCCGAACGGCGGCTCATCGACACCGTCGACCGGCTGGCCGCGGGCGGAAGCTCCCTGGCGTTCGAGGTCAAGCTCTGGCGGGAGTCCCGGAAAGTGCGCGCCAGCCCGGTCTACGCCAGCGCCAAGCGGCGGATCGGCGTCGACCTGCTCGCGCTGTTCGACGGGGATCCGCGCCCCGACTCCACCGGCGAGCTAACCGCGCGCGGCTGGTCCACCGCGAGCCACTCGCCGTTCGACTTCACCCGCCTGCACGGCCGGGGCCCGCGCCCGGAACCCGACGACGCGCTGGCGAGCAACCGGTGGGTGTTCGCGGCCAAGGCGTGTCCGCAAAGCCGCATGGGCAGGGTGGGCAGGTCGGTCATCCCTCGATAGGTCAGGGCGTTCGGGGATGGTCGCGGTGATTCCGCGTCGCCATGGGTGACGGCGGATCGCCCGGGAGCGGTAGCCCTTGTCGCTGGCGCCTGCCGAGGCCGGGTCAAGGCCCCCGGCCGGTGGGCGCGGCGGGCGGGGACGGGCCATGATGGAGCGCTGTGGAGTCCACCCGTGTGGACCGCTGGCTGTGGGCGGTCCGGCTGACCAAGACCCGACCGGACGCCGCGGCGGCCTGCCGGGGCGGGCATGTGCGCGTCAACGACCGTCCGGCCAAGCCCGCGACGACGGTCTCCCCCGGCGACGAGGTGCGCGCCCGGGTCGGCGACACGACCCGGGTGGTCGAGGTGGTGCGGGTGATCCAGAAACGGGTCGGCGCCGCCGACGCCACGGCGTGCTTCATCGACCGCACGCCCGCCCCGCCGCCGGAGGCCGCCGTCCCCGTCGCCCGCCGCGACCGGGGCGCGGGTCGCCCGACCAAGCGCGAACGCCGAGTTCTCGACCAGTTCCGCGCGGGCAAGCTGTGAGCCGGGCGCGACCAGGTCAGGGAGTGCTCGGCTCCGCGCCGCCCCGGTGGGCGATGAGCAGGGCCACGCCGTCGAGGATGCGGGCCAGGCCGAAGTCGAGGGCTTGATCGCGGGCGCCGTGCTCGGCGGCCGCGGCCATGGCCGCGGTCAGCGCGGGGAAGCGGTCCGCGCGGCCCCGCAGCAGGGCCGTGATCGGCGCGGCCATGGTCCGCTCCGGGTCGCCGCCCGCCGCTGAGCCCTGGTGGGCGATGGTGCGGACGTGTCCGGCGAGGGTGGCGGCGACGTCGAGGGTTTCGGCTCCGGTCAGGCCGGTGTCCGCGAGGGCGGCGACCGCCTGTTCCAGCCAGTCGAGTTCGTGGGGGCCGATGGGCCGGGGCCCGACGGTCGCCTCCAGCGCCCAGGGGTGCGCCCAGAACCGGTCGAACATCCGCCGGGCCCACTCGTCCAGCCTGGGTCGCCAGCCGCCGGGCACGGCGGCCAGGCGGGGGGCCGCGCCGATGCCGATGTCGACCATGAGGGCGACCAGGTCGTCCTTGCCGGGCACGTAGCGGTACAGCGCCATCTTGGTCACGCCCAAGGCGTCGGCGACGTGCCGCATGGTCACCGCGGCCAGCCCCTCCGCGTCGGCGATGGCGATTCCGGCGCGGGCGATGGCATCGACCGTCATGGTCGGCCGCGGCCCGCGCCTGGGCTCGGGCCGCGGGTCCCACAGCAGCCTGAGCACGTCCGAGTCCGCCACCAATGCCCCTGTCTCTTGCCGCGGGCGATTAACTGTGTCTACAGTACACTGTATCCATCGGACACAGTTTCACTCTGGGGCAGAAACCATGACCACACCTCCACTGCGCGGCGTCCGCGTCCTCGTCTCCGGGGCGGGCGTCGCCGGGCCCGCTCTCGCCTGCGAACTGGCGCGCCACGGCGCCGACACCACCGTGGTCGAGACCGCGCCCGCGCTGCGCACCAGCGGCTTCGACGTCGACTTCCGCGGCCCGACGCAGTTGGGCGTGCTGGCCAAGCTGGGCGTGCTCGACGCCCTGCGCGCCCGCCAGACCCACGGCGGAGCCATGATCTGGGTGGACGAGCACGGCCGCGAGATTTTCCGGCTGCCCGCCGACTTCGCGGGCGGAGACATCGAGGTGCGCCGCCGCGACCTGTCCCGGGTGCTCTACGACCACGCCGCCGACCGGGTCGAGTACCGCTTCGGC
Source organism: Actinokineospora sp. NPDC051303 (assembly GCF_055586285.1). NCBI lineage: Bacteria > Bacillati > Actinomycetota > Actinomycetes > Pseudonocardiales > Pseudonocardiaceae > Actinokineospora > Actinokineospora sp. NPDC051303. The sequence goes on from NZ_JBVJIN010000059.1 coordinate 7,549, forward strand.
GACCGCGTCACCGGGCTGACCGAGACCGCGGACGGGGTGCTGGTCGAGTTCGCCCACGGCCCCGAGCGCGCCGTGGACCTGGTCGTCGGCGCGGACGGGCTGCGGTCCGGGGTGCGCGGCCTCGCCTTCGGCCCGGCGGCGCGGTTCGTGCGGCACCTGGGCTACTTCGTGGCGGGGTGGGACCTGCCCAACGACCTGGGCGTCGGCCCCACCCCGCTGGCGCACAACGTGCCCGGTCGGCTGGTCAGCGTCGGCGCGGACCGGCGGGATCCCCAGCGCGCCAAGGCTTTCGTCGTCTTCGCCGCCCCTCATCTCGACGCCTGGGACGACGTCGAGCACCAGAAGAAGCTCATCGCCGACGCCCTGGGTGGCATGCGCTGGCACGTCCCGCACCTGCTCGGCTCCCTGCGCGACGCGTCGGAGGTGTACTTCGACTCGATCAGCCGGGTCGCCGTGCCGCGCTGGTCCACCGGCCGGGTCGCGCTGCTCGGCGACGCCGCCTGGGGCGTCACCCTGGGCGGCATGGGCGTGGGGACCGGAATCGTGGGCGCCCACGTCCTCGCCGGTGAGCTCGCCGCCGCCCCGAACGACCACCGGGCGGCGCTGACCGCCTACGAGACCCGAATGCGCGGTTACGCCGCGAAGTGGCAGCGCGGCGCCAATCCTGGCCAGTTCCTCGCCCCGTCCACCGCCACCCGCCTGCGGATTCGCGATGCCCTGCTGAGCAGGCGACTGGTCCAGCGGATGCTGGTCGCGGGCACGGCGTCCCTGGCGACCGAGCCCGCGCTCCCCGACTACGCGGCCTGATCAGGGACGGTGATCGCCCCGGCCGGGCACAGCTGGGCGGCCCGCCGGGCGGCCGCGTGATGGGCGGGTCCGGCGTCGAGCAGCAGGACCCGGCCGTCGTCGGGGTCTTGGTCGAAGGTCTCCGGGGCGGTCAGCACGCACATGCCCGCCCCGACACAGCGTTCGCGGTCCACGCTCGGTCGCATCGGGCTACCCCCGATCCCAGGTGACCGGGAGCCGGTCCACGCCATGGACGTTCGAGCGGGGATCGCGCACCGGGATCTCCTCGGGCGGCACGGCCAGCCGCAGCGTCGGGAACCGGGTGAACAGCGCCGGGAACGCGACCCGCATCTCCACGCGGGCGAGTTGCTGCCCGAGGCACTGGTGGACGCCGTGGCCGAAGGCGAGGTGCCCGCCCGCCTGCCTGCGCAGATCGAGCGTGTCGGGGTCGGGGAACTTCTCCGGGTCCCGGTTGGCGGCCTGGATGGACACGGTCACCGTCTCGCCCGCCTTGATCAGGCGCCCGCCTAGCTCGACGTCCGCGAGCGCGGCGCGCACGCCGGTGTGGGCGATGCTCAGGTAGCGCAGCAGTTCCTCCACCGCCTGCTCGGTGAGGTCCGGGTCCGCCCGCCAGCGGGCGAGTTGATCGGGCTGGCGCAGCAGGGCGTAAGCGCCGAGGGCGAGCATGTTGGCGGTGGTGTCGAGCCCCGCGGCCAGCAGGAACGCGCCGACCCCGGCGAGTTCGTCGTCGGTGAGGTCGGTGGTGGTCAGGTCGCTGAGCAGGTCGTCGGTGGGGGCGGCGCGCTTGGCCAGGACCAGGTCGCGCACGTACTCCTGTAGCGCGGTGTAGGCGGCGAACGCGTCGACGGTCTCGTCCAGGCCGCTGATCGCCCGGGTGTGGCGCTGGAACGTCTCCCGGTCGGCGTAGGGCACGCCGAGCAGTTCGCAGATCACCAGCGCGGGCACGGGATGCGCGTACGCCCGCACCAAATCCACCACCGGGCCGTCGCGGTCCATGGCGTCGAGGTGCTCGGCGGTGATCTCCTCGACGCGCGCGCCCAGCAGGCGCATCCGGCGGACGGTGAACTTGCCCGCGAGCAGCCTGCGGTAGCGGGTGTGCTCGGGCGGGTCCATGCCGGTCAGGTCGCCGGTCGGCGCGGGCGGCATCGCCGTCACGTCCGACCCGGGCACCGGGTAGTGCATGAGCTCGTACCGGGAGCTGAACCGGGGATCGGCGGCGACCGCGCGGGCCATGGCGTGCCCGGTCACCAGCCAGCCCACGTGCCCGTCCGGATAGTCCAGCCTGGCGAGCGGCTCCTTGTCCCGGATGCGGGCCAGGTCGTCGGGCGGGTCGAAGGGACAGCCAGGGGGACGTTCGAGGGGAAGTTCTCGCGACATGGTCTCTCCAGAGGAAGTCAGGAACGGCGGATCGTGATGTCGCCGAACGAGGTGTGCGCGCGCACCTCGACGGTCTCGTCCGCCCCTTCGGGACCGGCGGCGGAGTCATCCAGCGAGTTGCGCACCCGCCCGTGCCCGGTGTTCAGGTCGAGCCAGGCCGCGGTGCCCTCGGCGACGCCGAGGTCGAGGTCGCCCGTCCCGGTCTTGAGCACCACCGCGCCGCAGACCACCTCGCCGACCCGGATGCCGCCGTTGGAGGTCTTGAGGTCGGCGCCCACGATGGCCCGGTCGATGGAGATGTCGCCGTTGGCCGAGCGCGCCCGCACCTCGCCGGTGGCCGTGCCGATCTCGGTGTGGCCGTTGGAGTTCTTGGCGACCACCGGCCCGTCGACCGCGCCGAGGCGAATGCGGCCGGTGCCGGTGGTGGCCTCGACGCCGCCGTCGGCGTGGTCGACGGTGACGTTGCCCGCCCCGGTGGTCACCCGCGCGGAGCGGGCCCGGTCGAGCTGGATGTGCCCGGCGGAGGTCTTGAGCTCGCACTCCCCCAGCGCGCCGACGCAGTGGAAGTCCGCCATCGTCGCGTCGCCGTGCACCCCCGAGCCGGTGGGCAGTTCGATGGTCACCGCCACCGACCTGCTCTTGCGGGAGAAGTCGAGCATCGGCGCTTTCGGCGTCTTCACCAGCAGCGCGCCGTTGGCGAACTCGACGGTGGTCCGCCGCGCCGCCTGCACGTCGGAGTCGTCGGACTCGTCGCTCGGGCGCACCTCGACCACGGTGTCGGTCCGGTCGCCCGCGGTGATCCGCACGTCGGCGACGACGAGGTCGAGTGTGACGGAAATGGGGTCCGGGGTGTCGAAAACAGGCATGGCTGTCCCCTCAGAGTAATTCGGATGACAATTCCGAAGATGAATGAAAAAGGCGTCTCCGCAGGTGGGAGACGTGTGGTGGAACGGTTAGCGCGCCCAGCCGGTGAAGCGCTGCGGGCCCCGTTTGCCGGGTCGCTCCGGGGCTTGGTCGCCGCCGGGCCGCCGCAGTGCCGCCGAGGCGACTCGGACCAGCCAGGCGTTGGCCGACCGGCCTTCCCGACCCGCGGCCTCTTCGATCGCGGCCTTGAGCTGTTCGGGCAGGCGCAGGTTGATGCGCGCGGTGGCGCCTTCCTCGGCGCCGCCGAGGTCGGGCGCCGCGGCGGTCTCGACCGGGTCCGCCACCGACTGGTCGGCGGGCGGGGGCGTCACGGCGAAGTCCGGGTCCCGCCCGCGCAGGCGGATCTCGACCGAGCCGGGCGCCAGGTCGCGGGTGATCTCGTCCGCGGCGGCGGACAGCGCGTCCAGCAGCGCGAGCCGGATCGCCGAGTCCAGCGACGCGCCCAGCCGCTCGGTCAGCACCCGGGGGTCGTCACCACCGGTCTCGACCAGCGTCACGAGCTCGCGGCCGAGTCGGTCCACATACGGCGTCAAATCCATGGCACCACAATGGCACACACTTGGCACCGCCGCAAGCCATTATGATGCCAAGTTGGCACCAGCGCGGCTCAGTTCCGCTTGGCGCGGCGCTTCGCGGCGCGTTCCGGCTCGCTGACGACCGTGGCGTCGCGGTAGGGCTCGGCGGTCGTGGACGAGGAGCCGGGCGGCCGTTCCCGGAAGCTGTGGACGAGAGCGATGATGAGATTGCGCTGGTGGTCGTCCATCAGGTGGTAGAGATTCCCGAACTCGGCGGCCGAGACGGTCGGCCTGCCCGCGCGGGACGGGTCATAAGTGCTCGGGTCGTCCGGATCGACACCGGCCAATTCCATGACCTCCCGGGGGTCGAGGCCGACCGCCTGCGCCACTTTGGTGAGGGTTTCCGGCGTGGAGCCGAGGGCGTTCTTGTCCCAGCGGGAGCCGCGTTCGAGGAGCTGCCACAGTGTGGGCGAGACGCCCGCCAGGACGGCCGCCTTGTTGATGCTGAGATCCATGCGCTTGCGGGCAGCCGCCAACAGCGCCCGAAGCGGCCATTCTTCGTCTGGGAGCGGCGGTTGTTTGCCGGTCATGCCCAGATGATTCACCACTCGCACCGAAATCGGGGCGCAACACCGCCACAACTGAATTGTCGGCGATTGTTGTTAGGTTGTTGGCGGCGTTTGTAGTCACTCCTGTAGGCGCGTCACGGCTTTGTGACCGACAAGGGGTGGTGGAAGACGTCGCGCGGGTCATAGGCGGCCTTGACCCGCTGGAGGCGCGGATAGTTCTCCTTGTAGTACAGGGCGGGCCAGGCGACGCCGGAGCGGTTCCACTCCGGGTCGAGCGCGTCGACGTCCGGGTAGTTGATGTAGCAGCCGTCGTCGACCTCGTTGGGCACGGGCATGCCGCCGGTCTCGGCGTAGACGGACCGGTAGACCTCGCGCGCCCACCCGACCGCGGCCGAGTCCTGGGCGGGCTCGGTCGAGAAGCCGAGGTAGAGCACCTTGAGGATGGAGTCGCGCTGGGGCAGCGCGGTGGCGTCCGGCGCGACGGTGTTCACCTTGCCGCCGTAGGAAAGCAACTCGACCGCGCCGAGCACGCTCTGGTCGTAGGTGGTCAGGTGGTGGTGGATGGCGTCGATCTGCCGGTCGGTGAAGCAGCGGCGCAGGTAGGCGGCCTTCTGCTTGTACCGGCTGTCGTCGGAGACCTGCGCCTGGATGCTCCGGTTCGTCGCGGCGAACCACGGCATGGTCGTCACCGGCCCCGGCGTCGCTGGCGCGGGCACACCTTCGGCGAGCGCGTCGAGATAGTCGCGCAGCAGCCGCTCGCCGCCCGCCACGCGGGCCGACACGGTGACCCCGCCAAGGCTCTTGGGCGGGAGGAACAGCGCGCTGAACAGACTGGCGTAGGCCGAATCCGGCGCGCTGTTGCGCTCGTGCCACTCGCCGTGGTTGCGCACGAGCCGCCGGAACGACTCGGCGGTGAGGTCGGACCACGCCCAGGTGAGCGAGCCGGTGGTCAGCGTCGCGGGCGGCTTGGGCAGCAGCGCGCCCGGGTCGTCGCCGGTGGCGTCCGGGGAGCGCATCCAGTATTTGGTGACGACGCCGAAGTTGCCGCCCCCGCCGCCGGTGTGCGCCCACCAGAGCTCCCGGTGCGGGTCGTCGGGCTCGCGGGTCGCGACCACCGCGCGGGCCCGGCCGTCCCGGCCGACCACGACGACCTCCACCGCGTACAGGTGGTCCACTGTGGACCCGAACATCCGCGACATCGGCCCGTAGCCGCCGCCCTGGATGTGCCCGCCCGCGCCGACCGTGCCGCATTCGCCGCCGGGAATCGTGACGTCCCAACCGAAGTAGAGCCGCCGGTAGACCTCCTGCAGGGTGGCCCCCGGCTCGATCACGAAGGCGCGGCGGCCCGGGTCGTAGTAGACCGCGCGCAGTTCGCCCAGGTCGAGCACCACGTCCACCGCCGGGTCGCCGACGAAGTTCTCCTGGCAGTGCCCGCCGCTGCGGACCGTGATCCGCTTCCCCGCCCGCACGGCGTCGCCCACCGCCCGCACGACCTGCTCGGTGGACCCGACCACCTGGAAGTACTCCGGCCGCGCCTCGAACCGGTGGTTGACACCCCGCCGCGCGAGGTCGGCATACCGCGGGTCACCGGCCCCAATCACCGTCGACCCCACCGACGGCCATCCCTTGCCGCCCACCGGGTCCGCCCCCGCCACCCTCGGCGCCACCACGGCCAGCCCACCCGCCGCCGCGGCCCCGCCCAGCAGCCGCCGCCGCGAAACCCCAGACATGTCCCCCATCAAGCCACTCCCCTTCGACCCCCGCCGCGCCCGCCGCGACGCCCCGACCGTAGCGACGCGTGGTCTACGAGCGGGTCACTCAGCGGGTTGATCGCGAATAGGCCGAAAGGAGGACTCCGTGATCGACAGCCGGTTGGTAGAAACCGGCAAGCGGCCCCGGTCAGACGAGGACGTTCTTGTAGAACAGGTTGCTGCGGCGGTCGCCCGCCTCGCCGGAGGCGAAGCCGAGGAAGAGACGGGTTTCGCCCGCCGCGGTGCGGTAAATAGCCATGCCTTCGGGTTCGCGGTAGACGAGGGTGGAGCCCGCGCGGGTGAACGCGCGTTGGGTCATGGCGCCGGTGTTGACGTTCAGGCTGGAGACGTGGGCGTCGCCGGGGTAGGGGTTGTCGTCGCTGTAGGCGGTTCCCTCCAACTGGTACACGTACTCGCCGTAGAGGGTGTAGCCCTGGAAGACGCCGCCCCCGGTGGTTTGCGGGACATCCGCCAGGCGGTTCGTGTAGTTGCCGCTGGCGACCTCGGCGACGTTGAAGACGGCGTAGCGTTTCCCGCCGCCGGTCTCGTAGCGGACGGCCATGCGGTTGTTGACCGGGTCGATGGCGCAGGTGGTCTCCAGCGCGCCCGCGACCGGTGAGTGCTTGACGAGAGCGGACGAGGTGTTGCTCAGGGTGGCGCCGTTGCTCCAGCGGAACCGGGCCAGGCGGGTGCCGCGGGCGTTGCTGTTCACGTCGACTTCCGTCCACAGATAGGTGGTGGAGCCGACCGGCTGCGCCGCGATGGACACGCCGTGCCCGAATCCGGTGAGGTACATATAGCCCAGTTCGTTGCCGGAAAAGTCCAACTGGGTGACGCACAGGTCGCCGCTGTCGTCCGGGGAGCCGGATTTGAGCTGCGCCACGAACAACCGCCGGTTGACGATGTCGAAACAGAACGACTGCTGGACGCGCGCGTCATGCAGGGTCGCGTGCCGGAAAAGGTCATACGAGGGCTCGGTCAACTCAAATCGCGGAGACGACGGCACCACGGCGGACGCGGTGGCCGCGCCAACGGTCGAGCCGAACACAACACCCGCGGCGACTCCACCGCCGACCCGGAGCGCGCGGCGGCGGTTCAGCAGGGGGGAATTGTCATCAGTCATGTTTTCCGCTCCGTTGTCGGGACCGCGGGCGGCGGGTGGGCCCCACCGCCCGCGGCGTCAGCACTTGTCAGTCGAAGTAGTCGACGTGGTACGCGCCCGCGTCATTGGTTCGGATGTAGAACTCCGCCCGGTTGTTGTCCCCGTCGACGTACGCGCCGATGTCGTTCCAGGTCTCGCAGCCGCCTTCCACCTGGTATCTCGTGCTGCCGACCTTCTCGTCGGGGTTCGACGGGTCGTGCTCCCACAGTTCGTACCAGCGGCTGCCGGAATTGCTGTAGACGCAGACCTGGAAGTTCCCACCCGAAGAAAGACCGAAAAAGTCATCACTCGCGTAGACACCGTCTCCGACGTAGCGAAAACCGCTGCTTCCCACCGGGTCCCACCCGGGGCTGGCCGAGGCTGTCGAGGGCAGCAGCGCCGTGCCCGCCAGTGTGGCGACAGCCACACCAGCGGAAACGGCATAACGACGCACATTCACCATTTCTCGCTCCTTCGCTCGACTTCTCCCGAACACGTCAATCGGAAGAAAGACCGGCCGCCGCGTTCACGGCCTTCCCACAATTATGTCCAAGCGCGCGAAGGAATGATTGACGCACAGTCGACAATCTCCTTGACTCCGCGTCTACTGGTGCGCCTGCGCTTCCTGTTCGTAGGGAATCCGCTCGCCCGCTTCGACTGGGAAAGGCAGGTGGTTGCCTTCCGGCGGAAGCGGGCAGGTGGCATAGGGGGTGAAGGCGCACGGCAGGTTGGTCGCGCGGTTGAAGTCGAGGACGACCGTGCCGTCCTCGGCGGGGTCGGCGACGGCCAGGGAGCGGTTCGCGGCGTAGGTGGTGACGCCGCTGGTCTTGTCGGTGAACAGGATGCTCAGGCCGGATCGCTTGCCGTTGAAGGCGGTCAGGGTGTGCTCGACGCCTTCGTGGGTGAACCGGACGATCCCGGGGGAGGTGTAGACGTGGGTCAAACCCGCGACGACCGCGCCGACGGTTGTCGGGCGGGGCTGGTCGAAGGGCTCGTAGCGGGCGGAGAGCGCCCACGCCGGGTCCGGCGGGTAGGACGGCACGCCGCGGAAGCCGAGGACCGCGGCCGCCTTCGGGTCGTGCGCGCGGATGAGGTGTCCGCCGCGGCGGGCGACCTCGATCTCGACGTCCCCCGCCGCCACCCGGGTGCCGGGGCCGCTGTTGACCAGCGTGAACCGGCGCACCCCGGTCAACCGCTCGCCCTCGTGCGTCAACTCCGCGCCGCGCGGGTCGACGTAGGCCGCGTCCGCGTCCTGCCACCACAGGCCGGGCAGTCCGGAGTAGGCGGCGGGTTCCTCCCCCAGCCAGTCCAGCGACACCAGCGCCAGCCACCCGTGCGGGTCGGCCAGTTCCCGCTCCCTGGCCGTCTTCCACTCCTGCCACCGCGTCGCGAACGTCTCCATCGCGGTTCCCTTTCGCCGTCGTACCACCGATATCCGGGCCAACGGCGAGACGGGGCGGCTATTCCGCGTCCCACCTGCCGGACGGGCCTCGGGGGCGGCGCGCCGGGCGCCGCCCCCGAGGGAGGGAACGGGAGATCACCAGCGGGGTGTGATGGTGATCTGCCCGCCCCAGCTCTCCTGGCGGATGCCCGTCGCGCTGCTCCACGACCAGTGGCTCACCGTGCCGTCCGCCGCGGCGCCGAAGACGTGCTGGACGCCGCCGACGAGGTGCGACACCGGGTCGGAGTGGACGGCGCCGGGCCAGACCGCGTAGCGGACGCCCTCCGCGCTGCTCCACCACCAGTGGGCCAGCGTGTTGTCCGCGGTGCGGGCGAAGACGTGCTGCTGCGAGCCGTGCGCGAACGACGTCGGCCGCCCGGCGAGCGGGGTCGCGGTGGTCCAGACCTGTCGGGCGACCACCTGGGTGCCCTCGTCCCAGAACCAGTGCGCGAGCCGGTGCTGGCTGTCCGCGGCGAAGACGTGCTGCTGGCCGCCGTGGACGAAGGCGGTCGGAGTGCCGGTGACCGTGCCACCCCAGGTCTCGTGCCGGACGCCGGGACCGGGGGTCCACCACCAGTGGTGCAGCTGCCCGTCCGCGCCCCGCGCCCACACGTGCTGCTGGTCGCCGTAGCGCAGCGCGACCGGGTCGCCGGTCAGGCTGCCCGCGGCGGCCCAGGTCTGCTGGCGCAGCGACGAGCTGCCCGAGTCCCACCACTGGTGCAGCAGCCTACCGTCGGCGGTGCGGAAGAACGCGTGTTGCTGCCCGGTCGTGACCAGGGCCGCGGGCGCCCCGGCGACGGTGCCAGCGGGTTGCCAGGTCTGCTGGACGACCGAGGCCGTGCCCGGGTTCCAGAAGCGGTGCTGGAGGCTGCCATCCGTGCCGCGGACGAACACGTGCTGCTGCGTGCCCGACTCGAACGCCACGGTCTCCCCCGCCACGCCGGTCCCCCACGTGCCGCGCTTGACCGTGCCGGCCGGCTCCTCGAACCAGTGGCCGAGCCCGCCGGTGGGCGTGGCCGCGAAGAAGTGGAGCTGGTCGGGGTCGGCGGTTGCCAGCGCGCCGGTGTGCTGGGCGAGGGTGATGCCCGACGCGTTGTCCGGCAGGTCCAGGTCGGCCTCGGTGAACGTGGCGAACTGGACGAACTCGTGCTGGCCGTTGACCCCGGCCTCATACAGCAGGCCGTACCGGCCGCCGGTCAGGTCGATCAGGTCGGTGTAGGCCGCTTCCTCGTCCCACACCCGCAGGCCGTCCTCAGTGGACTGCCAGGTGCGGCCGCCGTCGAACGACGAGCGGATCGTCATCCGCGCCCGCGTCGAGCCGGTCGGGCCCGCCATGAGCACGCGGTCGTAGCCGTCGCGGTCCTGGGCGCGGATGCCCAGCAGGGCGACCGGCGACCCGTTGTCGGGCAGGTCCAGCGACGGGAGCAGCGCGAACGCGCCGGTGAATGTCGCGCCCTGGTCGTTGGATACCGCGTACGCGGCCCGGTCCACCGTCGAGTCCGCGCCCTCCTCGTTGCGGCCCACGACGAACAGGCTGCCGTCGGTGCGCTCGTAGAGCGTGAGTTCCTGCACGCCGATCTCCGGCTCGGCGGTGTGCGAGGACGCGCCCACCCGCCAGGTCGTGCCGCCGTCGTCGCTGTAGATCACCGCGCCGCCGCGGTCGGAGACGAACGGCGTGCCCGGCGCGACCCGGTACCCCATGGCCACCGCGAGCCGCCCGGCGTGCTGGCCGCGGGTGAGCTGGATGCCGCTGCCGGGGCCGACGCCGATCTGCCCGGCGTAGAGCGCGCCCCATTCCGGCTTCCACAGGCTGGCGGTGATCTCGCGGCTCGCGCCCCAGGTGAGGCCGTTGTCGGCGCTGGACTTGACGTAGATGCGGTCGTAGTCCTCGGTGTAGAGCAGGACCACGCGGCCGGTGCCGGAGTCGACCACCGGCACCGGGTTGTGCGGGAACGAGTTCGCCGTGTGCCGGACCAGCACCCGCAGCGCGCTCCAGGTCTTGCCGCCGTCGGTGGACCGCTTGGTCACCAGGTCGATGCGGCCGCTGTCGTTGCAGTTGTCGAAGTGCCCGCCCGCGAAGGCCACCAGCGCGCCGTCGTTGGCCCGCACGATCGCCGGGGCACGGAAGCAGAAGTAGCCCGCCGCGCCGCCCGGCTCCCGCTCGCCGTTCACGAAGACCTTGACCTGACCGGGGATCTGCGCGGCCGCGACGGACGGCGCGCCGACCACCGCGACCAGCGCCGCGAGCACCGCTAGGACCGCGGTCAGGGCTGCCGTCCGAAGTTCGCCGCGCCGTCTCGTCGACCGCGTCTGGATCGCTGCCATGCGTCTCATGCGGTGCAGGGTCGGGCATCGGCGTACATGGGACGTACAAAAGTGTCCGCCGGAATCACACTCGCCGGTCAGCGAATCCGCCATAGGATGAAATCGGCTAGGGGTGGGCAATCACGGGGGCAGTGGGGGCATCACGCACGTGCGCGCGATCCGATTTCAGGTGTTGGGTCCCATCGAGGTCAGCGTCGACGGGCGCGGAGTCGCCCTGGGCGGGGCGAAGCCGCGCGCCCTGCTGGCCACGCTGCTGCTCGACGCGGGCAACACCGTCTCCACCGACCACCTGGTCGACGTGCTGTGGCCGGACCGGCCGCCGCGCTCGGCCGCGGCGAACATCCGCACCTACGTGCACTTCCTGCGCCGGAGCCTGGCCGAGCACGACCCGGAGCTGTCCGAGCGCATCCAGAGCAGGCCGTCCGGCTACATCCTGCGCGCCGAGCCCGACGAGATCGACAGCGCCGTCTTCGAGGCGCTGGTCGCCGACGCGGGCCGGGCGCTGGCGGACGGCGACCGGGAAACCGCGCTGGACCTGCTGATCCGCGCCGACCAGCTATGGCGCGGCACGGTCCTGGCCGACCTGCCGCACAGCCACGCGTGGGGTCCGGCGCTGGCCCGGCTCACCGAGTCGCGGCTCTCGGCGCACGAGCGGCGCGCCCGGGTCCGCGTCGAGCTCGGCCGCCACGGCGAGGCCGCGGCCGAGTTGCGCGGCCTGCTCGCCGACAACCCGCTGCGCGAGGAGCTGTGGACCCAGTTGGTCACCGCCCTGGCCGCGGACGGGCGGCGGGCCGAGGCCATCGCCGCGTACGCCGAGGCCGAGCGGGTGCTGCGCGCCGAACTCGACGCGGGCCCGGGGCCGCGGCTGCGGCGGGCCAGGGCGGCGCTGGGCGAGCCGTCCGACCTGTCGCCCGTCTGCCAGCTTCCGTTGGACCTGCCCGATTTCACCGGCAGGCAGGCGTGCGTGGCCGACCTGGTGGCGCTGCTGCGGGCGGGCTCGCAGGCCGGGCGGCCCACCGTGGCGGTGCTGTCCGGCCTGCCGGGCGTCGGCAAGTCCTCGGCTGCGGTGCGGGTGGCCCACCAGGTGCGCGCGGACTTCCCCGACGGCCAACTGCACGTTGACCTCGGCGGCACGACCCCGGCGCCGCGCAGGCCAGCGGACGTGCTCGCCGAGCTGCTGCGCGCGCTGGGCCTGCCGGACACGGCGCTGCCCAGGGGCCTGTCCGAGCGGGCCGCGCTGCTGCGGTCCCGGCTGACCGGCGCGCGGGTGCTGATCGTGCTCGATGACGCGGGCGACGTGGCGCAGGTGCGGCCCCTGCTGCCGGGCGCTGGCGCGTCGGCGGTGCTGGTCACCAGCCGCACGCGGCTGCCGGACCTGTCCGGCGCGCACCCGGTCGACCTCGACGTGCTGCCGCTGGACGAGGCGGCCGGGCTGCTCGCGAGCTTCGTCGGCGCGGCCCGGGTCACCGCGGAGCCGGACGGGGCCACGGCCATCCTGGAGTCCTGCGGGTACCTGCCGCTGGCGATCCGGGTCGCGGGCGCCCGGCTGGCGCATCGTCCTCAGTGGACACTGCGGATGTTCGCCGACCGACTCTCCGACGAGCACCGGCGGCTCGATGAGCTGCGGGTCGGCGACCTCGCGGTGCGCGCCAGCGTCACCCTGAGCTATGACCAGCTGCCCGGCAGCGCCGCGCGGGCGTTCCACGGGCTCGGCGCCCTGGGTCCGGTGCGGTTTCCCGCGTGGGTGGTCGGCGCGGTGCTGGACCGGCCCGCCGCGGACGACGTGCTCGACGTCTTGGTCGACGCCCACCTGGTCGACCTGGTGGCCGCCGACGCGACCGGGCAGCCCCGGTACCGGCTGCACGACCTGCTGCGCGTCTACGCCGCCGAGCGGGCCGAGGCCGAGCCGCGCGCGGTCCGGCTGGAGCGGGTGCGGCGGGTGCTGGAGGGCTGTCTGTCGCTGGCCTTGGCCGCGGCCGAGCGCATGTCGGTCCACTTCTTCGGGGTGATCGGGGCGCCGCTGCCCGCCGCGCTGTGGCGGCCCGCGCGCGCCGACGATCTCGTGGCCGACGCGGCGGCGTGGTTCGAGGCAGAAAGCAGCACGGCGGTGGCCATGATCGAACTGGCTGAGGCGTGGGGGCTGGACGACCTGGCCTGGCGGCTCGCCGCGGCCTTCGCCCCGCACTTCGACCTGCTCGGCAGGCACGACGACTGGCTGCGCACCCACCGGGTCGCGCTGGCCGCGGCGCGCCGCCGCGGCGACGAGCACGGGCAGGCGATCATCCTGCGCAACCTCGGTCAGGTCCACCTCTACCAGGACGCCTACGGCGCCGCGCTGGCCGCGTTCGACGAGTCGCGGCTGCTGTTCGGCCAGGTCGGCGACGACCGGGGCGCGGCGATCGCGCTCGCCGGGGCGGCCACGGTGCTGCGGGTGCGCGGCGAACACGACCGGGCGCTGCGGCACTGCGTGGCGGCACGCGCGCTGTTCGCCCAGGTCGGCGACCGCAACGGCGAGGCCGTCGCCGCGCTCGCCATCGGCAACGTGCACCTGGCCCAAGGCGACTGGGACGCGGCGCAGCGCTGGTTCGAGCAGGGCCACGAGCTGGCCACGGCCATCGGCGACCGGCACCGCGAGGCGCACGCCCGGCACCGGCTGGGCCTGCTGCGCGGCCTGCGGGGCGAGTTCGACGCGGCCCGCGAGCACCTGGCCGCGGCCGTCGCGCTGTTCACCGAACTGGGCGACGACCACTGCGTGAGCTACGCCCAGCAGGCCCTCGGCGAACGGCACCTGCGCGCCGGGGACGTGGCCGCGGCGTACCCGCTGCTGACCGACGCGCTGGCCGCGCACCGCCGCAACGGCGACCGCCGCTCCCAGGCCGAGGTCGCCGAGCTGCTTGGCGAACTGCGGTACCGCCAGGGCGGCTACGACGAGGCCGCCGCCAGCTTCGACCTCGCCCTCGGCCTGTGGCGGCAGCTCTCCGCCGACGCGGAGGAAGCGGCGCTGCTGGAGCGGCTGCGGCTCGCAACGGAGGTCGAACGCGGGCCGTTTCCGCTGCCGCGCCGCCGGAAACGGGTCACGTCGTCGGCCTGAGCGTTTGTACGGATCGTGTAGCCCTGGTTCGCAGACTCCCGACATCGGCACGTCCCGTGCCCTGTCGAAAGGGAGTTCCTGGTGACCTGGAAAACCGGCCGTGCGCGCGCGAGGATCGTCCTCGGCGTCGCGGCGCTGACCATACCGGCCGCGATGACGCTGGCCACCGGCCCGGCGCAAGCGGCGCCCTCGTCCTCGGCGTGGTGGGCCGATTTGTCCACAGTGGATGGTGATGACGTGAACGTCCGCTTCAGCGGCGATGGACTTACCTTGCGGGACCCCGCTTCGCGGTCTGGTAACGGGCAGGTTGAGGGCTACCTGCTGCTCGGGGAACGAGAGCTTGAGCGGCCGGTGAACCGGATTTCCGCCGAGACCGAGGCGAAGGTTCCCTCGGGAGCGGCGGTAGAGGTGGATGTGCGCGGCAAACTCGGTCCGGAGGACTGGACCGAGTGGACGCCCGCGACCGGTGGGGCGGCGATGCTGCCTAGACCGGTGGACACCGTGCAAGCACGGGTGCGGCTGACCGCTGACGGCGCCGCCCCTGCGGTGTCCGGGGTGCGGCTCGTGGGGGATTCGGTGGCGCAGGCTCAGGTCGCGGCCGCTGCGGCTCCGCTGACCTATCGAATCTTCGCCACCCGCGAAGGGCTGGTCGGCGGGACCACCGCCAACGGCCACGTGATCACCAGCCGGGATCACTTCGTGGCACTGCCGTCCGGACGGGCGTTGGCGCCCAAGGGAACGGGGAACTACACGGTTCGGGTGTGCCGCACGGACAACAGCCGGTGCGAGTACGCGCCGGTGTGGGACGTCGGGCCGTGGAACACTCGGGATGACTACTGGAACCCTTCCGCGGAACGGCAGATGTGGAAGGATTTGCCGCAGGGGAAGCCGGAGGCTCAAGCGGCGTACCAGGACGGGTACAACGGCGGCAAGGACGAGTTCGGGCGCCGGGTGGGGAATCCCGCCGGTATTGATCTGGCGGATGGGACGTTCTGGGACGGGCTCAAGATGGTCGACAACGGGTGGGTGAATGTGTCTTACCTGTGGACTGGGTCTGGGGCTACCGGGGTGGTTTCCACTGCGGGCGATCCGTTGACGGTGCGGGCTGGCGCTAGCACTACCGCTGGCGTGAAGGGGCTTGCCGCGAATCACGCGAAGGTGATCGTGGAGTGTCATGTTCGGGGGGAGGTGGTCACTGGGCCGTTCGGGACCAGTGACATTTGGGATCGTATCGGGCCTGGGCACTATGTGTCGGACACTTATCTGCGGACTGGGTCGGATGATCCGGTTGCTCCGGCTTGCTGATTGGTCGGTTTGCTGCGACGCCCCCGAAGGGTCTTCGGGGGCGTTCGCTTGTGTGGGTCTGCTCGATGGGGTGGAGTGGTTTCTTCGGGGCCCCTACGAAGGAAGATCGCCGTGTGAAAGACGGGTGGGAAGCCTACGGCCTCACACGCGCAGCCAGCTTAGCGATCTTCCTTCTCCCCCGAAGAAACCACTCCACCCCATCGAGCACCTGGCAGGGGCGGTTCGGCTTGGTAGGAGCGTGGGTTCCTGTGGCAGTCGGGCTTGTTCGCTGTCTCCGCTCCCATCAAGTGCCTGGCAGGGGCGGTGCTGCCTGGTGGGAGGGCGGGACGGCGAACCCGTCCTCCTGCCACCCGCGCCACAACTGTCACCGCACTGCGGCCTGCCACCCGAAGCCACACCGGCCACCCGCCCTTCCCATCGAGCCCAGGCACGGGAACAAGTGGGCCTGTGGCAGACCGATGCCCCGGAGGCTGTGGCCTTCGGGGCATCGGGGTAGCACTTTTCTTGGTCGTCCTTTTGGGACTGGGTCAGCCGCAGTGCTCGAAGGGGCTTTCGTAGGAGGCTGTGCCTGCTGCGCCGCCCCATTTGACGCATTTGCCTGCGGCGGGGGCGGTTACTGGGCCTGCGAAGTAGGCGAAGTTTCCGCCGTCTGTTTGTCGTGGGGAGCCTTGGACTTCCAGGAAGGCCGAGGTGGGGGTGGGGGCGCCTACCGAGGTCGTCTTTGTCGTTGCCACGCAGTTGGTGCCGTTGGCTGGGTTGTAGGCCAGGTAGGCGGTGCCCGCCGTGCCGAGGGGGGCCGAGTCGATCACCTGGTAGGGGCTGCCGCAGACGGGGGCGCCCAGGGTGGTTGTGGTTACTGTGGACCAGCGGATGGTGGCGTTGGCGTTGCCTGTTGGGCCTGCTTCGTACAGGACGCCTACCGAGGTGTCGGTGAGTTGCACCATGTCCGAGTAGGCGGCGTCCTGGTCCCAGACCAGGACGCTTTGGGGCTTGGTCAGCCAATTGCCGCCTTCGTCGAAGGAGGATCTGACTACCAGGTCTTTGCGGCGGTCGCAGATCGACGGTGCGGTGAACAGGATGCGGTTGTGTTGTCCGGCCTGGTCTGTCGCGGTCATGCGCACTACCGAGCCCTGTACGGGTGGGGCGATCAGGTCTGGCTCGAAGGTGAACCGTTTGCTGAAAGTGGCACCGCCGTCCGAGCTGATGGCGTAGGCGCGGTTGTCCCGGCCCCCGTTGAGGCAACGGTTGCCGCCGCTGTTGGCGTTGTTGCGGGCGGCGGCGTAGATGCGGCCGTCGGTGAGTTCCACCAGGTTGATTTCCTGGGGGTTGAGGGCCGTCGTGGTGCTCGTGTCGGTCGCGCCACGGCGCCAGGTGATTCCCTGGTCGTCGCTGTAGATGATGGCGCCGGTGTTGTTGCCGCTAATGGAATAGCTCATTCCAGCGACGAGTCGGCCCGCGTGCTGGCCTCGGGTGAGGACCAGGCCGTGCGCCGGACCGGTGGCCAGCCAGCCGGGGGCGGTGGCGAAGCCAAGGGCCTGGGTCAGCACCTTGGGCGTGGTCCAGGTGAGGCCGTTGTCGTCACTGTGCTGGACCCGGGGAATCCGGCCGCAGGCTGGGTTCGCCACGCACTGCATGGTGGACAGCAGCACGATCCGGCCAGTCGACGGGATAACGATCGGGGTCGGGTTGCCCTTGGTGTCGCCGTGGCCCTCGATGACGATCTTCGGCAGGCTCCACGTGCGGCCGCCGTCAGTCGAGCGTTTGACCACCAAGTCGATGTCGCCCGCGTCGGAACAGAACTCAGCGCCGCCGTTGCGGCCTTCGGCGAAGGCCAGCAGGTCGCCGTTGGCCGCCCGGACCACGGCCGGGATGCGGAAGCAGTCGTAGCCCTGCGACCGCTCCTGGTAGACGACCGTGTTGGGAACGGCGTTCGCCGCGATGGCGGGGGTGGGGGCGGCCACCGCGCCCGCGAGGGTGGCGGCGGCCAGAACGGCCGCCGCCCGCGTCAGCATTCGCACGTCGAAGCCTCTCAGCCGCAGTGCTCGAACGGACTGTCGTAGGCGACCGTACCGACCGAACCGCCCCACTTGACGCATTTGCCCGCCGCCGACGCGCTGACCGGGCCCGCGTAGTAGGAGAAGCTGCCGCTGTCGGTCACCCGTGCCGACCCCTCGACCTCCAGATAAGCGGAGGTGGGGCTGGCGGTGCCGAGCGAGGTGTTCTTGGTGGTGGCCACGCAGTTGCGGCCGGTGCTCGCGTTGTAAAGCAGGTGCACCGTGCCCGACGCGCCGCCCGTGCCGAGCGGGGCGGTGTCGATGACCGAGTAGCCGCTGCCGCAGATCTCGGTGGCGTCGTACGGGTTCGCGCTGCCGCCGCCCTCACAGGTGTTCCTGGAAGTGATGTCCTGGTTCGGGTAGCCGAAACGCACCCCGTTGAAGTAGGCGGGCTGGATGTTGGACGGCCAGGTCCCGTCGATGCGCACCTCATAGTGCAGGTGCGCGGAGATGTTGTTGCCGGGCTTGCTGGTCTTGCCGACGTCGCCGATGCGCTGCCCCTGCCGCACCTGGTCACCCAGCGCGACCGCCCGCACGTTCAGGTGGGCGTAATAGGTGTACCAGCCGCCGCCGTGGTCGATCTTGACCAGATTGCCGAACCCGTTGGCCGACCCCTGGTGCGCCGAGATCACCACCCGCCCCGCCGCGGCGGCGACCACCGGGTCGCCCAGGTCCGCGTCGGCGCTGCTCCCCCGGTTGAAGTCGATCTCCCACGACTGGTGGGCGGAACTGTTGTCCGAGTCGCCGTTCCACGTCTGGCTGCACGGGAACGGCAACTGGAAGTTCGGCCGCGGCCCCACCGCCGACGCCGGAATGCTGATCAGCGTGACACCCGCCAGGGTCATGGCGACCAGTGCCAACACCATGGTTCTGAGCTTCATCTGTGGTCCCTTCCGTGCTGGCTCCGGCTGGAGCCGCCGCGAGCCTGGTCGGGGGACGCACAAAATCCGTACAACCGATCGTCACCAGCGACGACCTGGCTGACCGAAGGGGTGAAAAGCGGGCGGCGCGGCCAGCGAGTAAGGCCACGGCATGACCACCGCGCACCCGATCGCCGACCGGTCGGGTGCGCGGTGGACGTCGAACAGGGTGTGCCCGGCGGCCGGTCCGCACCCCCTACTGGCGCGACCCGTTCGCCGACGGGGAGAAGGCGGACGCGTCACCGCGTCGGGGGGTGCTGTGGACGCCCGTCACGCTGGTGGGGACCGTGCCCGCGAGGGTGACGCGGTGCAGGCGGCGGTACTCGTTGTCGTAGTCGGCCACGCCGTAGTGCTGAGTGGCCCGGTTGTCCCAGATGGCGACGTCGCCGTCGGACCACTGCCAGCGCACGGTGTTCTCCAGGCGGGTGACGCGGTTCTGCAGGATCTGGAACACCGCCTGCGACTCAGCGCTGGTCAGGCCGACGATGTGCTTGACGAAGTGACCCAGCAGCAGCGACCGCTCACCGGTCTCGGGGTGGACTCGCACGACCGGGTGCTCGGTCTCGTACCGGTCGGAGACGAACTCGTCGCGGTATTCGCGCACCTTCACGTCCACGCCGCCGATGCGGGTCGAGTCGATGTTGGCGGCGTAGTCGTAGACGTTGGTGTGCACCGCCCACAGCGTGTCCACCAGCGCCTTGAGGGAGGCGGGCAGGTCCTCGTAGGCCTTGACCGTGTTCGCCCACACCGTGCTTCCGCCGTACGGGGGCAGGGCGACGGCGCGCAGGATGCTGATAGCGGGAATCCGGTCGATGAAGGTGACGTCGGTGTGCCAGCTGTTGGCCTTGCCGTAGTCGGAGTCGATCGGCAGGACGTTCGGGTCGTCCTTGCCCTTGACCGTGGGGTGGGCGAGGGTGGGCTCGCCCAGCAGCCGGGCGAACGCGAGCTGGCCCGCGTCGTCAAGGTGGTGTTGGCCGGAGAAGAACACGACTTTGTTGGCCAGCAGCGCCGACCGGATCTCGGCGACGGTGTCCTCGGCCAGGTCGCCGCCGAGCCGCACGCCCTCGACGCGCGCGCCGATGTCCGCGCCGAGTTTGACGACGTCGATTCCGGACCGGCTGACGGGGGGCGTGTCCAATTGCGTGCTCATGGGCTGGTTCCTTTCCGCTTTGTCAATGTCAACGTAGGCAGCCGAAACCGGCCGGAACAAGTTTCGGCGACGCGAAAATAAGTCTTCCCAGCACGCGGAATCGGTTGACCCGGGATGCGGGCGATGCCAGCGTACGAACCAATTCCCGTGTCCAGAGCGCTGGCACTCGCGCAGATAGGAATGATCGTGACGACCACCCGACGGAGTTTTCTCGGCCTGGCCCTGTTCGGCGTCACCTCGGCCACCGTCGGCTGCGGCGCCGCGGCGACCGGGTCGGGCGGGCAGACCAAGACGCTGCGCTACCAGGGTTGGGCGGGTGATGTGATTCTGCCCGAACTCGCCGCGGACCTCGGTTTCCTCGGCGACGTGACGCTGGAGTGGGTCGGGAACACGATCAGCGGCCCGCAGGACATCCAGTCGGCGGCCACCGGGCAGGTCGACTTCGGCGGCGCGTTCAACGGCGCGGTGGTGAAGCTCAAAGCCGCGGGCGCGCCGATCAAGTCAGTGATCGGCTACTACGGCGCCGACCCGGACGCCTACAGCGGCTTCTTCGTGCTCGATGACAGCCCCATCACCGGCCCGCGCGACCTGATCGGCAAGAAGGTCGGGATGAACACCCTCGGCGCGCACCACGAGGCGATGCTGGGCATCTACCTCAAGCGCAACGGCCTGTCCCCGGAGGAGATCAAGAAGGTCGAGCCGATCGTGGTGCCGCCGGTCAACACCGAGCAGTCGTTGCGGCAGAAGCAGATCGAGGTCGGCGTGCTCGGCGGCATCCTGCGCGAGCAGGCCACCGAGCGCGGCGGCGTGCGCAAGCTGTTCTCCGACTTCGACCTGCTCGGCGCGTTCACCGCGGGCACCTACGTGTTCACCGAGCGCTTCATCAAGGCCAACCCGGACACGGTGCGCGCGTTCACCACCGGCGTCGCCAAGGCGATCGAGTGGAGCCGCACGACGCCGCGACAGCAGGTGATCGAGCGGAAGGTCGCCATCATCGGCAAGCGCGGGCGCAACGAGGACCCCGGCGCGATCAAGCACTGGAAGTCCACCGGCGTAGCGGAAAAAGGCGGCAAGATTCTCGACCGGGAACTGGGCCTGTGGGTCGACTGGCTCACCGACCGGGGTGAGATCAAACCGGGCCAGGTGAAGGTCGCCGACCTGTACACCAACGAGTTCAACGATGTGGCGAAGGGCGGCGCGTGATGTCCGATTCCCCACACATCAGTTTCCAGAATGTCACCAAACGGTTTCCGGTCAAGGACGGCGCCACCCGCACCGAGTTCACCGCCGTCGACGGCGTGGACATCGACGTGGCCCGGGGCGAGTTCCTGGTCGTGGTCGGCCCCAGCGGCTGCGGCAAGTCGACGCTGCTGGACCTGCTCGGCGGCCTGACCACCCCCAGCGCGGGCAGCATTTTGCTCGACGGCGAGCCGGTCACCGGCCCCGGCCTCGACCGGGGAATCGTGTTCCAGCAGTACGCCCTGCTGCCGTGGCGCACCGCCCTGGGCAACGTCGAGTTCGGCTTGGAGGCGATCGGCGTCCCTCGGCGGGAACGGCCAGCACGAGCCCGCGTTTTCCTCGACCTGGTCGGCCTCACCGGCTTCGAGCAACGCCACCCCCACGAACTATCCGGCGGAATGCGCCAGCGCGTCGCCATCGCCCGCAGCCTCGCCTACGACCCAGCGGTCCTGCTGATGGACGAGCCCTTCGCCGCCCTCGACGCCCAGACCCGCGAGTCACTCCAGGACGAACTGCTCCGAATTTGGCGGCGCACCAACAAAACAATCGTGTTCATCACCCACTCCATCGACGAAGCCGTCTACTTGGGACAGCGGGTAGCCGTGCTCACCTCCCGCCCCGGCCGGGTGAAGCACGTCGTCCCCATCACCCTCACCGACCGCACCACCGCCCCCGATGTCCGCTCCAGCCCCGAGTTCGCCCACCACCGCCACGAAATCTGGACCCTCCTCCGCGACGAGGTTTCCCGCGCCCAACAACAGGAGAAGGAGGTGGCCGGAGCATGAGCGCGCCCACCATCACCAAGCCCCACCCTCACCAGAGGAAAACAACCGCCCCCACCGTCCCCACCACCCCCACCCACCCCAGCAAGGCCCGCCGACTCGGCACCACCCTGCGCACCGCCATCACCAAGGTCGCGGCGATCCTCGCCCTAGTGGCCCTCTGGGAAACGGTCCCCCGACTGGGTTTGGTAGACCCCACGTTCCTACCACCATTCTCCCAGGTAGGCGCAGCCTGGCTAGACCTGCTCACCAACGGCCAACTGGCCACCAACACCCAAGCCAGCCTGACCCGCTCCCTTTCCGGTTTTGCCCTAGCCGTCCTGATCGCGGTCCCCCTGGGCCTCCTGATCGGCTGGTACCGCCCAGTCGCCAACCTCCTTTCCCCACTACTGGAGGTCTTCCGCAACACCGCCGCCCTAGCCCTCCTCCCTGTCTTCATGCTGCTGCTAGGAATCGGCGAAACCTCAAAAATCAGCATCGTCCTCTACGCCTGCACCTGGCCAATCCTCCTCAACACGATCACCGCCGTCCGCACCGTGGATCCCACCCTCCTACGCCTGGCGAAGTCCATGAACCTCTCCGGCCCCCGCCTGTTCCAGAAGGTGATCCTCCCCGCATCCGCCCCCACGGTGTTCACCGGAATCCGCCTGGCAGGCTCGATGTCAATCCTGGTCCTGGTAGCAGCGGAAATGGTAGGAGCAAAAGCAGGACTCGGCTACCTAATCAACGCATCGCAGTACAACTTCGCCATCCCCCAAATGTACGCGGGCATCATCACCATCTCCGCCATCGGCGTAGCCTTCAACCAACTCCTCATAGCCCTAGAACGCAAATTCACCTCCTGGCGAGTCCCAGTAGGAACTTAAGAGGCACACCCGCGTCAACCAGACCTCACCGCACCCAGCTCGATGGGGTAGACCGAGCAGCGAACCCGCTCTACTGCCAGCCCGCGTTCCTGCCAAGCCACCCTGCTGCCAACCGCCGCCCGGCCCTGCCAGGTGCTCGATGGGGTGGAGTGGTTTCTTTGGGGGAGAAGGAAGATCCCTAAACTCGCCGTGGTCGTGGGGCCGAAGGCTCCCCACCCGTCTTTCCCACGACGGGATCTTCCTTCGTAGGGGCCCCAAAGAAACCACTCCACCCCATCGAGCAACCCCACCCAAGCAGAGACCAGCAACAGCGTCCACATCGTGGTCCACCAACACCACCCCTTGGAGCCACCCCAACCCCCCTGCCACCATCACACCCATGCACCCCGCCCGCACACCAGATCACCGCCGCTCATCCAGCGCGTCGATCATGCTGCGAGCGGTCCTCGAACACGGCCCCACCGCCCGCAGCACTATCGCCCGCGTCACCGGCCTGAGCCCCGCCGCCGTCACCCGCCACTACACGGCCCTCGCCGACCTCGGCCTGATCACGGAAGCGTCCGATCCCCTCATCTACCGGGGCATCGGAAGACCTCACACCCCCGTGGACATCGACACCGACCGCCACATCGTCCTCGGCCTCCACATAGCCCACGACTACAGCACCATCGCCGCCTTGGACCTCCGCGGCCGAATACGCGCACAGCAACGCATACCGCACACCAACCCCGACCCCGACCACGTCCTGGCCACCGCCGCGAAACACCTCGCCACGCTGCGCGCCGACCAGACCCCACTCGGCCTAGGCGTAGCGATAGGCGGCTGGGTGGACCCGGACCGCGGCATCCTGGTCGACCACGCTTCCCTGGGCTGGCACGACGTCCCCATTGTCGAAACGCTCACCAAGCACACCGGGCTAACCGTCCGTGTAGACAGCCACGCCCGCGCCTTGGCCCACGCCGAGCGACTCTTCGGCCCGGTGCGCGCGGGCTCGGTCGTGCACCTGTTCGTGGGCAACGTGGTCGACGCCGCCATTGTGACCGGTGGCGAAGCGCACCGCGGCCCCCGCTCGGCGGCGGGCGAGATCGCGCACCTCCCCCTGGGCGACCCCGATGTCCTATGCCACTGCGGCAGGCGCGCCTGTCTAGAGGCCACGATCTCCGAGCGCGCCTGGGCCACCCGTGCCGCCGCCCGCGGCATCATCCCCACTCCGTCCATTGTGGACCTGGTCGCCGCGGCGCGGCGGGGATCGTCCGCGGCGCTGGCCTCGCTGCTCGACCGCGCCACCATGGTGGGCCGCGCCGCTGCCGCCCTGTTCGACTTCGTCAACCCGGATGTGCTGGTGGTGACCGATTCCGGCGCGGCCTTGCTGCCGGAATATCTGACCGCGATCCAGGCCGAGGTCGGCCGTTCGTCGCGGGTGTGCCTCGATCCGGCGCGCAGCGTGCGCGGCAGCGGTTTCGACGCGGCTTCCGTGCTCGGCGTCGCGGGCGGCACCGTGCTGCTGGCCGAAATCTACGCCGACCCACTATCCCTTTCGGACGCTCTGCCGCTGTCGGCGGAACCCTTCCCGATCGAGCGCGTTCCACTTCGTGGGCTGAGTTAATTTCGTCCCGCGCAATATTGCGCGGGCAGGCAGGCCGCGGCGATAGTCGGCTGGACCCGATCATCTTCCGCCGAAAGCCGAGAAATCTCCATGAGCGAACGGAAACTGCACCTCAACGCCTTCCTGATGGGTGTGGGACACCACGAGGCGGCTTGGCGGCACCCGAAGACCACGACCGCGGTGCCCGGGGTCGCGCATTTCCAGAACCTGGCCCGGATCGCCGAGCGCGGCACGTTCGACTCAGTGTTCCTGGCCGACGGCGTGCAAATCTGGGGCGATGTGCGGCACAGCATCGCCAACCAGTTCGAGCCGGTCACCCTGCTCACCGCCCTGGCCTCGGTGACCGAGCGGATCGGCCTGATCGCGACGGCGTCCACCGGTTTCAGCGAGCCCTACAACCTGGCGCGGCTGTTCTCCTCCCTCGACCACATCAGCGGCGGCCGGGCAGGCTGGAACATCGTCACCACCGCGGGCGACCGCTCGGCGCAGAACTTCAACCGCGACACCAACATCGAGCACACCCGCCGCTACGAGCGCGCAGCGGAGTTCCTCGACGTCACAACAGCACTGTGGGACAGCTGGGAAGCAGACGCCCTAATCGTGGACCCACCCTCCGGCGTCTACGCCGACGACACCAAAGTCCACGAAATCAACCACCGCGGCGAATGGTTCTCCGTGCGCGGCCCCCTCAACGCGACCCGCAGCCCCCAGGGCCGCCCCCTATTGGTGCAGGCCGGTTCCAGCACAGACGGCAAGGCCTTCGCGGCACAATGGGCGGAAGCCGTCTTCACCGCCCAACAAACCTACACCGACGCGGCAGCGTTCTACACCGACATCAAACGCCAAGCCGCAGCGGCAAACCGCGCCCCAGACCACCTCAAGGTGCTCCCCGGCATCGTCCCAGTCCTCGGCGGCACCGAGGCGCAGGCCCGCACCCTAGCCGAGGAACTGGACGACCTGATCATCCCAGCCCGCGCCATCCGCCAACTAACCGAACTAATCGACATAGACCTAACCAACCACCCCTTGGACCAGCCCCTGCCACCCCTACCCCCCGTGAGCCGAATCAACGGCGCAAAGAGCCGCTTTGAACTGATCCGCAACCTAGCCGAACGCGAACACCTGACCTTGCGCCAACTCCTAGCCCGCCTAGGCGGCGGCCGCGGCCACCAAGTCGTGGCAGGCACCCCAGAACAAATCGCCGACCATATAGAACACTGGTTCACCCACGGCGCAGCAGACGGCTTCAACATCATGTCCCCCCTACTCCCCTCCGGCCTAACCGACTTCGTAGACACAGTCGTCCCCCTACTACGCCACCGCGGCCTATTCCGCTCCGAATACGAAACAACAACCCTGCGCGGCCACTACGGCCTCCCCCACCACCCCAACCGCTTCACCCGCAAGCCACTGGCCTCTTAGGACTCAACCTGCCAACCAAGCCCACCCCCACCACCCGCGTTCCTGCTACCCGTTGCCGCAGCCGCCCTCCCGCCAACCGCACCAACGCGCCAGGTGCCCGATGGTGCGGAACAAGCGGCGAACACGCCCTAACCAAGCCGAACCCACGCCCGCCAGGTGCCCGACGGTGCGGACCGAGCAGTAAACCCACGCCCCCACGAAGCCGCACCCGAGCCTGCCAGGTGCTCGATGGGGTGGAGTGGTTTCTTTGGGGGAGAAGGAAGATCCCTAAACTCGCCGTGGTCGTGGGGCCGAAGGCTCCCCACCCG
>NZ_JBVJIN010000060.1:0-32398 GCF_055586285.1 Actinokineospora sp. NPDC051303
GGTGGGGAGCCTTCGGCCCCACGACCACGGCAAGTTTAGGGATCTTCCTTCACCCCCAAAGAAACCACTCCACCCCATCGAGCACCTGGCGAGCGCTGGTGCGGCTTCGTGGGGGCGTGGGTTCGTTGCCCGGTCCGCTCCCATCGAGCACTGGGCGAGCCTCGATTTGGCCTGGCAGGAGGCGGGTGGCAGGAGGTCGGGGTGGCTGCTCCACCCCCTTGAGCACCTGGCAGCGTTAGGTGTGGCTGGCGGGTGCTTGGTGTGCCTCTTGGTCCACACCTCTTGGCACTGGGCAGGGCGGACTTGGTTGGCGGGAGGGGAGTGGGCTGCCCCGCTTCCACTGGGCAGGCAGGGCGGGTCTGGTGGGTTTGGGTTTGTCTGGGAAAAGAGCAGGCCCGGCCACTGTTGCCAGTGGTCGGGCCTGCGGTTGGGGCTGGGTGTTGCCAGGTGTTACCAGCGGTAAGCGGTGGCTACGCCGGTGGAGAAGCTGTAAAGGATGTAGCCGCCCTGGAAGTCGCTGCGGCGGCCGCCGTTGATGCCGTATTCGTTGCTGGTGGGGTAGCCGAGCCAGGAGCGTTCCCAGCCCATGGAGGACCACAGGTTGCGGATCTTGCCTCGGACGTCGTGGGCTCCGGTGCTGGGGGTCCAGTAGATGGAGCCGTTCTGCTGGAAGTGGTTGTAGCGGCCGACGCCGTCGGGGGTGCGTTCCTCGTTGGTGGTGGGGTAGCCGAGGACGGAACGCTCCCAGCCCATGGAGGACCACAGGGTGCGGATGTTCCCTCGGATGTCGTGGGCTCCGGTGCTGGGGGTCCAGTAGATGGAACCGCCCTGGAAGTGGTTGTAACGGCCGATTCCGTCTGGGGTGCCGGTCTCGTCGGTGGTGGGGTAGGCCAAGGGAGACGTCACGTCGCCCATGGTGCGCCAGCGGGTGTAGATGTCGCCCCAGACCAGGTGGGCGCCGGTTGCTGAGGTCCAGTAGATGGATCGGCCGCCGGTGAACAGGTTGTACCGGCCGCCGCCAGCGGGGGCGGCGGACTCGTCGGTGGTGGGTAGGCCGTAGCCGAGGGCGCCGCCAGCGGCCAAGTATGATTTGAGGATGTTCCCGCGGACGTCGTGGACGCCGGTGGCCGGGCTCCAGTAGAGCCTGCCGCCGGTGTACTCGCGCCAGCGCATCGTGGGATCGCCCTGTTCGACCGAGGTGGGGGTGCCGAGAACGCCGCGGAGGGTGGCGTCGGTGGTGTAACGGCGGTCGATGGGGGTCAGGTAGGTCGCCGTGTAGGTCACGTCGGCGTTGGGCATGACCAGGCCGCGGACCCGGGGGGCGCCGTCGGACCAGCGGTCGAAGGTGGCGACGCCGTCGAGGGCGGCTTCGGGGGCGATGACGGTGAGCTGCTGCCCCACGGTGAACAACTCGGTCGTGGTCTGCTGGTCGCCCAGGGTGAAGTCCGCCGGAACGCTGCTGACCACGGTGAGCCTGCGCTGGAGGGGAAGCGCGATGAACGTCTTCGTCGTCGTGGCTCCCCGGCTGTCGGTGACGATCGCGGTGATCTCCAGGCGGGTGTCGCCGGGGTGCCCGTCGAAGGCCATCGAGAACGTGTTCCCGTCCTGCCGCGCGCCCGGGTGGGAGTGGCAGTCGAGGCCGTGGCAGTGCACCGTGTCGGTCGCCCAAGCCACGCTGACCGGGCCGTCCTCGACGTCGGTGGCCGTGGCGGTCGCGGTGATGACGTCGCCGACGCCGAACTTCCGGCTCGGGTCCGGGGGTGTCAGCGTCAGGGCGGGGGCGTTGTTGCGCGGGTAGACCGTGGTGGTGGCCGTGCCGCTCGCGCCGAACGAGTCGGTCACGGTGAGCGTCACCTGGTAGGACTCCGGGGACGCCGCGTAGGTGCGGGTGGCGGTCGCGCCGGTCGCGGTGGCGCCGTCGCCGAAGGACCAGGTGTAGGTGAGGGCGTCGCCGTTGGGGTCGAACGACTTGGTCGCGTCGAAGGTGACCGTGCCGGTGGCCGCGTCGTTGGTCGAGGCGATCGACGCGGTCGGCGCGTTGTTGCCGGGCTGGTACACGATCCGGCGCAGGCTGGCCGAGCCGATGTCGGCGAACACGATGTCCCCGCCGACCGGCATCGCGCGCAGCGAGACGGGCGCGCCGACCCCGGTCGCCCAGGACGTCGGCTGCGCGGGCGTGGTCACCCGGCCGGTGGCGTCGAAGCCCATCGTCCACAGACGACCGGAGGTGTAGTCGCCGAAGAAGTACTTGCCCGAGTACTCGGCCGGGTAGGTCGAGCCGGTGTACACGAGGCCGCCGGTGATGCTGGTGCCCAGTCCGGCCGCGTGGTGGTAGGCGTGGATGGGCGGCACGCCGGAGCGGCCGACGCAGCCGGGCAGGTCGCGGTAGCCGGGCGTGGTGCCCGCCCCTTCCCAGCACGGCCAGCCGTAGTCGCTGCCGGGGTTGACGAAGTTGACCTCTTCCCACAGGTTCCAGCCGACGTCGCCGACGATCGGGGTGCCGGTGCCCGGGGCCAGGCTGAACCGGAACGGGCTGCGGAACCCGCTCGCGTAGACCAGGCTGCGCACCGCGCGCGGCGCGGCGGCGTCGTAGTACGGGTTGCCGGGAACGCCGCTGCCGTCCGGGCGGAGGTGCAGCAGCTTGCCGTGCGGGTCGTCGCGGTTGCCCGCGCGCAGCGCGCGCTCGTCGACGATGCGCCAGTCGGCGTTGTCGCCGATGGTCACCCAGATGGTGCCGTCGGCCGCGACTTCGAGGCCGGTCATGGCGTGCACGTCGGTGTCGGCGGACGTTTGCAGCACGATCTGCTCGGAGCCGAGGCCGGTCGGCTCACCGGCGGCGTTGGTGGTGACCGTCCAGCGGCTGAGCCGCAGGAAACCGACCGGGCCGGAGCCTGGGCCGGTGCCTGCCACGGCGCGCGCGGTGTAGATGTGGCGGCTGGTCTCGTAGTCGGTGGCGACGCCGATGCCGGTCAGGCCGAGGTCCTGTTCGGCGCGGACGGGCAGGGTGGCCAGCAGGCGCGGCGCGCCGGTCTGCGGCGCCCAGGTGACCTTGCCGTACTTGCCGACCGCGAGCACGCTCGAATCCGGGAGGAACGCGAAGTCGGTGAGCAGGTCGCCCGGGTCGGACGCGCTGCTCGGCGGGCGCAGCCCGGTGGGGATGTCGCGCAGCACGAAGCCGCTGGGCAGGGCGGGCGCGGCGGCGGCGACGCCGGGCAGCGCGACCAGGA
Organism: Actinokineospora sp. NPDC051303; assembly: GCF_055586285.1. NCBI lineage: Bacteria > Bacillati > Actinomycetota > Actinomycetes > Pseudonocardiales > Pseudonocardiaceae > Actinokineospora > Actinokineospora sp. NPDC051303. The sequence goes on from NZ_JBVJIN010000060.1 coordinate 3,228, forward strand.
GGCCGCCCAGGACGGCGCCGACCAGGGCGCCTGCCAGCAGGGCCCGCGACCGTCGTCGGCGGGTCGTTCCCCCAGGTGAGGCCCCTTCGTCACGGGCTGGATCGGATGATCCGTCGGGCAGTCGACCGGCGGCTCGCAGCATTGCGGCAGTCCCCTCGCGTGTTGCTTTGTGTACACGCGCTATCGACTTATCACCCAGAAGTGTTGCCGATGTCCGATAACTATTTAGCTCTGCGTGGTGGTTCGGGCCGGATTTGAGTGCGCAACGTGCTCAGAAGTAGGCAGAGGGCGACGGGCGCGGTCGGAACACTGGGGTGCGGCTCAGTCCAGGCCGCAGTCGAGACCCCCGGAGGAGCGTGCCGCCATGCGCGTTCTGTTCGCGTCCAACCCGCACCCGTCGCACATGTTCCCGATGGTGCCGCTGGCCTGGGGGCTGCGGGCGGCGGGGCACGAGATCCTGCTCGCCACGACCGCCGACATCCTGACCAAGCCGACCGGCCTGCACGTCGCCGACATCGCCCCCGGGTTCGACATGGCCCAGGCCCGGCTCGACCTGGAGCGCGACCACCCCGACGTGGTCTCCGAGATGCAGTCCAAGCCGTTCATGGACATGGACGGCTCCGCGTTCCTGTGGGCCCGGATGGCCGCCGGGCCGATCGGCGACGGCCTGGTCGACATCGCCGAGGCGTGGCGGCCCGATCTGGTCGTCTACTCGCAGCTGTGGCCCGCGGGCCTGCTCGCCGCGGCGAAGCTCAAGGTGCCCGCGGTCAGCCACGGCGTCGGGTTCATGCGCACCCGTGACCTGGAGGACCGGCAGTTCGAGGACATGGCCGACATCCGCGCCCGGCACGGCGTCGCCGAACCGCCCAGGTGCAGGCTGAACGTCGACGTGTCGCCGGAGAGCATGGCCGAGTCCGACGGCTGGAACGTGCGCTACATGCCGCACAACGGCGGCGGCGAGATCCCCCGCTGGCTGCTGGAACGGCCGGTGCGTCCGCGGATCGCGGTCACCCTCGGCACCGTGCTGCTCAAGCGGGTCGGGCTCACGCCGGTCCGCAGGCTCGTCGACGAGGCGGCCAAGGTCGACGCGGAGTTCGTGCTGGCGCTGGGAAAGGTCGACTACGACGAGCTGGGCCCGTTGCCGGACAACGTGAAATCCGGCGGCTGGGTCCCGCTCACCGCGCTGTTGCAGACTTCCCACGCGGTCGTGCACCACGCCGGGTCCGGCACCACGTTCACCGCGCTGCACGCGGGCATCCCGCAGCTCATGCTCCCGGTGTTCGGCGACCAGTTCGTCAACACCGAGGTCGCCGTCGAACGCGGCGGCGCGCTGGCCGGAACGCTCGCGGAGATCACCGCGGGCCAGCTCGAACGCCTGCTGCACGACGAGACCCTGGTCAAGAGCGCGCGCGACATCCGCCTGGAGATGGCCGCGATGCCGACGTCCGCGCAGCTGGCCCAGAAACTGTCCACTTTGGTCCGCTAGGTAATCCCGCTAGGAAACAAGGAGAAGATGATGACCTGGGACACGGAGTTCGAGTGCGTGATCCGCTGCTACCTGCCCAGCCTCGACATGGACGCCGCGCTGGAGCCGGACCTCGCGTTGCCCGCCTTCGGCCTGGACTCGATCGGCATGGTCGGCCTGGTCGCCTCGCTGGAGCAGATGTACGGCATCGTCTTCCCGGACGAGGAGTTGGTCCCGGCGAACTTCGCCACCCCGCGGGCGGCCTGGGCGACGGTGACCTCGCTCATCGCCCGCGACCGCATCGCGGGCTGAGCCATGCCGCCCCGGCCGCTGCACCACTGGTTCCTCGACGGGGTGCGCGCCAACCCGGACGGGGTCGCGCTGCGGATCAACAGCACGCTGTGGACCTACACCGAGCTCGACGCGCTCGCCCGGACCTGGGCGGGCGCGCTGGTCCGGCACGGCGGCTGCAAGCGGGTCGGCGTCCTCGCGGCCAAGTCGCTTGAGTCCTATGTGGGCTTTCTCGCGACGCTGTACGCGGGGGCGGCTTTCGTGCCGCTCAACCCGGAGTTCCCGGCCGAGCGCAACCGAGCCGTGCTCGCCGCCGCGGGCGTCGACGCGCTGATCGTCGACCCGGCGGGCGTGGCGCAGGTGGACCAGCTCGGCGACCTGCCGCTGGTGCTGGCCAGCGAACGGGTTCCGGGCGGCATAGTGCCCGACAGCCGGGACGCGTTGGTGAGCCTGCCCGACGGCTCGCCGGACGAGCTGGCCTACATCCTGTTCACCTCGGGGTCGACGGGCGTGCCGAAGGGGGTGCCGATCCGGCACCGCAACATCGGCGCGTTCATCGAGGTCTGCCTCGGCCGCTACGACGTCGGCCCGGCGGACGTGTTCAGCCAGGTCTACGAGCTGACCTTCGACCTGTCGATGTTCGAGGTCTGGGTCGCGTGGGCGAGCGGAGCGTGTTTGACGGTGCTCAACCGGTTGCAGGCGCTCAATCCGCTGCGCTACGTGCGCTCGCACGGGATCACGGTGTGGACGTCCACGCCGAGCTTGGTGGGGGCGCTGCGGACCCGGGGCGCGCTGCCCGCCGGGAGCATGCCCGGATTGCGGCACACGGTGTTCTGCGGCGAGCCGCTGCCGGTGGAAAGCGCCGCCTACTGGCAGACCGCCGCGCCGAACGCGGTCGTGGACAACCTTTACGGGCCAACGGAACTGGCGGTGGCCTGCACCGGATACCGGTTCACCGGCGCGACGACCGAAGGCACCGTGCCCATCGGCGAGGTGTTCCCCGGAATGCGCTGCGCGCTGCTGGACGAGGACGGCGCGGTCGACCCGAGGGTGGGGGAGCTGTGCTTCACCGGGCCGCAGATGTTCGGCGGCTACCTCGACCCGGCAAACGATGCCGGCAAGTTCGTGGAACTCGACGGCGAGACCTGGTACCGCACCGGGGACCGCGCCCGGCTCACCGACGACGTGGGGTTGGTCCACTTGGGACGAAACGACAACCAGGTGAAAGTCCAGGGCTACCGCATAGAACTCGGCGACATCGAGAGCGCGGTGCGGGCGGCGGGTCCCGGCCTCGACGGGTCGGCGTTCGCCGTGGACGGCACGCTGGTCGCGTTCGTGACCGGTCCCGCGTCGACCGACCTCGCCGCGGTGGCCAAGCGGCTGGCCACCGTGCTGCCCGGCTACATGCTTCCCAAACACCTGTGGCACACCGAGCCCGTGCTCACCGGCAACGGCAAGGTCGACCGGCTGGCGCTGCGCGCGGAAGCCGCCCGCAGGCTCGGCTTATCACTGTCCTGACCTACACACGAGGGGTACCAGAAGCCATGCGCGTCCTGTTCGCACCGAATCCACATCCGTCGCACATGGCGCCGCTGGTGCCGCTCGCCTGGGGGCTGCGCGCCGCGGGGCACGAGGTGCTCCTGGCCACCACCCGGGACATTCTGGTGCAGCCCACCGGGTTGCACGTCGCCGACATCCAGCCCGGGTTCGACATGAACCAGGCGCGCCAGGACCTCGATCGCGATTACCCGGACCTGATCAGGGAGTTGGCGAGCAAGCCGTTCACGGAGATGGAGGGGCCGTCGTTCTTATGGGCCCGCATGGGCGCGGGCCCCATCGGCGACGGCCTGATCGACGTGGCGCAGGCGTGGCGGCCGGACCTGATCGTGTACTCCCAGTTATGGCCCGCGGGCCTGGTCGCCGCGGCGAAACTCGGCGTGCCCGCGGTCAGTCACGGCATCGGCTTCATGCGCACCCGCGACCTGGAGGACCAGCAGTTCGCCGACATGGCCGACATCCGCGAGCGGCACGGCGTCGGCGGCCTGCCCGAGATCCGCCTGACCGTGGACGTCTCCCCGGAGAGCATGGCCGAGTCCGACGGCTGGAACGTGCGCTACATGCCGCACAACGGCGGCGGCGAGATCCCCCGGTGGCTGCTCGACAAGCCCGAGCGCAAGCGGATCACGGTGACGTTCGGCACGATGCTGCTCAAACGCGTCGGCGTGGAACCCGTGCGGCGCCTGGTGTCCGAGGCGGGCAAGGTCAACGCCGAGTTCATCTTGGCACTGGGCAAAGTGGACTACGACGCCTTAGGTCCCCTGCCGCGCAACGTGAAGCTCGGCGGCTGGCTGCCGTTGACCGCAGTGTTGCAGACCTCCGACGCGGTCGTGCACCACGCCGGTTCGGGCACCACGTTCACCGCCCTGCACGCGGGCATCCCCCAGATGCTCATGCCCGCCTTCGCCGACCAGTTCGCCAACACCAAGGCCGCCGTCGACCGCGGCGGCGCCATCGAGGGCGCCCTGCACGAGGTCACCGCGGACCAACTGGACCGACTGCTCACCGACGAGACCCTGGTCAAAAGCGCCCGCGACATCCGCCTGGAGATGGCCGGAATGCCCACCCCCGCCCACCTGGCCCGCAAACTCGAAACTCTCGTAGCGGCCTGACTCACAACCGATGTCCCACCGATGAGGAGAACCCCACTATGACCGCGCAGATCCACCCCATCTTCGCGCAGATGGCCGAGTGCACGGCCCGCAACGACCTCGACGCCCTGATGGACCTCTACCACCCCGAGGCCGAGTGGAGCCGCTTCCAGGGCATCCTCAAGGGCCGCGACGAAATCCGCGCCGTCAACGAAAAATACTGGGCCCTGGGCGTCGAGTTCGTCTCCATGGACGAATACATCGACAGCGGCGACACGATCATGACCCGCAGCACCATGCGCATCGACGGCCGAGAGGAAGTCGCCTTCGGCGCCTACGTCCTCAAGGACGGCAAACTCTGGCGCATCTTCGGCGCCGTCGAAGGCGGAGCCGTCGCCTTCTGGTGACCCCGAACAGATAAGGCCGCCGGAACAGCAAGAGGAAGCCCCTGAGTGGTAACCCCACTCAGGGGCTTCCTCTTGTGGCAGCGAGTGCCGAGACGGAGTGGACGAGATGAACGCCCGCGTCGAGCACGCCCGAACCCCTGGGCGATGTCGTCACCTCGCGGGGAGCTTTGTGCGTGGCTTCGGCCGGGTCAGGGGCCGTTCCACGGTCACGTGCAGGGCCCACGAGAGCAGGAGCGTGACCGCCAGCGCCAACGCCAGCACCGCCACCCCGCCGAGGAGGCCCCAAGTCGTGCCGAGCAGGCGGTGGCCGTGGACCAGGACCATCCAGTGGAGCAGGTAGAAGGCGAACGAGATCTCGCCCAGCCACACCATGCCCCGGCTGCGGAACGGCGAGAACGCGCCCCGGGCGTCCGCGGCCGCGGCGGAGGCGATGAGCAGGGCCAGCGGCACCAGGGCGATGGCGACCTTGCAGTACAGGTACGGCACGGTGAACGCCGCCAGATACGCCAGCCCGGCCACCAGTCCAGCCACTCCCAGCGACGGCGGGGTCCAGCGACCGTCCCGCACGAGGCGGGCGACGAGCATGCCCAGGGTGAACTCCAGCACCCGCGTCGGTGGGAACAGGTAGACGAACCAGATGGCGTAGAACGACATCTGCCCACCTGGCGTGGGCACCTGGGGGTCCGCGGGTAGCGACTGCGCGATCAGCGGCACGGTGAACACCAAGACCACCACCCCGCCCGCCCACCACCACAACCGGTCCACCGCGATCCGGCGGATTCCGGCGTGTAGCAAGGGGAACAACGCGTAGAACAGCACCTCGCACGCCAGCGACCACGCCACGATGTTCGCGCTGTTCAACACTTCCGGCACCGGCGCCCAGGCGTGAACGAGCAGCAGGTTCGGCAGCACCTGCCACCCCACTGCCTGCCCCGCCCCAAGCGCGAGCACAACCGCCGCACCCCAGGTCACCACGTGGTTCGGGTAAATCTTGCGCGCCCGCCGCCCCCAAAACCCCCACCGCGTGTCCTGCTGACGCGCGGTCCACGTGAGGATGAACCCACTGAGCACAAAGAAGAACTCCACCCCGAAGAACCCCGCCCGGCTGAACACCTGCCCCACCGCGGCAGCCGTCCCCGGATCATCGAAAACCCCTTCGATGCTCGCGTGGAACCCGAACACCATCCCCGCCGCCACAAACCGCAACCCGGTCAACGACGGCAGCCGCGTCCCTGCCAATTCGCTCATCGCTCCCCCTCCAGCCAGCCTCCGCCCACGCCAACAGGCCCTAGGCGGCGCCTGCTTTTCGGGGGGCTCGGTTGGCCAGCTCGGTGCGGAGGGACGGGACGGCGGCGACCAGTTCGGCGGTCCACTCGTGTTGGGGGTTTCCCAGGACCTCATGGACGGTGCCCTGTTCGGCGACCACGCCCGCGCGGAGGGACAGCACGCGGTCGGCCATGCGGGCGATGACGCCGAGGTCGTGGGTGATCAGGACGACGGCCAGGTCTTCCGTGCGGCTGAGCTCGGCCACCAAGTCCAGGACCCCAGCCTGCACGCGCACGTCCAGGCTGGAGGTGATCTCGTCGCACACCAGCAGCTCCGGTTTCGCCGCCAGGGCGCGGGCGATGGTCACCCGTTGCCGTTGCCCGCCGGACAGTTGCCGGGGGTAGCGGGCCGCCATCTCGGCGGGGAGGCCGACCAGGGACAGCAGACGCGTCGTCTCCGCTTCGGCCGCCGCCTTGTCCATGCCTTGCAGGACACGAAGGGGGCGGGCGATGGCGGCGCCGACGGTGCGGCGCGGATTCAGTGAACCGGCCGAGTCCTGGGGCACGAGTTGCACTTTGCGCCGCTGGGCCAGGGTTCGGTCGCGGACGTTGACCGGCATGACCTCGCCGTCGATCAGCACCTGCCCGGAGTCGGGGCGGTGGTGGCCGCTGACGCAGCGCGCGATGGTCGTCTTCCCGGTGCCGGACGCGCCGAGCAGCGCGACGCATTCGCCCCGCGCCACCTGAAACGACACACCGTCCGAAGTGGTCACTTTGCGCCTGCCGCGGCCGTGGCCCGCGACGAGGTCGCGGACTTCCAGCAGCGGAGCCGAAGCGCGCGCCGGGCTGTCCTTGTCGAACGCCTCCGCGATGTCCGGCACGGCGGCGACAAGCTCCGCGGTGTACGGGTGTTTCGGCGCGGTCAGCGTCGCGGCGAGCGGGCCCTCTTCCACGACCCGCCCCGAGCGCAGCACCACCAGCCGGTCCGACAGCCGGGCGGCGGCGATCAGGTCGTGGGTGATGAACAGCAGCGTGATTCCCCGCGCCGCGGCCAGCTCCTCGATCTGGGTCAGCACCAAGGCTTGCGTGATGACGTCCAAACCGGTGGTCGGCTCATCGAGGATCAGCACGGCGGGCTCGCCCGCCATCGCCCGAGCGAGGGCGAGCCGCTGCTGCTGCCCTCCGGAAAGCTGGTGCGGGAACCGCCGCTGGAACGCGCGATCACCAGGCAGCCCAACGCCTTCGAGGTGTCGGGCGACCGACTCCGGCGACGGATCCGTTGCCAGCTCGGCGATCTGTTTGCCGACCCGCATCGTCGGGGTCAGCGCTGTCGCCGGGTCCTGCCCGAGGTAGGCGAACGAGTCACGGCGCAGCGCCCGCAATTCCCGCTCGCCCAACGAGAGCACGTCGCGGCCGTCGAACGTGATCGACCCGCCCGCGGCCCGCAGGCCGGGGCGGATGGCGCCCAGCAGGGCGGTGGCCAGGGTCGTCTTGCCAGAACCGGACTCGCCGACGATGCCGACCCGGTCGCCCGGCTCGACGCGCAGCGTGACCCGGTCGAGCACGGCCCGACCGGCGGTGTCGGCGACGGTGAGGTCGGAAATGGAGATCATGAGCCGATCTTTCCTGCGAGGCGGTCAAGGGCCAGGTTGGTGGAGACGGCGAGGACCGCGAGGCCGATGGCGGGCGCGACGACACCCCAGGGGGTGAGCGTGATGCCCTCCATGTTCTCGCTGATCATCGCGCCCCAGTTCGGGGCGTCCGGGCCGAAGCCAAGGAAGCCCGCCGAGGCGGTGAGGGTGATCGCGATCGCCAGCCGGGTGCCCGCGTCGGCCAGGATGGGCCGCACGATGTTCGGCAGGATCTCCCGCAGCAGAATGGAAAACGAGCTGTCGCCCAACGCGACCGCCGCGTCGACAAATCCACTGTGGACCAATTGGACGGTGGCCGCGCGGGCGACCCGGGACACGAACGGCACACCGGTGATCACCACGGCCGCGATCAGCGTCGCGGTCGAGTAGCCCCAGCCGTTGAGCAGGATCAGCATCGCCAGGATCGGCGGGAACGCCAGGAACAGCGCGTCGAACCGGGACACGACCGCGTCGAACCAGCCGCCGAGATATCCCGCCGCCGCGCCGAGGGCGGTGCCGAGCACGGCCGTCACAATGGTCGCCACGACTGGGATCACGATCAGCGGCCGTCCGCCGGTCAGCATCCGCACCCAGACGTCGCGGCCGGTCGCGTCGGCGCCGAGCGGCAGGCCGCCGCCCGCCTCGGTGTACGGCGGCGCGACGATCAGGCTGGGATCGGCGCTGGTCAGCCACGGTCCGGCGATCGCGAGCGCGGCGACCGCGATACCGGGCAACAGGAACAGGATGCCGACCAGTCCGCGCCGCCGGGCGGCGGGCGCGGGCGGCACCGCGCGGGTCAGGATGCTCTCGTTCATGCTGCCGTCCTCAGCTTCGGGTTGACGAGCAGGCCGATCAGGTCGGCGATCACGAGCGAGCCGATGATGATGCCCGCCAGCAGCAGCCCGACCCCTTCCAGGACCGGCGTGTCGTGGTGGCGGACGGAGTTGACCAGCGTCTCCGACAGCCCGGGGTAGTTGAAAATCTGCTCGATCACCGCCGTGCCGCCGAACAGCGCGCTCGCCAGCCACGCGTACGCCTGCGCGGCCGGGCCGATCGTGGCCGGGATCAGGTGCCTGCGGATCACCTGCCGCTCGGGCAGCCCGGCGAGCCGCGCCGCCTCGACGTTGGGCGCGGTGTTGGCGTCGATCACGATGGCGCGGATCAGCCTGCTCGCCCACGCCGCCGCGAAGATCGTCAGCGACGCCACCGGCAGAATCAGGATCTCCGGCCGGTCGATCGGCGCGCCGCCCGCGGGCACCAGCGACACCGCGGGCAGCCAGCCCAGCACCGAGGAGAACAGCAGGACCAGCAGACCGGCGATGACGAACTGCGGAATCGACACCGCCACCAGCGCGCCGCCGGAGAGCAGCCGGTCGATCCGGCTGCCCGGCCGCAGCCCGGCGGCGAGGCCGAGCGCGGTGGCGATGACGATCGTGGCCAGCGCCGCGAGCACGGTCAGCAAAGCCGTGTCCGCCAACGGGATCGCGACGATCTCGGCGACCGGCGCGCGTTCCAGCACGCTCACGCCGAGGTCGCCCTGAACCGCGTTGCCGATCCATTCCAGATACCGCACGGCCAGCGGCCGGTCCAGGCCGAGTTCCGCGCGGACCAGCGCGGTCTGCTCAGCGGTAGCGTTAATTCCCAGCGACGCGGAAGCCGCGTCGCCGGGCAGCACCTCCGAGCCAGCGAACAGCACGACCGACACGGCCAGCAGCGTGCCCGCCGCCGCGAGCAGCCTGCGCAGGACGAAAACCAGTGCTCTCATGGGCTTTCCCCGCTCACGCCGACGCGCGCATGAACAGCGGCAGCGAGTCGCGCATCGCGACGTCGCGCACCCCCGGCCGGGACGCGTCGATCTGCTCCTGGAAGCCCCACACCACATCGCCGCCCTCGGCGTGGAACTGGCGCTGGATCGCGGCGAACTGCTCGGCGCGCTTGCCGTCGTCCACGGTCTGCTGCGCGGCGGTGAGCCTGCGGTGGTGGTCCTCGCCCGCGCCGGTCACGTTGAACGGCGCCTTCGAGTTGGTGACCGCGGCCAAGTGCACCGCGGCGGGCCGGTTCAGGTAGTAGAAGCCCTGGAACGGCACCGTGGCAAGGGATTTGAGGTCGGCGTAGTAGGTGTCGGCCGGAACCTGCTGGAGGTTCAGCTTCACCCCGGCCTGCCCAAGCTGCTGGGCGAACAGCTGCGCCGCGCCGACCATTCCCGGGACCAGCTCGGCGATCCGCAGCGTCAGCTCGCTGATTCCGGCCTCCGTGAACAGTTTCCGCGCCTGGTCGAGATCCTGGTTACGCTCGGGCAGGTCGGCGTAGCCGGGCAGACCGAGGCCGATCACGTCGTTGGCGGGCGTTCCCAGGCCCAGCAGGGAGTTGTTCACCAGCGCCTTGCGGTCCACGGCCAGCCGAACGGCCTTGCGCACCCTCGGGTCGTCAAACGGCTTGAGCCGCTGGTTCATGCTGAACGACAGGCCGTTGGAGTTGGCCGCGCCGCCGCGGCGCAGCTCCAGGTTCTGGTTCGCCCGCTCCGCCTGCGCGCCGGTCGCGCTGATGCCCACCGCGTAGTCGATCTCGCCCGCCTTGAGCGCGTTGAGCCGTGCGGGCGCGTCGGCCATCCGCACGATGTCCAAACGGGACAGTGGCGGCCGCTGGCCCCAGTAGTCCTTGTTGCCCAACAGCACCACGTTCTTGCCGTCGTTGGTCTCCAGCCGGTAGGGGCCGGAGCCGTCCGCCTTGGTGAAGTCGGTGGTGCCCTCGGGGAAGACGACCGAGAAGATGACCAGGATGGCCTCGCGGAAGTCGCCGCGCGGGCGCTTGAGCGGCACTTCGAGGGTGGTCGCGTCGACAACCTTGATGTTGGCGCCGTCGACGTCGGCGTAGACCGAGCTTCGGGTGCTCTTGGGCGCGCCGATGGTCTGCAGGCTGTAGGCGACGTCGGCGGCGGTCACCGGCCTGCCGCTGTGGAACTTCACGCCCGGCCGGATCCGGATCGTCCACCGCGTCGCGTCGGCGTTGGGCGTGACGGACTCGGCCAAACCTAAGGCGTACTTGCCGTTGTCGATGAACATCAGCGAGTCGTAGACGTGGTGCAGGACCATCAGGCTCGCGCCGTAGCCGATGGCTCGCGGGTCGAGCGCGGTGCTCTTGGTCGCGTCGGCGATCCCGATGCGCAGGGTCGACGCGCCCCCGGTGTCGCTGCCCGAGGCCCGCGACGCGCAGCCGGTGAGCGCCCCGCCGCCGGTGATGGCGGCGGCGAGCGCGGACAGCTGGAGGAATCGGCGGCGGTCGATGGTGGTGGGAGTCATGACGGGAGGCTCCTCGCTCGGATCGCTCAGTCGGCGGTGAGCCACCGAGGGTGCCGAACGCTTTCGTCACCGTCTGCACAAATCTGTGCAGCGCCAATCACACTTCCGTGTGCTCAGTTCTGAGCATTCCCCGGCGTGGTCCCGCCCATACCGTCAGTCCCACCTGTGTCACCGCGCGTACCCACCAGGGAGAGGCTCTTATGTCGGACACATTCGAGCGGGTAGAGGAGACCGCCAAGGCGCCGCCCACCGCGGCCGCCGTGGGCAAGGTCGTCCTGCTGACCCTGCTGCTGGCCGAGTTCATGGTCCAGATCGACGCCACGATCGTGAACGTGTCGCTGCCCAGCATCCAGACCGAACTCGGGTTCACCGGCAACAGCCTGGCCTGGGTCGTCAACGGCTACATGCTGCTCTACGGCGGCCTCCTGCTGCTCGGCGGCAGGCTCGCCGACGTCTACGGGCGCAGGCTCGTGCTGATGACCGGCGTGTCGGTGTTCACCGTCGCGTCGGTGGTCTGCGGGCTCGCCCAAGACCCGGTCACCATGGTCCTGGCCAGGGCGGTGCAGGGCATGGGCGGCGCCGCCGCGGCCCCCGCGGTGCTGTCGCTGATCATCACCATGTTCGCCGAGGGCCCCGCCCGCAACAAGGCGCTGGCGGCCTGGGGCGGCGCCAGCGCGGGCGGATCGCTGTTCGGCCTGCTCATCGGCGGTGTGCTGACCTCGACAACCGACTGGCGGTGGATCTTCCTGATCAACCTGCCGATCGGCGTCGCGATCGTCGTGCTGGCCCCGATCGTGCTCAAGGAAAGCAAGGCGGACAAGCGCCCGTCCCTCGACGCCGCCGGGGCGGTGACCATCACCGCGGCGCTGCTGATCGTCACCTACGCCCTGCTCGACGCGCACAGCGGCGGCAGCGCGTTCTCCCTGTCGTCCCTGATTCTGCTGGGCGTCGGCCTGGCTTTGGTCGGCGTGTTCATCGCCGTGGAGAAACGTCACCATGACCCGGTGATCCCGCTGACGCTGTTCCGCAACCGCAACACCGCGGGCTCACTGGGGGCGACCGCGCTGTTCGGCACCACCCAGATGGGGTACTTCTTCTTCGTCACCCTGTACCTGCAGAACGTCCTGGGCCTCAGCGCCATCCAGACGGGCTTGTCGTACCTGCCACTGCTCGCGGGCTACGCGGTCACCGCGGGCCTGGCCACGAAGATCATCGCCGCCAAGGGCGTCCGCACCGCACTGGTGCCCGGCCTGGTCAGCGTCACGGTCGGTATGGCCTGGCTGTCCCAGGTCCCGGCCGACGGCTCCTACTGGGTGAACGTCCTGGGTCCCACGGTGCTCGCGGGCATCGGTTTGGGCCTGACGTTCGTGCCGCTGTCCATCTCGTCCACCGCGGGCATCGACCCCCGCAACGCGGGCGCCGTCTCCGGCCTGTTCAACGTCGCCATGCTCGTCGGCGGCGCGGTTGGCATCGCGGTGCTGACCACCGCGGCCGCATTCACCGGCCCCATTCCCATGGCCCCCCTCAGCGCGCCGACGTCCGAGGCTATCGGCGGCTTTGAGGGCGTCTTCCTCGCTGGGGCGGGTCTTGCCGCGCTTGCGCTGCTGGTTTGCCTGACGGTCCTGCGCGTTCCCCAGCAGACATCCGAAACATCTGAAGGAATCTCATGACCAACGCCACTGGAAAGTTTGTCACCACGAGCTGGGAGGAAGCGCCGTACGACCAGGCGGACGACGCTCCGGTTATCGCCAAAGCTGACGTTCGCAACACCTTTGAGGGCGACATCGTCGGTGAGGGAACCTTGACTTACCTGCTGGCCTATCCGAAGGACTACGCCAGCTTTGTCGGCATCCAGCGTGTCACTGGGGCGCTTGGGGGTAAGACGGGGCAGTTCATCCTGCAAACCGAGGGCGTCGTGGATGGCGGACCGCCTTCTTCGACCTGGTTCGTGGTTCCTGGCTCGGCGACTGGTGAGCTGGTGGGGCTGCGGGGGAAGGGGACTGTGGTCGCGCTCGACGGGACTACTGCTGAGTATACTTTGGACTATCACTTCGCCTGATTGCTCGCTGCTGTGGGGCCACCTTCGGTGTTCTGGAGGTGGCCTCGCGGGCTGCTCTGTGTGGGTTGCTCGATGGGGTGGAGTGGTTTCTTTGGGGCCCCTACGAAGGAAGATCCCGTCGTGGGAAAGACGGGTGGGGAGCCTTCGGCCCCACGACCACGGCAAGTTTAGGGATCTTCCTTCACCCCCAAAGAAACCACTCCACCCCATCGAGCACCTGGCAGGCGTCGGTTCGGCTTCGTGGGGGGCTGGTTCGCTGTCCCGCTCTCACTGGGCCACCTGACAAGGCAGGGTACGGCTGGTAGGAGGGCGTTCGCTGCTCCGCCCCCTCGTTAGGATGCGGCTGCGCTGTTTGAACGGATGGATGCGGTTGAGGTGCCGCTGCCCGCTCGTTAATTGGCCAGGACGAACATCAGGCCGAGTTGGGTTCCGGCGCCGATGATATCGCCGTTGGCGATCATGGCTTGGATCTTGGATAGGGGTACCCATTCGACTTGGGTGGCCTCGTTGCTGTCCGGAGGGGAGCCGATGTTTTCGGCGCCTTCGGCTAGGTAGATCAGGTTCTCGAAATCGGCTGTGCCCGCTAGGGGTTGGAAGGTGGTCAGGAGGCGGAGGGAGTGGGGGCGCCAACCGGTTTCCTCTTCGATTTCACGCGCTGCTGTGCGCGCTGGGTCTTCGTTGGGGTCGGCGTAGCCGCCTGGGAGTTCCCAGGTCCAGCGGTTCATGATGAAGCGGTGGCGGTAGATCAGCAGGACGTGGTCTCGGTCGTCGTTGAGCACTACGGTCATGCTTGCCTTGGGCATGCGCAGAACGTATTGCTCGAATCGCACGCCGTCGGGTAGTTCGACATGTGCGATCGCCACGTCGATTCGGCGGGTGTTGTCGACAAGACGTTCCTCGTGGATACGCCATGTTGGGAGCCGGTGGTGTGATTCTTCGCTGCTCGTCGGCATTCTCAACCCGTGATCATGGGAAGGTCGGCGGCGGGTGTCGGGTTGGCCGGGGGTCAGGTGTTCTTGTCGCGTAGGCCCTCTAGGCGTTTCCAGGCCCAGACCGCTATGGACAGGGCGCCTTCTTCCTCGGCGTCGGCGGCCAGGATGCGCAATTGGGTTCTGGCCGTTTCGGGTTCTCCTGCTTCTTCCGCGGCCAGTGCCAGGGTGCGGCGGGAGCGCAGCAGTTCGTAGCCCGCTACTTCGCCTCGGGATAGGACTTCCTGGCAGATTCGCATGGCTTCGCGGGGGTTGCCGGAGGCCAGTTCGTAGCGGGCCTCCAGGCTGTCCACCTCGTCGCGGTCGGTGGACATGCTTAGGGTGCGTTGGGCGCTGCGGGCGTCGGCGATCAGCTTCTTCACCTCCGCCAGGTCGCCGCCGCAGTCCAGTTGGATGGAGGCGGCGGCGCGGCAGAAGCGCAGCCAGTCTTGGACGGGCATCGAGCCGTTGAGGGAGTCTCGGGCGTGTTCCAGGTGGGCCAAGGCGTCTTCGCGCCTGCCCGCGCGGCCGAGGGCGACGGCCGCGGTCCAGTAGGCGCGGCCGGAGGTCGCGGGGCTGTCGAGGGTGGCGGCCGCGGCGAGCATGGGGTCGATCAGCTCGATCGCTAGTCCGGACTCGTCCAGGTCGCAGAGCACGGAGATTTGCACGGCGTACAGGCGCACCTCCTCGGCCGTGCCCGCGAGCGGGCTGGTGACCAGGGCGTGCTGGGTCTCGCCGAGCAGGGTCCGGGCGCGGCTCATCTCGCCGACGGCGCGGCAGGCGGTGGCCAGATCGATGTTGATCGACAGCAGGATGGTCTCCAGGCCCGCGGTCTCGGCGACCTTGGCGAGCTCGTCCAGCACCGTGAGCCGGTGCCGGTGCTCGTTGGTCATGCCGAGGATGCGCTGCAACGACATCCCGCTCTCGATGATCGCGGTCGGCTCGCCAAACTGGCGGGCCCGGTCGAACGAGTCCTCCGCGTGCCTGCGGGCGTCGACCAGGTCGCCGGAAGCGAAGGCGGACTGGGTCAGAATCCGGGTCATAAGTTGACCAGAGTCATGCTCGCTGGTCCGAACAGTCGACGGACGTTCCTCCTCCGGCCAACTGTCGCCCGCCAGGTCGCGGGCGCGCACGCCGAGCACCTTCGCGAGTTGGTGAACAACCTCCAGAGTCGGTACCCGGTTACCCGCTTCCAGCAGGGAGACATAACTGGCGCTGATGGTTCCGCCGGACACGAGGTGGCGCTGGGACATCCCGCGGCTCAACCGAAGACTCTTCAGTCGTTGACCGAATTCGGGCTGGCTGACCTTACCTGCCCGGACAGGATTTGACAATTGTTGACTCCTGTGCTGACTCATGATTTCCTCTAGTCACTGACTCAAGTCAACAAGCTTCGGAGGAAATCATGAAGACGATCGCCACCGCCGTGATGACCGCCGCGCTGGCCCTCACCGGGATCGGTCTGTGCCATGCTGACCCCTCTGGCAGTGGACGTTTAGAGCTCAACTCTACCTCACACCAGGTAGAACTCACCGGTGGCGACGGAAACGTTCCAGCATCCGGTGCGCCCGCCAAGACCCTTGACTGGCCCTGGATCTGATGCCCGACCCAGGCCTCGGCCATGACTTTTGTAAGATCGTCGCCCTTGACACGAGCCCTCAGGGTCCGGTCGACGGCCGACACGAGCGCAAGGCGGGTCTCCTCAGAGCGGGCGGGCGCTAGCTCGACGTTACTGCTGTCGACCCACACGGTGTCCGTTTGGCCTGATCAGCGCTCCGATGCGCGATTCTTCGCCAGCACCGATCGGACGGATGCCGACAGCTTGTCAACACGCAGGTCAACGATCAGTCATCGCGCAGGCCGCGTACCGAGGGGGTAAACCATGTCCATGACCTTGGCTCCGTTATCCGGCATCACGTTCGGGGAGCGGTTGGAGAGCGTGATCACCGGGCAGGCGCTCAGCGCGTCGTCGGTCCGGATCGACAAGAACGCGAACGTCTACAACTGCGGCTATCGCAGCGACCACGTCTACCTGGTCCGCGCGGGCCGCATCAAGACCGTCATGTACTCCAAGGGCGGCAAGGAATGCCTGCTGTCCATCCACCCGGCGGGCGACCTGTTCGGCGAGCTGTGCGTGCTCGGCGGCCCGCGCGCGGAGACCGCCATCGCCATGGTGCCCAGCGTGTTGCAGTCCATGGCCATGGACGTCTTCCACGCCGCCCTGCGCCGCGAGGGCCTGGTCGAGGACTTCGTCCGGCACATGGCCCTGCGCCTGGCCGAGCAACAGCAGGTCATCAGCGACCTGGTCACCGTCGACAGCGAGCAGCGGCTCGGGTCGACGCTGCTCAGCCTCGGCCGCAAACTCGGCAAGCGCGAGGCGAGCACCCTGCGCATCGACGAGAAGATCACCCAAGAGGAACTGGCGGGCATGGTCGGCACGACCCGGTCCCGCGTGGGGCACTTCCTCAAGCGCTTTCGCGAGGCGGGCATCGTGGAGGTTCGCCAGGGCTGCTTCCTGCGCATCGATGAGCAGCGCCTGATGGCCTACCTCGATGCCCGAATCTGAGCTTCGGAACGGCCGTTGCCATCGCCGCCGGTGAGCGGGGACCATGGCGGGTGCGAGCGGTGAACCGGGCCGAGCAGGGTCGGCTACGGGCGCCGTCCGTCTCGCCGCCGACGCGGGCGGTGCGGCGGCTGGGCCCCGGGGTCGACGCAGGGCGGCGCCGGGGCCTCGTCTTGCTCTGGGGCTCGGGTCGGTGACGACGCGCGATCACGCTGCCCAGGGCCGGGTCATCGGGCGGAGGAGGTGTCCTCCGGCTCCTCGAAGTCGTCGTCCAAGTCGCCGTGGTCTCGGTTGCCGCGCGGCCACAGGGGCTGGTCGGCGGCGTCCTTTCCGTCCGGCCGGGGCAGCTGGCGCCGCGATTCCTCGCCCTGGGCGTCCAGGCGGGGCCAGTTGACCGCGCTCAGGGCGGGGCGGTCGGCGGTGGCGTCCAGGCGTTCGGCGTACTGGGGGGCGATTTCGGACTTGGTGACGGCCGCGGACAGGCGGGCGAAGGTGGGGATCAGGTCGGCGGCTTCGCGGACCTGCTCGGGGTGGCGGGCCAGCCACCACACGACCGCGGTGCCGGGGTCCACCAGGACCTCGTCGGCCAGGTACGCGCGGGTGCGCTGTTCCAGCTCCTGCTCGTGGTGGCGGACCTGCTTTTCCTTGCGCAGCTCGGTCAGCCGTTCCAGCCGCCGGGCGTCTTCCTCCGGGACGGTCAGGGCGACCTGCTCGGCCCAGGCCACGATCTGGCCGGAGCGGTCGGGGAGCATGGCGCCGAGTTCGGCGGCCAGGCGGGTCTGCACGGCGGCGGTGTCGGTGGGGGAGCCGCCGACCGTGACGTGCCGGGCGCGTTCCAGGATGGAGTGCACAGCCAGGCCGCGCAGGTTCCCGTGCTGCGGCACGCCGCCGGTCGGGGTCCAGCAGACGGTGCAGGACAGGATGAACCGGTAGTACGGCTCCGCGCTGTCGACGGGGATCGCGGGCACGTGGTGCTCGGCGTGCGGCGGCGGCTCGGCATTCGGCTGCTTTCGCTGGCGCATTGCCTCGGCGCGCAGCTCTTTTTGCTCACGGCGGAACAAAATCTGTTTGACGATCATCGCGCCTAGGGCCAAAGACAGCACCAAGACCGCGATCGTCAGCCAGTCCGCCCAATCAAGTGCGAAGCCCAGCACCACGGGCAACACCGCGGCCGCGCCCAGGACGATGGCGGGCGCGCGCCAACGCGCAGCTTTTTCCACATCTAGGTGGGTACCTGGTGCGGCCCGAAAGTAGTAGCCCGCGCAACTCGATTCCCTCGAACATACGAATCACGCTGGAGCGTCAAGCGATCACTCTGGGCCATTCAGGGGCTTGCGAATACCGCCATTTCGCCGCGTGCGCGATGTGGTGATAGTCACTACCATGTCACAGTCTTCGGCAGGGTCGTCGCGCACCGGACCGAGGGCCGCCCGCGCACCCCGGGGGCGCACGCGTGCACCGCGCCTTCGGCTGTCGCGATCAGCAGTGTCTCGCCGACGAAGCAGCAGCCGACCGGGGTCGCCGACGGCAGGCGCACCACCGCGTGCGCCCCGCCCGCCGCGTCGACCCGCCACACGCCGTCCGGGGTCGCCGCCCACACGTGGCCCTCGTCGTCCACCGCCACCCCGCGCGTCCGCGCGGCCAGTAACACCCGCTGCGGCCCCAGAATCCCGTTCACGAGGTCGAAATCGTGCGCGACGAGGCCGTCCGGGCAGGCGCGGTAGACGGTGGCCGTGTCCGGGCTCCAGGCGGCGTCGAACGTGCGCGCCCCCGGGGTTCGGGCCACCGCGCCGCTCAGGTCGACGCGCCGGAACCCGCCCGCGTCCAGCCACAACCGGCCCGCCGGGTCGCTCCAGAGTCCGGTCGCCGAGGGCAGAGCCAGCGGGGTCGTCCGGCCGTCGCGGCGCAGGTGGACGGGATCGCCGCCGACAATCCACCCCGGCTCGGTCGGGACCGCCGCGTGCGCGATGCCGTCGATGCCGAGGGTGGCGACGTGCCGGAAACGGCCAGAAGCCAGTCGTGCCAAGCGAAGCAGCCCGGCGCGGGCGTCCACCCAGGACAGTTCCGAGCCGGTCCAGACCAATCCGCCGACCCGCTCGCCCACGATGTCCGCGCACACGGCCGCGTCGAGTTCGCGCGGTTTGATCGACGCCATCCGCCCTCCAAGTGGTTCGACCATCGTCCGAACTCCAGGCCGCAGACCGTCGGTCCGGTGGGCAGGACTCTTCCCCTCCCGGGACGTCGGCGCCGCGCCGCCCGATGTTTCCGTCTTTACCGTGACAAGTCCGATTGCCGCACGTGCCACAGCCAGCACGTTAGGGTCGCCGCCGGGCACTTTCGACCGGTAGTCACTCGATCCGCCGAAAAGCGGTCTTCCGCCGGGATTCTCGCGGTACTGTTTCTCGTTTTGTCAGAGCGCGGCCCGGATGCGCTCGGCGTAGGCCTCGGCGGGGTGCTCGTCGTCGTAGGGGTGGCGGGGGCCGAGCCAGAAGCGCAGGCCGTCCTTCTTCCGCCGCGGAATCACGTGCAGGTGCAGATGCGGCACCGACTGGCTGATCACATTGTTGATCAGGATCATCGATCCGTCCGCGCCGAGGCCGTCCTCGACGGCCCGCTGCAACCGTTGGGCGAGGGCGAAGAACGGGCCGACGTCGTCGGCGGGCAGGTCGCTGAGCACGGCGTGGTGCGCGCGCGGGACCAGCAGGACGTGGCCGTGGAACAGCGGGCGGTGGTCCAGGAAGGCCAGGGCGCCCGCGTCGGAGTGGACGA
Organism: Actinokineospora sp. NPDC051303; assembly: GCF_055586285.1. Taxonomy (NCBI): domain Bacteria; kingdom Bacillati; phylum Actinomycetota; class Actinomycetes; order Pseudonocardiales; family Pseudonocardiaceae; genus Actinokineospora; species Actinokineospora sp. NPDC051303. The sequence continues at coordinate 22,593 of NZ_JBVJIN010000060.1, forward strand.
CCGTCGCCGGGGTCTCGCCGGCGAGGATGCGACAAAACGCGCATGTTTGCGACATGGGTTCCTCCACCTGGCCCAAGGGGCCTGATCGACGTGGGCACAATGGTGCGCGTGACCGTTCCAGACACGCCCTACCAGGTTCGGCGGGCGCCGACCCAGTATCGGGCCAGCCGTCAGATCGAACGCATCCTGGACGCGGCCGCGCGGGTGGTCGCCGAGAAAGGGTTCTCGGCGGCGACGACGGCCGACATCGCGAAGGCGGCCACGGTGTCGATCGGGTCGGTTTACCGCTACTTTCCCGACAAGATCGCGGTGACGAAGGCCGTCGCCGAGCGCAACGCGCTGCGGTTCCAGGCGCGGGTGCAGGAGGCGGTGGGCGAGATCGCGCCCGAGGAGTGGCGGGCCGCGGTCGAGCTGGCCTACTCCGTCTATGTCGACATGTGCCGCAACGACGACGGGTTCCGCGCGATCAGCGGCGCCGGTCTCGCGGCGGGAGAGTTGGAGGAGCCCGGCCAGTTCGATGACCCGTTGGCCTGCGCCTTCTCGGATCTGCTCGTGGGCAGATTCGGGTTCGCCGACACGCCCGCGCTGCGGGCCACCCTCCTGCAGTGCGTCACGGTCGGGGATGTGTTGACCCGCCTGGCGTTCCGGCTCGTCCCGCTCGGGCACGAGGACACCCTCGACCAGACCCGTCGGATCATCGTGGACCTGGTCGCCGCGCACGCGCCGTGAGCCAGGGTCCGCTGTCGAAAAGTCGCTAGCGGTTTTCCGGCATATCAGTGGGATGCGGCTCCACTGTGTCCCTTGGGGACGATCGTTCCCGTCCCGTCCACACCGGCCAGGGCCGGAGGCTCCACGTGCGCCTCCGGCCCTTCGGCGTTTCACCGGATGACACAAATCGGAACCTTCCGCTCGCCCGGCTCGCCAAAGTCACCCGCCCGGGTTGTCCCATTGGTGTCACTAACTACAAAATCTCCCCATACGGCATTCGGGTGATGTACACAGTCGTTAACGAGCACACCGTGTCATCAAGTGGCTAATTGCGGCGACAATGACACCGGCCAATCGGGTGATGACGATGAGCCAGCCTTGCGAGACGTCACAATCGGCTGAGTTGAGCGATGTGGACGACCTGCTCCGCGCCGTGGTCGCGGACGGTTTCACCGTGTACCTCTGCGGCGGAGCCGACCGGCCGGAGGCCATTGTGGCGACCTATGCCTGGGAACAGCACGTCGACTACGTCGTGATCAAAGACGCGCACGACGTCACCGCCGCCCGGTCCAGACACGACGGCGACTGGGACGTCTTCACCGCGGCCGAGGTCGTCTGGTCCTACCAGGGCCACGCCCGGTGGGCGCTGCGGGCGATCCTCGACCTGCCGCCCCCCGAGCACCCGGACGCGCCCCGCGCCGAATACCCGGCGCCCGCGAGCCTGCGCGTCGACCCGGCGCACCTCGCCGAGATCGCCGTGCGCGTGCCGCGGCCGGGGCTGGTGGCCCGGCGGGCGATGCGGCTGCGGATGGCGGGCTGGAAGTAGCGACGCTCCCGTCCGGACTCGGGCGAACAGCGGCGGCCAGCCGATCCCGGTGGCAGGATCGATCGCATGAGACGATCCCTGGCCGCCCTTGGCCTGGCCGCCGCGGCGGCGTGGGCAGTCCGCGAAGTGCCCGCCGCGGTCGGCGGCAAGGCGCGCGGCGACCGCGCCGAGCGGATCAGCCGGTCGCCGCAGTTCCACGACGGCGCGTTCCGCAACCGCGCCAAGGCGCGCCCGGTCCCGCCCGGGGCGATGCGCGACATCGTGCGCGAGATGCTGTTCGGCGGCGTGGCCCGCAAGCCGTCCGCGCCGATCCCATTGGTGCCGCCCGCCCCGGCGGCGGACCGCGCCGAGGGCCTGCGGATCACCTGGCACGGCCACGCGACCACACTGGTGGAGATCGACGGCGCCCGCGTCCTGTTCGACCCGGTCTGGAGCAAGCGGGTGTCGCCGTCGCGGCGGATCGGCCCCCGGCGGCTGCACGAACCGCCGGTGCCGCTGGCCGAACTGCCCCGCGTCGACGCCGTGGTGATCTCCCACGACCACTACGACCACCTCGACATGGCCACGATCCGCGCGCTGGCCGACGCCCAGGAGACCGTGTTCGTCGTCCCGCTCGGCGTCGGCGCGCACCTGGAGCGGTGGAAGGTTCCTGGGGCGCGGATCGTGGAACTCGACTGGTCGCAGGAAACCGAGGTGGCGGGCGTCCGGCTGATCGCCACCCCCGCGCAGCACTTCTCCGGCCGCACGCTCACCCGCGACGACACCCTGTGGGCGTCCTGGGTCGTGGCCGGTCCCACCCGCAAAGTGTTCTACACCGGCGACTCCGGCTACTTCGACGGCTACGCCAGCATCGGCGCCGAGCACGGCCCGTTCGACGCCGCGCTGGTCCAGATCGGCGCCTACAGCGACGCGTGGCCCGACATCCACATGACCCCGGAAGAGGGCGTCGCCGCGCACATCGACGTGCGCGGCGGGCTGCTGATTCCGGTCCACTGGGCCACTTTCACCCTCGCCGTGCACTCCTGGACCGACCCCGTCGACCGGGTGTGGGCCGAGGCGAAGGCCCGCGAGGTGCCGCTCGCCGTCCCCCGCCCCGGCGAGTGCGTCGACGTGGACAACCCGCCCCCGGTCGACCCGTGGTGGCAGACGCTGGCGTGAGCTAATCCAGCCCCAGTCCTAATCGGACACGCGCCAACGCGAACGCGTTCTCGCCCGCGTAATCCCACGGCAGGCTCGACGGCCGGTTCCCCACCCGCGACAGGTGCCACCGGGCGCGGTCGGGCTCCCCGGCCTCCAGCATGGCCCAGCCGAACAGGTTGTGCGCCTCCTTGGCGAACGGGCCGGACGGCTCGACGGCCCGCCACTTCTCCTCCGCCGCGACCAACTCGGCGCGCAACTCGGGCACGAAATAGCGCACGTTGAGCCGCACATACGACCAGGTGCTGCCCTCGGCGATGAACCGGTCGCCCTCCTTGAGCAGGTACTCGGCGTGCGCGATCGGCAGCATCGCCACCAGCGGGCTCCCCGGCGCGGCCTTGGCCACGGTGTCGCGGGCGAAGGAGAACATGTCCTCGTGCGACCCGCCCCACTTGAGCGCGAGATTCTGCAACCGGGCCGCGTGCACCGGGTAGGAGGTGGCGCCCCGCTGGATCGCCTCCACCCACACCAGGTCGCGCTGGGTGCGGTCCAGGCGCATCCCGCGCGCGTACCGCTGCAACTCCACCCACGGCGTCGCGTCGCCCGGAGCGAGCCGGGCCGCGGCCATCAGCGGGTCGCGGGCCTCGCGCAGCCGGGCGAAGAACAGCCGGAACCGGTCGTCGCCCACCGTCCGCGCCCACCCGCCGCCCCGGATCTCCCACGCCTCCGCGACGAGCGTGCACCCCAGCCACAGCAGAATGTCCGCCCCGTCCGCCGGGCTCAGGTCCTCGGTGACCATCCCCTTGATCTCCGTCGACTGCCCCACCGCGGCCTCGGCCAGCGCCCGAACCCGTTGCGCGCGCAACTCATGGTCGTCGCGGCACTCGCCCAGCAGCGCCAACGCGGCCTTGCGGTGCCCCTCCCGCACCGCGTCCACCCCCGCGTCGAGGGCCACGTCGTCCCAACACCGGTCGAGCACCAGGTGCTCGGCGAGCGCGGCGGCCTCGGTCTTGGCCCTCTTCCGGCCGAACAGTCCCATATCGGCCACAATATCCACTGTCGCCACCGGGTTAGGCTCGGTCGTGCTCACGTTCCGCCGCGCGACCCTCGCCGACGTCCCCACACTGGTCTCTTTGGTCGAATCCGCCTACCGTGGCGAAACCAGCCGCGCGGGCTGGACCAGCGAAGCCGACCTACTCGACGGCAGACGCACCGACGCCCCAGCCGTGACCGAGGCGATCACCACCCCTAAGAGCGCCATCCTGGTCGCCGAACGCGACGGCGCCATCGTCGCCTGCTGCCACGTGCGCGACCGGGACGGCAGCGGCTATTTCGGCCTGTTCGCCGTCACCCCCACCTCGCAGGGCGACGGCATCGGCGGCCGGATGCTCGCCGAGGTGGAGCGTTTTGTCGCAAGGGAGTGGGGTTCGCCTGCACTCACCATGCTCGTCCTGACGGGCCGGGACGAACTGATCGCCTGGTACCTCCGCCGCGGCTACCACCACACCGGCGAGACGGTCCCTTTCCCCTACGCCACCAGCCGCTTCGGCATACCCCGCCGCCCCGACCTGGCCTTCGTGGTCATGACCAAGTCATTGAACTGACTCACTCGCGCAGTCGGAACAGCGACAGCGGGCTCTTTCCGGTGTTGCTCGACACCATGTCCTCGCCGTTGGGCCCCCGGAAGTGAAGTTTCACGACGTCCTGATCGGCGAGGAACGCTCCCTCCACGGGGAAGTGAGGGTCTTTTCGGATTCGGCGCGCGAGTGCGCCCGCCAAGTCTTTGGCGACACTGTCCGGTGTTCCGGTTCCCACCCCGCCGAGTTCCTTTCCGAGCACCTCGCTGATGCCGTCACTTCGTTCGAGGGCGCTGGCGAGTTGGTAGGCCGAGAGGAACGGCCTGCCGAAGGGATGTTCGTTGGGCGGGACGGCGCGCAGCGCCGCCACCACTTTTTCGGTCAGTTCGTCCTCGTGGATGGTCATGCCGCGTGCATCGCGCGAGTAGGGACATCCGTTGCGGGAAGTGTCGGATGCGCAGGCGAGAATGGGTCGGTGACCACCGCGATTCTCGATCACATCGTCGCCCACCTCGACCCGAGTGGGTGTGGGCTGCTGCCCGGCGGGGACGAGTTGCCCGACGAGGTGCGGCGGGATGGGCGGGTGCGGTGGGCGTCGGGGGCGCGGGACGGGGCGCAGGGGCGGCACGCGGGTGGGGCGGCCGGAGGGTTGCCGGAGTTGGTCACCGCGGCGGTGAGCGGTGCGGCGGCCGAGTACGAGCGGCTCTACGCGGCGTTGTGCATGACCGAGGTGTTGGCGGGGCTGGACGACGTGTTGCGCGGGTTGCGGGCGGCGCCCGTCGACGGGGTGCGGGCGTTGGGGGTGCGGTTGGTCACCGAGGGGCGGCACCGGGAGCCGGTCAAGTTCGGGATCGGTCTGCTGGGGCTCGGCGCGGGCGCGGCGGAGCGCGACCTGCTGCTGCGGGTCGGCAGGCATGAGGAGTTCACGATGTTCGCCGCCGCCGCGATCCTGACCAGCCACCCCGATCCGGAGCCGGTGCTGCTCGACCTCGCCCGCAGTGTGCAGGGGTGGGGGCGGATCTGCGTGGTCGAGCGGTTCGGCATGGACGCCGGGCCGCGGGTGCGGGACTGGTTGCTGCGCGGCGGTTTCCGCAACTCGGTGATGGACGAGTACCTGGCGCACAAGGCGGCCACGGTCGGCCGCCTCGCCGACGCGCTGGCCGACGACGGCATCGATGACGAACTCCTGGCGGGCGCGGGCGACATCATCTGCGCGCTCATCGACGGCGGCCCCGCCGAGGGCATCGACGACTACGACGAAGCGCCGCTGGCCGTGCGGCTGCTTCTGGGCCACCTGGAGCGGCGCGCGCACAGCCTGCGGCACTTCGTGATCACCGCCCGCGTCGAGGAGTTCCTGTCCGGCCCCGGGTGGGAACGCCGCTACCGCGCCGGCTGGGACCTCGCCCGGCACGAGGTGATGGTCCGCCGCTGCCGCGACCTGATGGCCGAGCCGCACTGGCGCGAACTGGCCGAACGCGGCCTCACCGCCCCCGACGACCGCACCTTCCACGACGCCCGCTACGCCGCGCGCGTCCTCGGCGTCGACCCGTTCCCCGCCACCCTCGCCCGCGCCCGCACCACCGCGGACGGCACGGAGTGGTTCAGCCTCATGGCCGACGCCACCGAAAACCGCCTCCCCGAAATCCTGACCCTGGCCCGCGAAGTGCTGCCCCTGTCCGATCTGGCGACCGGCCCCGACTCGGCGTACTCGATCCTCGACACCATCGTCACCCGCCTCCGCGACTTCCCCGGCCACGGCGTCGAGTTCGTCCTCGCCGCACTGCGGTGTCCGGTGGCCCGCAACCGCATCATGGCCGTGAAAACCCTCACCGGCTGGGGCCCCGAGACTTGGCGGCCCGAAGTGCAGTCCACCCTGCGCCAAGCCGTCGCCGACGAACCGGACCCCGGCCTGCGCGAGAGCATGGCCCAGTTGCTGAAATGAGGGCGGACGGCAAGCACGCCGTCCGCCCTCACCGCGGATCAGTTCCCGCGCTTGGCCTTAGTGAGGAACGCGGTGATCTCGGCGTTGGTGAAGCAAAGGACGGGGCTGTTGTCGCCAAGTTTGCTGTCCCGCACGGCGATCAGCGCGGTGCCGGTGCTCTTGCCGATCTCGACGCAAGCGCCGCTGGTTGCCGATCGGGACGACTTCCGCCATGCCCAGTTGGTCATCTCAACTCCTTGCGAGGGTTGGTGATCACGCCAGGTCGACGGACTCCCCGCGCTTGGCCCTGGTGAGAAACGCGGTGATCTCGGCGTTGGTGAAGCACAGGACGGGGCTGTCCTCGCCGAGTTTGCTGTCCCGCACGCCGATCGTCACCGTGTCGGTGCTCCTGCCGATCTCGACGCACTGACCGCTGGTGGCTGATCGGGATGACTTTCGCCATGCCCAGTTGGTCATCTCAACTCCTTCGCGAGGGTTGGGTGATTAGGCCAGTTCGGTGAACTTGTCGTGCTTGGCGCCGTGGAGGAAGGCGGTTATGTCGGCGTTTGTGAAGCGCAGGATGGGGCTGTTGTCGCCGAGTTTGCTGTCCCGCACGCCGATCGTCACCGTGTCGGTGCTCTTGCCGATCTCGACGCAAGCGCCGTTGGTGGCTGATCGGGAGGACTTCCGCCAGGCCCAGGTGGTGGTCATCTCAACTCCTTACGAACTTTCCGGATCATCGCCGCCGAGTCTGCCTCGGAGAGCGCCATCTCCAGCAGCCGGTCGGAGATGGCGACGTACTCATCGATGTCCTCGGGATCGTCCCTGTAGCGGCCGCCCATTCGATCTTCCAGGTACACCACGCCCGGATCGCGGGCGATGGGGAACTCCAGGACGATGAACGGTCCGTGCAAGGCCGGGTGCACACCCAGTGTGTAGGGCAGCACGCGGATTGTCACGTTCGGCCGCTCCACGATTGCCAGTAGGTGGTCGAGTTGTTGGCCGAGCACGTGGGGGCCGCCGATCCGGCGGTGCAGGACGGCCTCATCCACGATGGCCACCAACTCCAGCGGAGCCTCTTCCCGATCCAGGACCTCTTGACGCCGTATCCGCAAGTCGAGCCTGCGCAAGACCTCGGCGTCGTCCAAGGCTTCGTCGTGACCGCGGAGCAAGGCCTCGGCGTACGACCTGCATTCAAGGATGCCCATTACGGTCATGGCGTCGTAGGTGACGATGCGGCTCGCGCCCTGTTCCAGGCCCAGGTACAGGTCGAAACCCGGTGGCAGGGTCATCGACTCGTCGGTCTCGAAGACCGCTGGGCCGCGCCGGGCCTGGACGATCAGCTCGTTGAAGCCCTCGACCAACTCTTCCGCGCCGTAGAACGGGAGCAGGAGTTCGACGTCGATGAGTTTGGGCAGGTTGCGGCCGGTCTCGAAGTGCCCGATGCGGCTCTTGGTGGTGTCGATCCGCTTGGCGGCCTCGCCCTGGTTCAGGCCTGCCGCCTCGCGGAGGCGCTTGAGTTCGAACGCCACGTAGCGCCTGATCACCGATGGCGTGGTCGATAGCGGCACTGGTCTCCCTTTCACCCGATCGGCACAACGTTTTCGTAGACATCTACGGCCTACCTCGCTCTATAGTAGGCCACCAGATGGCCAACTATAAGCAACCATCTCACACCTGGTGGCCGCCTGCTCCGGCGACCGGGCTCGAACACCCGACAGTGAAGATCAGCGAGAAGGGGAACCCCAGTGACCACACACAACGCCTCGGCGTCCACCCACCGCGCGGCGGAGGTGGCCCGATGACCTGGTCCGGTTCGCGAATGGAGTTCAGCGTCGGTGTGCACGTCAGCAGCAAGGAGCCGGTCGCGCTGCGCCTGAGCAGCGACGGCGGCGCCTATCTGGCCATCGGCGACAACGTCGAGATCACCCTGACCGAGGCCCACATCGCCGACCTGCGCGACCAGGCGGCGGTCGTCCTGAACGACCTGGCCGCCTTCCACTCCGCCGAAAGCGTGATCCGCGACGGGCTCACAATCAGCCACCAGGCCACCACCACCGCCGAGCACGCCAAAACCCAAGCCGCCAAGGCCCTCGCGGCAGGCGCCCACCAACAGGCCACCGACGCCGAAGCGGCCGCCAAGAAAGCCACCGACGCCGCCACCCTGGTGCGCGGCGCCGTCCAAGCCGCCCTGGAGGTGATCAACACCGCCAAGGAAGCCACCGAATCCGCAGGCGAAGCCGCCGCCACAGCCGCCCGCGCCGCGGCCCTAGTCTCCGATGGCACACCCGCGGCCTGACCCCGACCACCAGCGAGTGAGGCGTGGCAATGGGCCGACCCGCCCGAGGCGACGCGCGCCGCGATTGTCGAGCACACCGGTCCGGTCGGCGCGGCGCGCACGGTTTCCGAGGGCGGACTCGCCCCTCGCGGCTGTGGTCGGCGGGTCGGGTGGACCGGTGTTCGTCAGGGAATGCCGGTGGGGGCGCGTGGCCTGACGGTGGTCGGCTTATCGGCGCGGGCAGAGCGCGATCAGCCTGCGCGAGACGTCACCGAGCGTTCGCGGCGTGCTGGGTGGTACACCCTCGCCACACACCGACTACAGCCCAACCGCGCCCGAACGACTGGCCATAACGGGCCGCCAGGTGCCCGCTGAGGCGCGGGTTCGGCCGGTCGGGGTGGGGGCTTAAGCGGGTATCGTCCGAGCGGCATCTCGACGTGCCGGTTGACGGATGGCCTATCCGGACGGTCTTCTGTGGTCTGTGTCGACTGCCGAATACCGTCAGCCCCGTTACGTTCCGCCGCCGGGCTCTACCGAGTTCCTGCTGATCCGCCATGGCGAGTCCGCCCCGGCCCGCCCGGACAACCCGTTCCCGCTGGTCGACGGCCAGGGGGACCCTGAACTCGCGCCGGAGGGCAGGCATCAGGCCGAGCGGATCGCCGCTCGGTTGGCCAGCCAGCACATTGACGCCATCTACGTCACCAACCTGCGCCGCACCGCCGAGACGGCCGCGCCGCTGGCCCGTGCGGTCGACCTGAAGCCCCTGATTGAGGCCGATCTGCGGGAGGTGCATCTCGGGGAGTGGGAAGGCGGGGTGTTCCGGCGGAAGGTCGCCGAGGGGGACCCGGTGGTGCTGCGGATGCACCAAGAGCAGCGCTGGGACGTCATCCCGGGCGCCGAGGACGCGGAGAAGTTCGCGAAGCGGGTGCGTGCGGGGGTCGAGCGGTTGGCGGCGGCGCATCCGGGGCAGCGGTTGGCGGTGTTCACCCACGGTGGGGTCATTGCCCAGGTGCTCGCGCTGGCTAGTGGGTCTACGCCGTTCGCGTTTCTCGGGGCGGACAATGGGTCGCTGTCGCAGGTGGTGGTGCACGGGCAGATGTGGCAGGTGCGTCGCTTCAACGACACCGCTCACCTGGACCAGTCGTTGACGCTCGCCAGCGCGCCGTTGACCTGATTGGCCAAGGCTCTTGGGCGGGGTTGCTCGATGGGTTCCGTTGGTCCCGGGTTTCGTGCTGTCTGCTCGATGGGGTGGAGTGGTTTCTTCGGGGCCTTGGTCTCAGGTGGTGGGTGCGACACCGTGGTTGATCAGGAGTTCGTTGAGTTTTTCGGTGGGGGTGGCCCAGTTCAGGGTCATGCGGG
>NZ_JBVJIN010000061.1:0-32092 GCF_055586285.1 Actinokineospora sp. NPDC051303
AGAAGGGCCCCTCCCCCCCCCCCCCCCCTTCCTCCCCCCCTCCCCCCCCCCCCCCCCCCCCCCCCCCCCCCCCCCCACTCCTCCCCCCCCCCCCCCCCCCCCCCCCCCCCCCCCCACCGCCCCCCCCCCCCCCCCCCCCCCCCCCCCCCCCCCCCGCCGTCGCCTTATCCGGCCGAGGAAACCCCGGCACGCTGCCGTCGCGCCGAGCGGAACCAACTCACCCAGCCGTAGACGACCAACCCGGCGAACACGGTGTAGACCAGCGCGCTGAACCACAACCCCGACCGCAACTGCAACGGCACCCCGATCGCGTCGACCACCAGCCACACCAGCCAGAACTCGACCAGCCCCCACGCCTGCAACCCGAACGCCAGCACGGTCCCCACGAAGATCGCCGCGTCCGGCCACGGCGCCCACGACGCCTCCAGCGCGTCCAACGCCAACGCGAACCCCACCGTCCCCACCACGAACGCCACCGCCACGGCCACCAACTCCCCCGGCGTCCCCCGCCGCACCGCCACCCCGAACACCGGGTCGCGCCGCCGAGCCCAAGCCCACCACCCATACACCGCGATCACGCCAACCACGAGCTGCCGAACCGCCAACCCCCCAAGATGCGCGGAGAGATAAACGACAAACAGCAACACAACGGACACCAACTGAACCGGCCACGTCCACAACGTCCGCCGCTGCGCCAAAAACACCACAGCCAACGCGAAAACCTGCCCAAACAACTCCGCATACGCGACCCGCTGCCCGAACAACGTGACCGAGTTCTCCAGCAACACCCGCACCCCGCGTCCTCCTCCACCCCCAGGGCGCCCAAACGCCCAACAACGACGAAACCCACGCCCCGCCGCACGCTCCCACTGCGTCCCCCAACCCACCACCCCACCCCTTTGTTCCACCCCCATTTCCCCACCCATGCCACGAAAGGGGGAACAACCCCATCTCGCCTGGCATCCCAGCCCCCCACGATCCATAGTGGAATCACCGGTGGGGACCGGGGAGATGGGCCGCCCGGCATCGAGCGCACCGAACATGCCGGGCGGCCCGCCCGATTCGCCCTTACCTGCTCGCGGAAAGCGCTCGCAGGTGAATCGGGCGGCTTTGCCTCTGGGGGGCGACCCCCCAGACCCCCACGGTGCGTTCTCTCTCGAACCAGCCGTGCCCCCGGTCCGTAGTGGTGGGGTGGTTGGGGTGTTCTCTTCCGAACCAGCCGAACTCCCTCCGCATCGGTGGGGCGGCTGCGGTGCTCTCTTTCGAACCAGCCGAACTCCCTCCGCATCGGTGGGATGGCTGCGAAGTTCTCTTCTGAACTAGCCGTGGCCCCTCCGCGTCGGTCAGGTGCCTGCGGTGTGTTCTCTTCCGAACCAGCCGTGCCCGGGGTCGGGGCCGGAGCGGTGGGATGCCTGTGGTGGGGGTTCTCTTGAAACGGTCGCCCACCTGTGTGCTTGATCGGGTGGACTGGCTTGATGTGGGGAAGGGCGACCGTAAACTTGCCGTGGTCGTGGGGGCGAAGCCTCCCCACCCAGCTTTTCCCACGACGGTCGCCCGAGGGGACCCACATCAAGCCAGTCCACCCGATCAAGCCCCGCCCACCAAAGCCGGTTAGGGCCCCGTGGTGAAGTCCCTGCTGGTTAGGGCCCCGTGGTGAAGTCCCGCCCCAACATCGACCTCGCTCTGAGGGTGGGTTGGGGGTCCTAGGGGGTGGGGGTGGCGTGGGATTGTGGGGGGATGAGTGGGTCGTCGTCGGGGTCGGGTGGCTTGTCCTTGGGGACGTTGGATGCTGTGGGGCGGGCTTCGGGGAAGTTGGCGGCCGCGGCGGTGGCGGCTATGGACGAGCAGTTCGCCTGGTTTGGGCGGATGCCCGCTGATCAGCGAGCCTCCGTCTTGCTGGTGGCGCAGAACGGGGTGGCTGGGTTCACGGCCTGGTTGCGGGACCCCCGGGAGGCGTTGCGGATGACCACCGACACGTTTCGGGGGGCGCCTCGGGATCTGTCGCGGTGGATCAGTTTGCGGCAGACCGTGGAGATGGTGCGGGTGTCGTTGCAGGTGTTCGAGCGGATGGTGCCCGACCTGGCCGCCGACGAGGCGGAGCGGGCGGTGTTGTCCGAGGCCGTGTTGCGGTACGGGCGGGAAGTGGCGTTCGCGTCGGCGATGTCGTACGCGTCGGCGGCCGAGGCGCGGGGGGCGTGGGACGCGCGGCTGGAGGCGCTGGTCGTCGACGGGATCGTGCGCGGGGACGCTGAGGAGTCGCTGCTGTCGCGGGCCGCGGCGCTCGGGTGGGACCCGGCGGCGCAGGCGACCGTGCTGGTGGGCAACCCGCCCTCGGACGACCCGCCGACCGTGCTCTACGAAGTGCGCAGCCGGGCCGCGCGGCTGGGGCGGCCAGTACTGCTGGGCGTGCAGGGGTCGCGGCTGGTGGTGGTGCTCGCCGGGCCCACCGAGGACGCCATGGAGCACGAGGCGATGGCGAAGATGGCCGAGGCGTTCGGCGCGGGAGCCGTGGTGGCCGGGCCGACGATGCCGAGCATCGCCGAGGCGCACCGCAGTTCCGCTGACGCGCTCTCCGGGCTGCGCGCCGTCGTGGCCTGGCCGGAGGCGCCGCGGCCGGTGCGGTCGGCCGACCTGCTGCCCGAGCGGGCGCTCGCGGGCGACCCGGAAGCCGAGTGGCAGCTCATCGACCGGGTCGCGCGGCCGTTGGAGGAGTCCGGCGGGGCGTTGCAGGAAACCGTTGAGGCGTACCTGGGCGCGGGCGGGGTTTTGGAGACCTGCGCGCGGCAACTCTTCGTCCACCCGAACACCGTGCGGTACCGGTTGCGCAAGGTCACCGAGCTGACCGGGCGGAACCCGAGCGACCCCCGCGACGCCCTGGTGCTGCGGATCGCGCTCGCCGTCGGACGGCTCTCCCGGTCCCGCGGGCTCTGGTAACCCCAGGCAACCGGTCGGTAGCGCGCGCCACAACGCACAACGAAATGCCGCCCGCGCCGTTCATTCGCCGGTAACTTTTGGAGGTATCCTACAAACGGCGGGCTACTACTTGGTGAGCGGCCACATGCGCGCGAATGACCAAAACCGTGTTCAGTTGACGCTGTGATCGCACTCCTCGCCCCTGGCCAGGGTTCCCAGGCCCCCGGAATGCTCGCGCCCTGGCTCGAACTCCCCGGCGCGGACGAGCGCTTGGCGGGCTTCTCCGAGGTGGCCGGGCTCGACCTGGCCCGGCTGGGCACCACGGCCGACGCCGACGAGATCAAGGACACCGCGATCACCCAGCCGCTGATCGTCGCGGCCACCCTGCTCGCCTTCGAGGAACTGGCCCGCCGGGTCGAGATCCCCGCCGACGCCATCGTCGCGGGTCACTCGATCGGTGAGTTCGCCGCCGCCGCGCTGGCGGGCGTGCTGACGGCGGAGGACGCGCTGGCGCTCGCCGCGGTGCGCGGCCGGGAGATGGCCGCCGCCTGCGAGCTTGAGCCGACCGGCATGGCCGCCATCGTCCGCGGCACGGAAGAGGACATCCTCGCCCGGCTGGACGAACTGGGCCTGGTCGCCGCGAACCGCAACGGCGCGGGCCAGATCGTCGCCGCTGGCTCGCGCTCGGCGCTGGAGAAGCTGGCCGCCGAGCCGCCCGCCGGGGCCAAGGCGATCGCCCTCAAGGTCGCGGGCGCGTTCCACACCCGCTACATGGCCCCGGCCCAGGACGCCCTGCGCGCCCACGCCGCCACCTTGGCCGCTCCGGCGGACCCCGTCCGAACCCTGCTGTCCAACGCCGACGGCGCGGTGGTCGACTCCGGCGCCGAGGTGCTCGACCGGCTCGTCGAGCAGGTCACCAACCCGGTGCGCTGGGACCGCTGCATGGCCGCGATGGCCGAGCGGGGTGTCGAAGCGGTGGTCGAGTTCCCCCCGGCGGGGGCTCTTGTCGGGCTGGCCAAGCGCGAACTGAAGGGCACCCCCACCGTGGCCCTGAAGACCCCCGCGGACCTGGACACGGTGGTCGCACTGATCGGGAGCGCCGAATGACCACGCTGCAGCTGGCCCACGGGGCGAAGGCGAGCCGCATTCTCGGAGTCGGCTCGTTCCAGCCGGAGCGCGTCGTCACCAACGACGAGCTGTCCCAGCGGATCGACACCACCGACGAGTGGATCCGCGAGCGGGTCGGCATCGTCGAGCGCCGGTACGCGGCCAAGGACCAGCGGCTGGTCGACATGGCGGTCATCGCGGGCTCCAAGGCACTGGCCGACGCGGGCCTGACGCCGTCCGATGTGGACACCGTCATCCTGGCGAACTGCACCATGCCCACCCCGATCCCCAACGGCGCGGCCCAGGTCGCCGACCGCATCGGGGTCAAGGCGGCTGGCGCGTTCGACCTCAACGCCGCGTGCGCCGGGTTCTGCTACGCCCTGGGCACCGCGTCCGACCTGGTGCGGTCCGGCTCGGCCGGGCGGGCGCTGGTGATCGGCGCGGAGAAGCTGACCGACTGGGTCGACCAGGACGACCGGGCCAACGCGATCATCTTCGCCGACGGCGCTGGCGCCGCGGTCGTCGGCCCGGCGGAGACCCCGGGCATCGGGCCGGTGGTCTGGGGCAGCGCGGGCGACCTGGTCGACATGATCTACATGCGCGACGACAAGTGGATCTACCAGGAGGGCCAGTCGGTGTTCCGGTGGGCCACCACGCAGATCGCGCCGATCGCGCTGCGTGCGCTCGCGGCGGCGGGAATCACCCCGTCCGATGTGGACGTGCTCATTCCGCACCAGGCGAACCTGCGTATCGTCGAGTCGATCGCGAAAAAGCTTCGGGCCAACGGGGCGCGCGAGGACATGGTGGTCGCCGACGACATCGTGCACTCCGGCAACACCTCGTCGGCCTCGATTCCGATGGCGATGGACCACATGCGCGCGGCTGGCCGGATCAAGCCCGGCGACGTCGCGGTGCTGGTGGGGTTCGGTGCGGGCCTGTCCTACGCGGGACAGGTCGTGATCTGCCCCTGAGCTAGCCCCAGGGGAGCAAGACCCGGCGGGTGCGGTACCGGCCGGTTGGACTAGGAAGGACATCTGGCATGTCGGAGAAGCCCAGCGACGCCGAGATCCTTGAGGGACTCGCCGAGATCGTCGAAGAGGTCGCCGGTGTCGCAACCGACGACGTGACGACCGAGAAGTCCTTCGTGGACGACCTCGACATCGACTCGCTGTCGATGGTCGAGATCGCGGTGCAGGCCGAGGACAAGTTCGGCGTGAAGATCCCCGACGACGAGCTGGCGAACCTCAAGACGGTCGGCGACGCCGTCGGCTACATCTCGAAGAACGTCTGACCCACCGCGTTCGCCCCTCTCCCCGGCCAGCCATCCATTCACCCGCTCGCGAAGGAAACCCCATGAGCAACGTCGATGTCGTCATCACCGGGCTGGGCGCCACCACGCCGCTCGGCGGTGACGTCTCGTCCACCTGGGATGCCCTGCTCGCCGGTCACAACGGCATCCGGCGCAACGACAAGGAGTGGGTCGAGCGCTTCGACCTGCCCGCGCGCCTCGCCGCCACGCTGGCTGTCGAGCCGACCGAGGTCCTGCCCAGGGTGCAGGCCCGCAGGCTCGACCGGTGTGAGCAGATCGCGCTGATCGCCGCACGGGAGGCCTGGGCGGACGCCGGGTTCGACCTGCCCACCGACGAGCACGAGTCGGTGGACCCGGAACGGCTCGGGGTCAGCATCGGCACCGGAATCGGCGGCCCGGTGACCCTGCTCGACCAGGACGACATCCTGGAACAGCAGGGGCTGCGCAAGGTCTCGCCGCTGACGGTGCCGATGCTGATGCCCAACGGCCCGGCCGCGCACGTCGGCATCGAACTGCGGGCGCGGGCCGGGGTGCACTCCCCGGCGTCGGCCTGCGCCTCGGGAGCCGAAGGTCTGGCGAACGCCTGGCAGATGATCCAGAACGGCCGCGCCGACGTCGTCGTCGCCGGTGGCGCCGAGGCGTGCATCCACCCGATCACCGTGGCCGGTTTCTGCCAGTCGCGGACCCTGAGCACCCGCAACGACGAGCCGGAGCGCGCGTCGCGGCCCTTCGACGCCGACCGCGACGGCTTCGTCCTCGGCGAAGGCGCTGGCGCTCTCGTGCTCGAACGCGCCGACCACGCCGCGGCGCGCGGCGCGCGGATCTACGGCAGGCTCGCCGGATACGGCATCACCTCCGACGCCCACCACATCACCGGGAACCACCCCGAGGGCGTCGGCCAGATCCGGGCCATCGAGAACGCGGTCCGCACCGCTGGCCTGACCGCGGCCGACATCGGCCACGTCAACGCGCACGCCACCTCCACCGTCGTCGGCGACATCGGCGAGGCGGCGGCGATCCGCAAGGCGCTCGGCGACCACGTGGTGCTGACCGCGCCCAAGGCCTCGATGGGCCACCTGGTCGGCGGCGCTGGCGCCGTCGAGAGCATCGTGACGCTGCTGTCGATCTACTACGGCGTCATCCCGGCCACCCGAAACCTGGAGAACGTCGACCCGCGAGTCGGTCTCGACGTGGTGACCGGTGAGCCACGCAAGATCGAGTTGGCCGCAGCCGTCAATGACTCGTTCGGCTTCGGCGGCCACAACGTCGCCCTGGTCTTCACCTCGGCCTGACCACAAGTCGGCCGTGCCGTAAACCCGGAGGAGCACTCGATGACCGCCCTGGCCACCCGTCCGAACGACGGCAAACGCGAACTCGACCCGCGTGAGCCGGAAGTCCGGCTAGCCCAGTTGCTCGACGCGAACTCGCTGGCGCCGCTGCGTCCCGCCGACTCCAGCGGCGTGTACGCCGTGCGCGGCCGGATCGACGGGGTCAAGGTGATCGCCTACTGCACCGACGCCACGAAGATGGGCGGCGCCATGGGCGTGGAGGGGTGCAGGCACATCGTCGAGGCCATCGACACCGCGCTGCGCGAGCGGTGCCCGGTGATCGGCGTGTGGCACTGCGGCGGCGCGCGGCTGGCCGAGGGCGTCGAGTCGCTGGACGCGGTCGGCAACGTGTTCGCCGCGATGATCCGCGCCTCCGGGCGGGTCCCGCAGATCAGCGTGGTCGTCGGCCCGGCGGCGGGCGGCGCGGCCTACGGGCCCGCGCTGACCGACGTGGTGATCATGTCCCCGGACGGCCGGGTGTTCGTGACCGGGCCGGACGTGGTGCGCAGCGTGACCGGCGAGCAGATCGACCAGGAGGGCCTCGGCGGCGCGGAGGCGCACGGGCGCAAGTCCGGTGTGGTGCACGTGCTCGCCAACGACGAGCCCGACGCCTACGTGCGGGCGCGGCGGATCACCAGCCTGTTCGCCAAGCCCGGCCTGTTCGACCTGCACGCGGTGCGCGAGGAGCGGGCCATCCGCGACCTGCTGCCCGCGCAGCCGAACCGGGCCTACGACGTCAAGCCGGTGCTGCGCCAGATCCTCGACGCCGACGAGAACGGCGTCTCGCACTTCGAGGAACTCCAAGCCAAGTGGGCCCCCAACATCGTCGTGGGCCTGGGCAGGCTCGGCGGCCGCACGGTCGGGGTCATCGCGAACAACCCGCTGCGCAAGGGCGGCTGCCTGGACTCGCTGTCGGCGGAGAAGGCGGCCAGATTCGTCCGGATGTGCGACAGCTTCGGCGTGCCGCTGCTGGTGGTCGTGGACGTGCCCGGCTACCTGCCCGGTGTCGGCCAGGAGTGGGAGGGCGTGGTGCGGCGCGGGGCGAAGCTGCTGCACGCGTTCGCCGAGGCGGTGGTGCCCCGGGTGACGCTGGTGACCCGCAAGTCCTACGGCGGCGCATACATCGCGATGAACTCGCGCTCGCTCGGGGCCACGGCGGTGTTCGCCTGGCCCGAGGCGGAGGTCGCGGTCATGGGCGCGAAGGCGGCGGTCGGAATCCTGCACCGCAAGAAGCTCGCCGCGGCCCCCGAGGAGGAGCGCGAGGCCCTGCACGCCCGCCTGACCGCCGAACACGAGCGCATCGCGGGCGGCGTGGACCGGGCCATGGCCATCGGCGTGGTGGACGAGGTCATCGACCCCCGCCAGACCCGGCAGAAACTCGCCGAAGCCCTCGCCGCGGCACCCGCGGGCCGGGGATCGCACGGGAACATCCCACTCTAGGCTCAGCAGCGGTCGTGCTGCGGGGACGCCGCGGTCGGACCAGCGTCGAGCCGCCATTCGCCGCGGGTGTAGGCCAACGGGAAGACCACATTCCACCGAATGCAGTCGACCGGTAGTTCAAGCGGAGCATCGGCGACGTCCTGTTTGCTGACAAAACGCAGCAAGACGCGGGCGCTGTTCTCCGGACCGGTCTCTATCCGATAGACGACAATGCTGCCGTCCTGGGTAGACCGGTACGCGGCCCGCCACGTGGCTTCCGGCATGTCCTTGACCCGATCATCGGTGACAGTCGTCTTCCAGCGCGCGTAGTTCTTGCCGTTGATGGCGTCGAAATAGGTCTGCAGGAGCTGGCGAACGGTCTCGTACAGCGGGTGCTGGGTGGCGTCCTGGGTGGCGCGGACATCGCGGGGGCCGGGCTGGGCGCTCGCGGGGAGGGCGCTCTCGCTGGGGAGGATCGGGGCTGGCGGGGGGCTGTCCGGGACGGCGTAGAGGTCGCGGGCGAGCATTCCGGCTGCCGCGGTGATGATCACGGCTAGCAGGACGGCTGGGAGTAGCCAGCGGTGTGCTGATCCTGGTTGCACTGGGTCAGGGTGTCATAGCTGGTGCTATGGACTCTGTGGGGCTCGCTGGGGTGGCTTGCTCGATGGGGGGAGCTGGGTTGCTGGGTTGGTGGGTTTGCTCGATGGGGTGGAGTGGTTTCTTTGGGGCCCCTACGAAGGAAGATCCCGTCGTGGGAAAGACGGGTGGGGAGCCTTCGGCCCCACGACCACGGCCAGTTTAGGGATCTTCCTTCACCCCCAAAGAAACCACTCCACCCCATCGAGCACCTGGCAGGCTCGGGTGCGGCTTCGTGGAGAGCGGGTTCGCTGCTCAGTCCGCTCCATCGAGCGCTTGGCAGGGTTCGTGCGGCCTGGCAGGAGGGCAAGTTCGCTGTTTCGCCGCCCCACAGCCCCCACAACAAAGCCCCACCCACCCTGGGGGCTGACCCCGCTCCAGTCTATCGGGCCAGGCCGACAATCGGGGCGAGAACGATCTTGCCTGTGGATAACTCGCGATCTTGGTATTCGAGGGGGTGGCGGCGGGACTGGCCATGGCGGTGGGGGTCCCGAAGGGGTGCCTTCGGGACCTGCGGAGGAAAAGGGTCAGCCGACGCGGTGGAGCCAGGTGACGGGGGCGCCGTCGCCTGCTCGGCGGTAGGGCTCCAGGGCCTCGTCCCAGGAGGCGCCGAGGAGTTCGTCGATTTTGAAGGCGAAGGACTCGCCGCCGCGTGCTGAGGTGGCCACTGACCGTAGTTGGTCTTCGCCCACGACTATGTCGCCGTTGGCGCTGGTGCGGGCGTGCCAGAGGCCGAGGGTGGGGGCGTAGCAGAATCTTTCGCCGTCCATGCCGGGGCTGGGTTCTTCGGTGACCTCGAAGCGGATCATCGGCCACGCTCGGAGCGCGCCCGCGAGTTTGCCGCCCGTGCCCGCGTCGCCAGTCCACGCGCACTCGGCGCGCAACTGACCCGGGGCCGCGGGCTGCGCGGTCCAGCGTAGCTCGGCACGCACCCCGAGGGTGCCCGAAATCGCCCACTCGACGTGCGGACATACCGCAGACGGCGACGAGTGGACGTACACCACGCCTTGGGTGTTTCCACGGGTGCTCACTGCTGACCTCCGCTGCTCGACGAGGATCGTCTTCCCCTACGTCCATCGCGATCAACGGGTGTCTGGTCACACATGGTATTCCCGCGCTCATTCTGCCCTGCTACCGGACACTTTGGCCACACGAACCACGAAAACAACGTGTGCCCCAGGCATTTCACACAGACCAACCGGCGTGTCCCGCGCGCCACCAGCATCGACGGGCGATGGCACCACAAGGTGGCACCCCTCTAACGGGGGACCCTCATTTTGGTCACGAATTCGATCTTCGGACACGCCGTGAGGTCAGCGGGGCCAGTGGAGATCCATGCCGATAGCGTGGTGCCCGACGGCCGGGTCCTTCGAGGTCCGGCCGTGAGTCGGGTGGAGGTGCGTGGTGCGGGTGGTCCGGGTCGATGACACGACCGCTGCGGTGGGCATGGATCTGCGGGCCGCGCTGGTCTCCTGGGGACGCGGGGAAACCGTGGTGGGCGGCGTCGCCCTGCTCGGGGTCCGGCCGCCGGGCTGTCCGCGCGCGCTCGACGCGGTCCTCGTGCTGCCGCGCGGGATTCTCATCGTCGTCTGCGTGGACCTGCCGGACCCGGCGATGCGCCTGGAGGCTCCGCTGTCCGGGCAGTGGAAGACCGACGGCTGGCCGCTGGTGAGCACCGGCGGGCCGGTGAACCCCGCGGTGGACGCTTTGGCCGCCACCGCCGCGGTGTCCGAGCGGCTGGCGGCCGAGCGGGTCGAGCCGCTGCCGGTCGGCACGGTGGTGGCGGTGGGCCCCTACGTGTCGCAGGTCTCGCAGCCCAGCGCCGACCTGGTGCGCGGCATCCGCATCCTGCACCCGGAGCCGATGACCCTGCTGACCGCCGCGCGCGAGCTGGCCACCCACGGCCGCGCCTGCCCGGTCGGCGAGCTGCGGCGGATCTTGGCCGCGCTGCACCCCGGGCTGGTGGTGGACGAGACCGAACTGCTCGCCGAGGGCTTCCCGGACGGGTTCTCCCCCGCCGCGGCTGCCGAGAGCACGACCGTCATCCCCCGGATCACCGGCGGCTCGCACGTCCCGCCCGTGCCGAGGAAGGCTTCGGGCAAGCTCAAGTGGCTGCCGATCGCCGCGGCGGCGCTGGTGGCCGTGCTGCTGATCACCGGCATCGTGGTGGCGGTCAACTCCGCTGGCGATCCGCCCGCGCAGTCACCGGGGCCGTCGAGCACCCAGACCGCCGAGATCCCGATCGAGGGAACCGCGTTCACCCCCAAGGGCGCCGCCGAGCACCCGGACTGCGCCACGCACGCGTACGGCGACGTGCGCGCGTGGCTGGAGAAGAACGGCTGCGCGCGGCTGATCCGGGCCCGGTTCCAGGTCGCCGACAACGGGCGCCAGGCCGCGGTGCTGGTGGCGGTGCTGCGGTTCACCGGAAGCTCGTTGGCGACCGAACTGCGCGCGATCGCCGACAAGCCCGGCAGCGGCGGGATCACCGACCAGGCCGCCGAGGGGGTGCCCTGGCCCGGCGACCGGAAGCCGACGTTCGAGTCGGCGGCGTATGCCAGCGGGCGCGAGGGCAACAGCGTCAAGCTGGTCCAGGCGGTGTGGCTGGACGGCTCGTCCCGGCCGGACGACGAGGCGTTGAAGCGGATCGCGGGGCGGGCGTTGCAGCTTTCCCTGGCGGGCTGACCGACGCTCAGCCTGGCGGGGGAATCCGGAAACCAGCCCGCCGGACTAGACACGAGGCGCGGGCGTGTCGAGTGTCCCCGGCTGATCAGCGCTCGGCCTCGGCGGGGAAGTCCGGGGCGTAGGCGAACAGGCCAGGCAGGCCGCCGGTGTGCAGGAACACGACCGTCTCGCCCGGGGCGATCTCGCCGGTCTTGGCCATGTCGACCAGGCAGGCGGCGGCCTTGCCGGTGTAGACGGGGTCGAGGGTGATCCCCTCGGTGCGGGCGAACAGGCGCACCGCGTCCCAGAGCGCCGCGGTGGGCACGCCGTAGCCGGGGCCGACAGCGCGGTCGTCGGTGCGCACGTGGGTGAGCGCGGGCGCGGCGCGGCCCAGCAGCGCGGCGGACTCGGCGGCGAGGCGGCCGATGTCGGCCAGCGACTCGGCCGCGGTGTGCGACACGCAGGCCCCGTCCACCCGGGTGGGCCGGTCCAGGAGCGCGACGCCGAGAGCGACGCCCGCCGCGGTGCCCGCGCTGCCGACCGGGACCACGATCCGGTCGGCGGCGATTCCCAGACCGTCCATTTGGGTGAACATCTCGACGGTGGCGGCGACGTAGCCCAGGACGCCCAGGGCGTTGGAACCGCCGACCGGCAACGTCACGGCCTTCCGGCCCTCGGCGGCGGCTTGGTCTACCGCGCGCCGGTAAGCCTCGTCGGCTTGCCGGTCGTCGTCGCACAAGTGGACGGTCGCGCCATAGAGGTGGTCGAGGGCCAGGTTTCCGGAGCGCAGGTAAGCGTCACTCGTTCGAGCGACTTCGCGGGTGAGGATCAGCTCACACCGCAGGCCGAGTCGGGCGCAGGCGGCGGCGGTCTGCCTGCCGTGGTTGGTCTGCACCGCGCCGAAGGTGATCACGGTGTCGGCCCCGTCGGCGAGCGCCGCGCCCAGCAGCGGCTCCAGTTTGCGCAGCTTGTTGCCGCCGACGCCCAGTCCGCTGACGTCGTCGCGCTTGACCAGGACACGGATTCCGCCGAGCGCGGCACCCAGCCGGGGACAGTCGTCCAGCGGGGTCGGCCAATGGCCGAGCGGGACGCGCGGGAAGGCGGAGAGATCGACAGTCATGCCGCACACCGTAACGTTATGGACGGTCCGAGCGACAAGGCGGATTCCGCACAACAGGTTATATCCGGACTAGGATGCGACTCGCACTCACATCGAGGTGCGACTACTGTCCGGCTTAGGAAGCCGAAGTGGGCAATTTAACGCCGAAGGCACACCATGGAAATGCATCAGGATTCCGTCAAAGCCTCTGACCTGCGGATATAGCGCCTAGCGCACTTCGGGTGACACCCCGCTGCCGTCGCATTTTCGCTAGGGCGTGACCTGCGTCCTACTATGTCGGAATATCGGGTCCGCGCCACACCGGACCGCCTCGTGGGATCGGCGCGGCGGTGCCGATACGCTTCGTCTCGATCGGTTCGGAAATACCCGGCCGAGGCCGGGACACCGTTCGCCAATGCGTCGGACCCGAGCAGGAAACCACTCTCATCACGCGGAGGAAACCGTGGCGCAGAAGACCGTTGTCGAGCTCGTCGACGACCTCGACGGTGGGCAGGCCGACGAGACCGTCGCCTTCGCCCTCGACGGCGTGGACTTCCTGATCGATCTGTCGAGCGAGAACGCCGCCCGGCTGCGCGGGTCGCTGGCCGAGTTCATCGGCCGCGCGCGCCGGGCCGGTGGCCGCAAGAAGGTCGGCGTCGGGGCGTCGCGCAATGGCTCGGCGAACGACCGGGCCGACAACCAGGCGATCCGGGAGTGGGCCCGCAACCAGGGCGAAGCCGTCGCCGAACGCGGCCGCATCCCGCAGGCGCTGGTGATCAAGTTCCAGGAAGCGCACCGGAGCTGACCCCCGGCAGTCGTGCGGCGGACGGCGCTGCCCACGCGCCGAGCCGCCGCACGGCCGCGACCGGCGCGGGCTCGACCCCGCGCGCGATCCGGAAACCACCCGGCATCCGCAGGGCGGCCGAGCGGAACGCCCTGACCGCCGCCGTGGTCACCGGCGCGGGATAGGCGCGGCGGCCGTAGAGGCGCCGCGCCCACGCGGGCAGCAGCGAGTAGGACAGATGCCCGACAGTCGGCTCGTAGAGGCGCGCGCCCACGGCCAGCAACCCGGACACGGGCGGGCGGTGGAGGAAGTCGTAGATCACATCAGCGTCGGCTGTCCGGCGCAGGATGGGATAGACCTGACGCAGGTAAGCGGTCATCTCCGCGACCGAGCCGGGGACGTCGTCCGGCGAGAGGCCGACAAGGGCGGCGCTGGTGCGCTGCTCGCGGAGGTAGCGGTCGGCGTGGGCCCTGGTCAGCGGGAACCCCGCGCGGCGGACAGCGGAGAGGAACGACGCGACCTCCGCGCAGTGGACCCAGAGCAGCAGGTCAGGGTCATCAACGCTGAAAGTCTCACCGGTGTCGCGATCGTGCGCCCGTAAGGATCGGTGGACGCGTCTTACCCGGGCGGCAGCCTTGTGGGCGTCGGCGACGGTGCCGTAGGTGCTGACGCCGACGAAGTTGGCGGTCCTGACCAGCCTGCGGAGCGGATCGGCCTGGAAGTCCGAGTTCTGGACAACGGCCGCGACGGCGCGGGGATGAAGGGCTTGCAGGTAGAGGCTGCGAATCCCGCCGAACCACATGGCCGGGTCGGCGTGCACCTGCCAGGTGACCGAGTCCGGCCCGAAGAGCCCGAGGTCATTGGCGTCGACCAGCTCACCGTGCATAGCGCAAGTGTCACCCGGACGAGTGAAGACCACCACCAACGTGGCTCTCCGGGGCCAGAAACGAACACTGGGCCGCCCGGCTCACAAACCGCGCCCGCCTGAGCAGCTCAGGGTTTCGTCAAAATCGGTTTGTGCTTGCCGGTGCAGAGCTTGACGTCGAGCGCTGGGGCCGCGACACGCCCAACCCCGACTCAATGTCGACTTTTCGCCGCCCCGCAGCCCCCACAACAAACCCCCACCCGCCCTGGGGGCCGGGCCCTGTTCCATCCTATCGGCGCAGGTCAGCCGAGGGAAGAGGGGGCGGCGTGGCTGTGGATAACTCGCGATCATGGAACTGAGGGGGTCGTCGCCGCGCAGCTGGATGGCGCATACCTCCATGACGTTGAGCAGCGAGACCTGGATGCGCTCGGCGAGGTCGAGAGTCGGCGCTCTAGGGACGGGAGGTGATCTGCTGGACCGCCCAGCCGTTGCCGTCGGGGTCGTCGAAGAAGATGAAGCCGGTGTTGTTCAGGTCGTCGTCTTCGCGGGCGGGGCGGAAGCCCTCGTGGCTGGCGAACAGGACCTCCCCTACCTCGACGCCACGTTCTAGGAGATGGGTGCGGGCGGCGCGGACGTCGTTGACCACCAGTTGCAATCCGCTCAGTGAGCCGGGGGCCATCTTCCCGACGCCCTTGCCGATGACGATCGAGCAGCCCGAGCCCGGTGGGGTGAGCTGCACGATGACCACGTCGCCGACGCGGGTGTCGTGGTCGACGGTGAAACCTAGCTGCTCGGCGTAGAAGGTCTTGGCGCGGTCGACGTCCGACACGGGCACGACGATCACTTCTAGGGTCCAGTTCACGCCACCAAGGTACGCGGGGCTAGAGGGCCTTGAGTTCCTCTGTCACCTCGGAGACCGACGACTTGGCGTCGCCGAAGAGCATGGTGGTCTTCGGGTCGAAGTAGAGGGCGTTGTCGACGCCCGCGAAACCGGCGGCCATGCCGCGCTTCAGCACGATGACCGACTGGCTTTCGTCCACGTTGAGGATGGGCATGCCGTAGATCGGGGAGTCGGGGTCGGTGCGGGCGGCCGGGTTGGTCACGTCGTTGGCTCCGATGACCATGGCGACGTCGGTGCGGGCGAACTCGCGGTTGATGTCGTCCATCTCCTTGAGCCGCTCGTAGGGCACGTCGGCCTCGGCGAGCAGGACGTTCATGTGGCCGGGCATCCGGCCCGCGACCGGGTGGATGGCGTAGTAGACGGTCACGCCCCGGTCTTCCAGCAGGTCGGCCATCTCGCGGACGGCGTGCTGGGCCTGCGCGACCGCCATGCCGTAGCCGGGCACGATGATCACCTGGTTGGCGAACGCCAACTGGACCGCGGCGTCGGCGGCGCTGGTGCGGCGCACGGACCGGTCACCGTCGGCCGCCTGCGCGGTTCCGGCGCCGCCGCCGAAGCCGCCCGCGACGATCGCGGGAATGGTGCGGTTCATGGCTTTGGCCATGAGGTTCGTCAGGATCGTGCCGGACGCGCCGACGATCATCCCGGCGACGATCAACGCCGTGTTGTCCAGCGCCAAGCCCATCGCGGCGGCGCTCAACCCGGTGAGCGCGTTGAGCAACGAGATCACCACGGGCATGTCCGCGCCGCCAATGGGCAGCACGACCAGCACACCCAGCGCCGCGGCCGACACCAGCACACCGGCGATCAGCCACGGTGAGCCCGCGCCCGCGGCCACCGCCGCCGCGCACGCCACCGAAACCAGCAACAGCGCCACGTTCAGCGGCTGCTGGAGCTTCCCGACGCCAACTGGGCGGCCGGTCACGATCTCCTGGAGTTTGCCGTAGGCGACCAGGGAACCCCAGAACGACACCGAGCCGACGATCGCGGAGAACAGGCTCGCGACCGCCACATACACCGGCTCGTGCGCGAAACCCGCGCTCTGCCGGAACTCCACCCACGCGATCAGCGCGACCGCCCCGCCGCCGACGCCGTTGAACAGCGCCACCATCTGCGGCATCGCGGTCATCTTGACCCGCTTCGCCGCCGGGACGCCGACCGCCGTGCCGATCGCGACGCCGAGCAGGATCAGCCACCAGTTGCCCATGCCGGGGGTCAGCAGCGTGGCGAGCACCGCGACGCCCATGCCGGTCGCGGCGATCCAGTTGCCGCGCACCGCGGTGCGGGGGCCGGTGAGGCCCATCAGGCCGTAGATGAACAGGGCGAAGGCGACGATATACAGGAGCTGGATGAGGACATCTCGGGTCATCGCCGTGTCCTCTCCGGACTGGTCCTGTTTGGACGGTCCTTGAACATGCCCAGCATTCGGTCCGTCACCAGGAATCCGCCGATGACGTTGATGGTGCCGAACGCGATCGCGATCACCAGCAGAACCTTGTCGAGCACGCTCTGCGCGCCCAGGCCCGCCACGATGAGCCCGCCCAGCAGCACGATTCCGTGGATGGCGTTGGTGCCCGACATCAGCGGCGTGTGCAGGGTGTTGGGCACCTTGGAGATCACCGCGAAGCCGACGAAGCCCGCGAGCACGAGCACGGCCAGGTTCTGGACCAGCATCTAGCCCTCCTTCCCGGTCACGCAGGCGCCCGCGACGATCTCGTCGCCGAAGTCGACCGCGAGCGCCCCGGCTGGGTCGGTCAGCAGTTCCAGCACCGCCTGCACGTTGCGCGCGTACAGCTCGCTGGCGTGCTCGGGCATGGTGGCGGGCAAGTTCAGCGGCGCGCTGATCGTCACCGACTCCGCCATGACGACCTTTCCTGGCTCACTCAGCTCGCAGTTGCCGCCCGCCTCGCCCGCGAGGTCGACCACGACGCTGCCCGCGCGCATCCCGCGCACCGCGTCCGCGGTCACCAGGGTCGGCGCGCGGCGGCCTGGGACGAGCGCGGTCGTGATCACCGCGTCGAATCCGGTGATGGCCTTGCCGAGTTGGCGTTGCTGCTCCGCGCGTTCGGCGTCGGTGAGGGCGCGGGCGTAGCCGCCGGACCCGGCGGCCTCGATGCCCAGATCGAGCCACTGCGCGCCGACCGAGCGGACCTGGTCGGCGACTTCGGGCCGCACGTCGTAGCCGGTGGTGCGGGCGCCGAGCCTGCGGGCGGTGGCAAGCGCTTGCAGCCCCGCGACGCCGACGCCGAGGACGAGCACCTTCGCGGGCGGCACGGTGCCCGCGGCGGTGGTGAGCATGGGGAAGAACCGGGTCAGGAGTTCGGCGGCGACCATGGCGGCGCGGTAGCCGGACACGGTGGCCTGCGAGGACAGCGCGTCCATCGACTGCGCGCGGGAGATGCGCGGGACGGCCTCCATGGCGAACCCGGTGACACCAGCGTCGGCCAGCGCGCGGGCCGTCCCCGGTTCCGTCAGCGGCGCGAGGAAGCCGACGTAGAGCGCGCCCCGCCGCAGCCGGGCGATCTCAGGTTGGGATGGCGGCGCGACTTTGACCACCACGTCGGCCGACCACGGATCACCGAGCGACGCTCCTGAGTGGACATACGCGGCGTCCGGGATCAGCGCGTCCGCGCCCGCGCCGGGCTCGACGACGACGGACAGGTTCCGGGCGCGCAGCCGCTCGACCACCTTCGGCACGAGGGCGACCCGCCGCTCGCCCTCGGAGGTCTCCCTCGGGACGCCCACGACTGTGCTGGCGGTCACAGTACAGTTGTACCATTTAAGTGACCTAAGTGCGCAAGATCACAATTGCCAATGTCGCGCGGTGAGGTCTAGCGCGGCGTCGAGTGCCAGTGGACCATGCCGATCGCGATGAGCCGAAGCTGCCGCTCGGCCACGTCCACCACCTCGGCCAACCCCTGCGGGTGCGGGCCGACCTCCAGCAGGGCCATGACGATCGAGAGCATCCCCGCGACCATCAGGTCGGCGGCCATCCGCAGGTCGTCGGGGTCCCACTCGGCCATGCCGGGGAAGCGCGCGAGGTCGGTGGCCAGTTCGCTGCCCAGCAGGCGCAACTCGGTGGCGATCGCCCTGCGGACGTCGGCGACGCCGCCGTAGCGCTCGCGCACCAGGAACTGGAAGTGCGACTCGTGCCTGCGCACCTGGTCGACCAGGATCGCGACCGAGCCCGAGATCGCGTCGTCGGTGGGCTTGCGGCGGGCGTCGCGCAGCATGGAGCGCAGCGTGCGCATGCTTTCCTCGACCAGGGCCACGCCAAGCTCGTCCATCGAGGCGAAGTGGCGGTAGAACGCGGTCGGGACGATGCCGACCTCGCGGGTGACCTCGCGCAGGCTCAGGCTGGCCAGGCTGCCGTCCGCCAGCAGCCGCAGCGCGGCGTCGAGCAGCGCCTGCCGGGTCCGCAGCTTGCGCTCCTGCCGGGTGCCCACCGGCCCGGACGCGTCCCCAGTCACAAAGGTGAGGGTACTGGTGCTGATCTTTTCATCAACTTTTCGCACTGTTCGTCACCTCACTGCCCTCCGGGTTGACAGCGGGCCGATTCCGCGCTGGACTTTCAGTGTACGCATGTTCACTGAACTGGAAGGAACACGGTGACCGCAGGTAAGGGGCTCAGGCCACGGTTCCCCGGGTTGCGCCTGCTGGAAGCCCTGGCCACGCCACACGGGATAGACCGTTACCTCGAACTAGTGCACCCGATGCTGACGATTCGGGGGGTGCGCGGTGAGGTGACACATGTGCACCGAACCACGGCGGACACGGTCACGCTGACCCTCCGCCCAACCCGCCGCTGGGCGGGTTTCACCGCCGGGCAGTACGTGCGCGTGTCAGTCGACATCGACGGCGTGCGCCGCACCCGGTGCTACTCCCCCGCGACCTCGCAGCACACCCGGGGCCGGTTCGAGCTGACGATCAAGGCGCACGAGCAGGGCCTGGTCTCGCGGTGGCTGCACCGCAACGCCAAGCCGGGCCTGATCCTGCACCTGTCGCAGGCCGAGGGCGAGTTCACCCTCCCCGAGCGCCGCCCGAACAAGGTCCTGCTGATCAGCGGCGGCAGCGGCATCACCCCGGTGCTGTCGATGCTGCGGACCCTGGCCGACGAAGGCCACACCGGCGAGGTCGTGTTCCTGCACTACGCCTACACCGAGGCCGACGTGCCCTGCCGCGACGACCTGCTTGAGCTGACCGCGAAACACCCCAACCTGCGGCTCCTGCTGGCTTACACCGACGCCGACAACGGCGACCTGAGCGGCTTCTTCGACCACACGCACCTGCGCAAGGCCGCCCCCTGGCACGCCGAGGCGCACACCTACCTGTGCGGCCCGCCCGGCCTGATGGCGGGCGTGCGCGAGGTGTTCGCCGACCTCGGCCTGCTCGACCGGCTGCACACCGAGGACTTCGCGCCCGCGCCGATCACCGTCGACGCGGCCGACGCCACCGGCGAGGTCACCTTCGTCCGCGCGGGCCGCGCCGCGGCCAACTCCGGGCAGACGCTGCTCGACCAAGCCGAAGCCGCCGGGCTCACCCCGGAGAACGGCTGCCGGATGGGCGTCTGCTTCACCTGCACCACCGTGAAAACCGCCGGGTGCACCCGCGACGTGCGCAACGGCGAGCTGTCGACCGACCCGGACGTGGAGATCCAACTCTGCGTGTCCGTGCCAGTCGGCGACGTCGCGATCGACCTGTGAACACCTCTGGGAGCCCACGCATGAGCCGCACCACCCCCACCCTGACCCCCGAGCAGTTCGAGGAACTCGGCCGCGACCTCGACGCGCTGCGCCAACGAGTCCTCGACGACCTCGGCGAGGCCGACCGCAAGTACATCTACGACATCGTCAAGGTCCAGCGCGCGCTGGAGGTCGCAGGCCGCGGCCTGCTGTTCGCCGGGTTCTTCCCGCCCGCCTGGATCGCGGGCGTGACCGCGCTGTCGCTGTCGAAGATCCTCGACAACATGGAGATCGGCCACAACGTCATGCACGGCCAGTACGACTGGATGCGCGACCCGGCCATGAACTCCAAGATGTTCGAGTGGGACAACGTGGCGCCCGCGGAGAACTGGAAGCACTCGCACAACTACATCCACCACACCTACACCAACATCCTCGGCAAGGACCGCGACATCGGCTACGGCGTCCTGCGGATGGACGAGGAGCAGAAGTGGCGCCCGTACTACCTGGGCAACCCGGCGTACGCGTTCGCGCTCATGCTGTTCTTCGAGTGGGGCGTCATGCTGCACGACCTGGAGTTCGACCGGCTGGTATCCGGCGAGAAGAAGTGGTCGGAGACCGCCGGGGTGCGGCGGCGCATCTGGCACAAGAGCGTCAAGCA
The DNA here is from genome assembly GCF_055586285.1 of Actinokineospora sp. NPDC051303. Classification (NCBI taxonomy): domain Bacteria; kingdom Bacillati; phylum Actinomycetota; class Actinomycetes; order Pseudonocardiales; family Pseudonocardiaceae; genus Actinokineospora; species Actinokineospora sp. NPDC051303. The sequence goes on from NZ_JBVJIN010000061.1 coordinate 20,366, forward strand.
GGTCATCAAGGACTACGTGCTGTTCCCCGCGCTGACCGGCCCGCAGTTCGTCTCCACCCTGGTCGGCAACGCCGCGGCGAACCTCATCCGCAACGTGTGGGCGTTCAACATCATCTTCTGCGGCCACTTCCCCAACGGGGTGGAGACCTTCACCGAGGAAGAGACGAAGAACGAGACCCGCGGCCAGTGGTACTACCGGCAGATGCTCGGCTCGGCGAACATCAGCGGCAGCCCGCTGTTCCACATCATGTCGGGCAACCTGTCACACCAGATCGAACACCACCTGTTCCCCGACATCCCGGCGCGCCGCTACCCGCAGATCGCCCCCGAGGTCCGCGCGATCTGCGCCAAGTACGGCCTGCCCTACAACACCGGCGGCCTGACCAAGCAACTCCGCTCGGTCGCGAAGAAGATCTTCAAGCTGGCGCTGCCGGACAGCCTCCGCGGCAAGCCGTCCCAGCCACCCGCCGGTACCGTCGGCAACGGCCGCGCACTGCGCGCGGCGTGAGGGAGGGACCGCCATGGTCAGTGAGTTCGAACGCACCAAAGACACCATCCAGGAAATCACCGAGTCCGCGGCCACCCACGTCGGCCGCATCGCCCAAATCATCACCGGAGCCATCCGCGACGTAGCCCGCGAAATCGGCGACTGGGCCACCGACACCATCGAAATGCGCGAAGCAGCCCAACGAGCCGCGGCCGACCACAAACCGGCCCGGCCGGTGATCGTGGACGAAGAACCGTAGCCTGGCCAGGTTTCAAGCGGTCCGTTCTCACCCCGTGAGGGCGGGCCGCTTGGACTACTGTTCTTCTTTCCATTCGACGGATGTGGGCCTTTTGCCACCGTTGGCGAAGTACTCGTGCAGAGCTTGACGCACGGTGTCGAGGGGAAGAAGCGCCCAGTCTGATATCTCAAGGTCACCGTCCATGAACGAGTAGACCGTGGTGGCTTTGTTGTCGGAGTCGGCGCCAGGGTGTACCAGGCCCCGGGCCAGTCCGACTCGGACCGGCGTGCGAGCGTCACCCGCGAGAAGCAGTTCAACGGCGATCTGGCAACCGTATCGGTCGGCCATTTCCAGCCAGGTGTCGATAAGTGCGTCCAGTTCGTCATGTGTACGCACGGGGACACCGGTCTCGGCGTGCTCCGTTTCCTGTTCCTCGATATACCTTGCGGTAACCGCGTGACATACACGGACTACTCGGCGCTAGCTGAGGGCTGGCTCCTCGATGCGGGGGAACAAGGGTTGTGGCTGCGGGAGTTTGCCGTCGTGCTCTTGGACTTGGGCGGTGACACGGGCTGCCGCATCGGGGAGGAAGGGGGTTAGTTCGTTGGCGGTTGTGCGGATGGCGTGGATGAGTAGGGCGAGGGTGTCGCTGAGTTTGCCGCCCGCGGTGGTGTCGCCGGTTTTCTCCGCTTTCGCCAGGGTCCATGGGGCGGCCTCGACCACGTGGCGGTTTGCCTCGTCCACGATTTTCCAGATGGCGGCGGTGGCGCGGCGGAAGTCGAACTCGTTCAGGGCCGCGTCTACCGCGTTGGGAGCGGAGGCGATGGCGTCAGCTAGGGCGCCTGCCGGGAGTTTGGCGGGCAGCGTCGGGACTGCGCCGTCGCGGTATTTGTGGATCATGCTGACGGTGCGGTTGACCAGGTTTCCCAGGCCGTTGGCCAGGTCCTCATGGTAGCGGCTGACCAGGCGGTCGATGGTGAAGTCGGCGTCGCCGACTCGGGGCACCTCGCGGACGAGCCACCAGCGTAGGGCGTCGACGCCGTACTGGGCGGCGATGGCCACTGGGTCGATGGCGTTGCCGAGGCTCTTGCCGAGTTTGCGGCCGTCTACGGTCAGGTAGTCGTGCACGAAAATCGTCTTGGGCAGCGGCTCGCCCGCGCTCATGAGCATCGCGGGCCAGTAGACCGCGTGGAACCGGACGATGCCCTTGCCGATGACGTGGGTGCGGTCGTCGGACTCGCGCCACCAGCGCTGGTAGTTCTCGCCGTCCGTGCCGTAGTCGAGGGCCGTGATGTAGTTGCCGAGGGCATCCCACCAGACGTACATCACCTGGCCGGGATCGTCGGGCACCGCGATGCCCCAGCCGCGGGCGCGCTCGGTCGACCGGGAAATCGAGAAGTCCTGCAAGCCGCTGTTGATGAAGCCGAGAACTTCGTTGCGGCGGCTCGGCGGCTCCACGCGAAGCTCACCGGACTCGATCAGGTCGCGCAACCGATCCTCATACCGGGACAGCTTGAAAAACCAGTTCTCCTCACTGACCAACTGCGGCGGGGTCAGGTGCTCAGGGCACCGGCCGTCGACCAACTCGGACTCGGCGTAGAACTGCTCGCAGCCGACGCAGTACAGGCCCGAATAGTGCTTGCGGTACAGATCGCCGGACTCCTGCGTGGCCCGCCACAACCGCTCGACACCCACCTTGTGCCGGGCATCGGCGCTGGTGCGGATGAAGTCGTCAAAACTGATCCGCAGCGGCCCCCGCAGGTCATGGAAAGCCGCCGCGTTCCGCTCGACCAACTCGGCTGTCGGAATGCCCTCCGCCTCGGCGGCGATCGCGTTCTTCAGCGAGTTGTCGTCGGTGCCGGTCAGGAACCAGACCTCATGCCCACGGTGCCGCCAGTGGCGCGCCATCACATCAGCCTCGACCAGTTCCATAGCGAAGCCCAAGTGCGGCTTGGAGTTCACATACGGGATGGCCGTCATGATGTAGCGGCGTGGCATCAGGTGTCTCCTGGTTCACGAGTTGCGGAGACACCAGGCTATCGGGGACGGCAAACGGAAAAGCTGTGATCAGCTAGAGCTGGACCAGCGATAGGAGATGTGACGATCTCGGTGGAGAACGCGCTCTTGGTGGTGGCATTGCGTCACGAGTCGGCCGTATGCCCGCGAGCAACCGTCGCCGGGTTTTGCGTCCGACGGGAGTACGGCAGCGCGCGACCCTGGGTCAGAGAGTGATCGCGTCGGCACGAACCGTTACGCTCAGAGCGGCCGGGGCGCACGTTGCACCGGACACAACTGGCGAGGGGCATCTGGTGGGGACGCGAAGCAAGGGCAGCCTGTTGCCGGTGGCAGTCATCGTGGCCGCTGTCGCGGCGTTCGGCGGAAGCGCCGTCATCGACACCATGACCGGGCTGCTGAGTAGGACGACCGGTGGCACCGCGATACTCGGCGAGAGCGACATGCGCGTGATGGTCGCGGGTGATGCCGAAGAGAACGCACGCCAGTGCACATTGCGGCAGCTCATCAGCGACAAACAGTGTGGTGAATACCGGGTCGTGGTGTTCAGCGCGGAGAAAATGCCGTTTATCACCCGTAATATATCGCAGGCATGGGAGGACGGAAGACCCAGCATTCTGACCATGAACCGCGCCAAGCAAGGACCCAACCGCGCGAAAGCGTGTGGAAGGTTTCGGAAGCAATACCCGAATGGCAGTTGTGACGAGTATCCCATGGCGGCAACGGAAGAAGGTGGCGACGGCGCCCTTATAGACGAGGTGCCACTACGGGAAAACAATTGCCAAGGCGGTACAGTGAAGCCGCAATATCCGGAAGAAGGCGCGAAGTTCCTCGTGATCATCGCCCAGCCCGACAAGATCGCTCAGCACCCTTACCAGGGCGTGGACATCGCCAAGGAATCGACATGCGGGATTTGATGAGTAAGTACAGGTGGGCGGACACCGCGTACGACTTGGCACTGACGGTGGCGGTGGTTGAGGGGCGCACGGCTGCCGATCTGGCCAGCGTTTACGGGGACCATTCGGGTGAGCCGGTGGGGGCGCTGTCGTTCAACGAATCGGAGGTGCCCGAACAGGATTTCGGACGATACTTCACGTTGCGGATACGGGAGGTGGGGGCGTCTCTCGTCGCGGTGGAGAACAACGGGTGGAGTGGAAGCATTCCCGAAATAGCGCGGCGGGCGTCCCGCGGCGGGGGCCGATTCTTCAGCGTGTACTGGAATGTCAATGGGTTGTCGCACGTCACACAGGCGGTCGACGGCAAGGTTGTCGCCTTTTTTGAACCACTGTTCGCCAGCGGAAAGCCGCAGGTGGGCGACGTTCACCCGCACTGGCTTCGGGGCGAAGCCTTCGATCCCGAGCACTACAAATCCGCCAGTCTCGCCGCCATGGAAGAGCAGACCGGGGTTGGCTTCGAGCGGGCGTGGCTGGACGAGAAGCTGCCCACATACCGGATTCCCGACCCGGACGTGATGTTGAAAGACGTGGAGAACGCCCGCCTACCGTAGCCGGGGCCCAGGTCGGGTGGTCGCCGTCTCAGGGGGAGGCGGACGCGGGAGGCCGCCGCTGTAGGGCACGGACAGAGGGAACCGGGGTCGTTGTGGGCGGGAGGGTGGCGCGCTGTGGTGAGGCGTTCCGGGGCGGGGAACGCCCCACCGGTCGTTTGCTGTGGGGGCGAGATCAGGCGGTCAGGCCGCGCACGAAAACGTCCCACTGGCGGGCGTCGAAGAGCAGGACCGACTCGGTGCCGCCCAGCTTGCTGTCCCGGGTCGCCACCTCGCCGTCGCCCAGGAAGGCCACCTCGACGCACTCACCGTTGGGGGCGCTCCGGGTGCTCTTGAACCACCGGGCGTCGGCCAGCTTGTCACCGCTCATGGGGCCATCTCCCTTGCCGTGTCGGGGGCGCAGCGCCGTGGTGAGGCGCTCGCCGTCCTGGCGAACGCCTCACTCTAGCGGGCCTGACAAGGTCTCTCAGGCGTTCAGCGTGCGGACGAAGGTGGTCCACTGGGGGGCGTCGAAGAACAGCACGGACTCGGTGCCGCCCAGCTTGCTGTCCCGGGTCGCCACCTCGCCGTCGCGCAGGAAGGCCACCTCGACGCACTCACCGTTGGCGACGCTCCGGCTGCTCTTGAACCACCGGGCCTCGGCCAGCTTGTCACTGCTCATTGTTGCCGCATCTCCCTTGCCACTTTGGCGATGTAGTTCACGGACTCCACCTCGCTCATCGAGGCTTCCCAGAGGTCCGCGAACGCCTCACTGTAGCGCTTGATCTCGTTCGGCTTCTCCAGGAACGCCGCCCCAGTGAAACCCTCGACGTAGACCGTGGTCGGCTCGGAGCGAGCACCGTTCGGCAGGATTGGGAAGTCCAGCTTGGCGAACGGACCAGTCATGGCCCCCGGATGAATACCGGCTGAGAACGGTATCACCCGAATTGTCACGTTGTTCCGCAAACTCATTACGACGAGATGCCGAAGCTGCTCGACCATCACCTCGGTTCCGCCGATCAGGCGATGCAGGACGGCCTCATTGAGCACGATCTTCACCCAGAGTGGACGCAGTACACGAGACACCAACACCTGCCTGGCTATGCGCAGCTGCACCTGCGACTCGACCCGCTCTGGGGCCGCGCCAGCCTCGATCGCGGCGCGGGCGTAGCGCTCGGTCTGGAACAGTCCCGGCACCACCTCCGTCCAGTAGCCCTCAAGCTCGGACGCCGCGTCTTCAAGACCCACGTAGAGGTCCAAGTAGTCGGGGATGGAGTCGCTGTAGCTCACCCACCAACTGTTGGCCTTGGTCTCCTTGGCCAACTCCATCAAGGCAACCGTGGTCTCCTCCGGAGCGCCGTAGGCCCGGCACATCATCTCCACCTCGTTGCTGCGCATGGAGGTCACCCCGGACTCAATCCGCCACATCTTGACCTCGGACCACTCGAACTCCAGCGCAGCCGCCTTCACCGAGAACCGCGCCCTGCCGCGCAGGTCCCGCAGGTAGCGGCCCAACTGGCGGCGAGGCACCGTCGACCCCTTCGCGTCCTCGTCAGACACCCTTCACCCCATTCCTCAACGACGCCGATCTTGCATTCGCGATGAAAGATTCTCCGCGTCTACTGTGAAAGCCAATCAAACGGATAATCCGTATTATTGCCTGATCCCTGGTCGGAAGTCTCGCACTTCGCTCCGTTGGCGTGTTTCCGGGGCCACCCACCGACCACGGCCAGGATTCCACCAGCACGGAAAAACAAGGGCGCGCGCGATTTCACGAAACGGCGCAATGGCGGCGCGGCGCGCAAAGAAACAAATAGACAGCACGGGGCCGCGCCCGGGGGATGACACCAACCCCGGGCGCGGCTCAGCTTGGCCAACTATAGGAAACCACGGAGGCCGTGCGGCGTGAGCACCGGCCCCCTGAGGCGACGGTCAGATCAGGGACGGGACCATGGCGTCGATGAGGTGCGGGCCGGGCTCGGCGAGGGCCTTGGCGAACTGCTCAGCCAGTTCCTCCGCCGTGGTGGCGCGGGTGGCGGGCACGCCCATGCCCTCGGCCAGCTTCACGAAGTCCATGTCCGGCTTGGCCAGGTCCAGCAGCGAGTTCGCGGCGGGACCGGCGCCCTCCGCGCCGACGCGCATCAGCTCCATGCGCAGGATCGCGTAGGCGCGGTTGTTGAGGATGACCGTGGTGACGTTGAGGTTCTCCCGGGCCATCGTCCACAGCGCCGAGATCGTGTACATCGCGCTGCCATCGGACTGGAGGCAGATCACCGGGCGGTCGGGGCAGGCGACAGCCGCGCCGACCGCCACCGGCAGGCCCTGGCCGATGGCGCCGCCGGTGAGGGTGAGCAGGTCGTGGCGGGGGGCGCCGACCGTGGTCATCGGGATCATCAGGCCGGAAGTGTTGGCCTCGTCGGAGATGATCGCGTTCTCGGGGAGCAGCGCGCCGATCACCGGGGCCCAGTTCTGCGGCGTGAGTTCGCCGGTGGGCAGCTCAGGGCGGACGGGTTCCTGCAAGACGGGGGCGGTGTCGGGGGCGACGGCCTCGGCCAAGTCCGCCAACGCGCCCGCGGTGTCCTCGCCCAGGTCGGCCAGGACGTGGACTTCGCAGCCTTCGGGGGTCAGCTCGCTGGGCTTGCCGGGGTAGGCGAAGAACGACACCGGAGCCTTGGCGCCGACCAGAACCAGGTGCTTCACATCGGTGAGCTGCCACTGCACCTGCTCGGCGAGGTAGCCGAGACGGTCGAACGCCGGAAGGCCCGCGCCGCGCTCAAGGCGGGCCGGGAAGGTCTCCACGAACACCTTGACACCAGTCGCGGCGGCGATCCGGCTGGCCGCCAGCAAACCCCGTTCACGGGTCGCGCCTGCGCCCAACAAGACCACAGTGGACTCACCGGAGCGCGCGATGTCGGCGATCGCGCGCACCCGTTCCGCCTCAACCGGAACCGGGACCGGCGGGGCCACGGGCTCGGCGACCTGGCCGCCGTCGCCCCAGGAAACATCCGCCGGGAGAACGAGATTGGCGATTCGACCCGGGGCGGTCATCGCGGCGGCGACAGCCTCCGCCGCGTCCTGGCCCACGGACGCGGTGTCGGTCGACGTGCGGTTCCAGCCGTGCGTCCAGCCGTTGAGCGCGTCGATATCGGACTCCAGCGGCGCGTCGAAACCCTTGTGCGGCAAGGCATGATCGCCGATGACGTTGACGATCGGGGTGTGCGCGCGACGGGCGTTGTGCAGGTTCGCCAAGCCGTTGGCCATGCCGGGGCCCAGGTGCAGCAGGGTCGCGGCGGGCCGGTCGGCCATCCGGGCGTAACCGTCAGCCGCGCCGGTGACCACGCCTTCAAACAGCGCCAGCACACCGCGCATCTCGGGGACCGCGTCCAAGGCCGCCACGAAATGCATCTCCGAGGTGCCGGGGTTGGCGAAACACACCTCGACCCCGGAGCCGACCAACGTGCGGATGAGTGACTGTGCGCCGTTCATACCCGTCCTTCTCTTGCCTGCCAGGGGAAATCAGTCGAACAGGACGCCGGGGTTGAGCACACCCGCCGGGTCGAACGCCAGCTTGATCCGGCGCATCAGCTCGATCTTCGCCGGGTCTTCCAAATCCAGGAAGTACTTCTTCTTCGCGTGCCCGATGCCGTGCTCGCCGGAAATCGCGCCACCCAAAGCCATTCCGGCCTCGAACAGGCCGCGCAGCACCGTCGCCCGCTTCTCCGGGTCCTTCTGGAACACCGCCAGGTGCACGTTGCCGTCGCCCGCGTGCCCGCAGCCGACGACGAAAGTCTCATTGGCCTGGGCGATCGCGGTGACCTTGGCCATGAACGCGGGCAGCGCGGCACGCGGCAGCACGGTGTCGATCACATCGTCGGCTCCGGCGCCCTTGGCCGTGTAGAACGCCTTCTCCCGCGCCTCGATCAGCTTGCGCGCCGAGCCGCCGGGCAGCACGTACGCGTCGACCGCGCCGAGGCTCGCGAGCAGTTCGCCCGCGGTCTGCACGTCGGCGTCGAGCCGGTCGGCGTCGCGGTTCTCCAGCATCACCACGAGGTACGCCTGGGAGGTGTCGCGCACCTGGTCGGGGATGCCCAACTGGAGGTCGGCGGTGTAGGTGATCGCGCCCATGGTCATCGCGTCGATGTATTCCAAGATGAGCGGGCCGAGGCCGGAGCCGACCACTTGGGGCACCGCGCGCACGACCGCGTCGAGGTCGGCGAACGGCGCGAGGATCGTCGCCTGGTGCGCGGTGCGCGGCTGGAGCTTGAGAATGGCCTCGGTGACCAGGGCGAGGGTGCCCTCGGAGCCGATGATGAGCTGGGTGAGGTCGTAGCCGGTGCTGGCCTTGACGAACTTGCCGCCGGTGCGCAGGACCTCGCCGGTCGCCAGGACGGCTTCCAGACCCAAGACGTGGTGGCGGGTGACCCCGTACTTGACCGCGCGCATCCCGCCCGCGTTGGTGGCGACGGTGCCGCCCAGGCTCGCGCTCAGCTCGCCGGAATAGACCGGGTAGACCAGGCCTGCTTCGGCGGTCCGTTCCTCCAGCTCGTGCAGCGTCACACCGGGCTGGACGACGGCCACGTGGTTCTCGGTGTCGATCTCCAGAATCCGGTTCATCCGCTCGAACGACACCAGGATGCCGTCCGCGCGGGGCACGGCCGCGCCGGAAAGCCCGCTGCCGGAGCCGCGCGCGGTGACCGGGACACCCGCCGCGCTCGCCGCCTTGAGCACCTCGGCGACCTCGGCGGCCGACGACGGGGTGACGACGAACGCGGGCAGCACCGGCTCGGCGCCCAGCGACTCGTCATGCGCGTAGTCCGCCGACGCGTCCGCGCCCGCGCGCACGTGACCCGCGCCGACGATCTCCGCGAGCCTGGCCCCGAAGTCGGTCATGGGAACTCCCTTCCCCGCCGCGGCCACCATCGGCCCCGGCGCGGCCCACGATAGTGGCCTGGCCCGGACTCCGTCGCCTGCCGACGGAGTCCGGTCGCGGGACTACGGCCGCCAGGACGGGTCCCGGCCGCTGACGGCCAGCGCCCTCTCCAGCGTCGACGCGCCCTCGGCCACCGGGACCTCCGGGCCGAAGACGCCGTACTCGCGGCCCTGCTCGGCCATCGACTCGACCCCGCGCAGCGCCGCCTCGGCGACCTCGGGGGCGACGGCGAAGTCCTGGCCGGTGGCGGTGGCGAGGTCCCAGCCGTGCAGGACGAGTTCGCCGAAAAGCATATCGTGGATGAAGGCGGCGGGACGGGGGTCGCTCATCATGACCGTCTCGCCGTCCAGCGCGCCGGGGGCGTCCCAGGCGGCCACGGCACCGTCGAGCAGGGTGGCGAACCGGTCGGGCCAGTCGCCGTCCGCGGTGAAGTCGCGGGTCTCGTCCTCGGAGCCGTCGCCGGGCGGGGGCAGCCTGCGGGCGGTCCGCTCGGAGACGACGGCGCTCCACAGGGTGAGGTGGTTGGCCAGGTCGCGGACCGTCCAGTCGGGACAGCAGGTGGGCAGGTCGAACTGGTCGGGCTTGACGTTGCGGGCGATCTCGACCGCGCTCGCGGCGGCCTTCGCCATGAGGGTCTGTTCCATGCGGCGAACGGTAAGCGGGGGCGGGGCGGGCGGTATTGAAGAAACACGACACTGTCGGTGGGGTGGTTTACCGTCGTGGCATGTCGCTGACCATGCGCAAGGGGGTGCTCGACCAGGACACCGCGCGGACCAAGTTCAGGCTGCGGACCGTGCCGCCTTCACCCGGGCTGGCGCCGTTCGTGGAGTACCACTGGGTCGTGTCGTGGGACCTGGCGGACGAGTACGAGCAGCGGATCGTGCCGCACCCGAACGTGCACCTGGTCTTCCAGCCGGAAGGGGCCGCGCTCTACGGGGTGTTACGCGGCCAGTTCCGCAGGCGGCTGGCGGGCCGCGGGCACGCGCTGGGCGTGCGGTTCCACGCCGGGGGCTTCCGGCCGTGGCTGGGCGGGCCGGTGTCCGCGCTGACCGACCGCACGGTGCCCGCGGCGGAGTTCTTCGGCGTCCCCGCGCCGGAGCTGGCCGACGCGGACGACGCCGCCATGGTCGCCGCCGCCGAGGCGTTCCTCTTACCCCGCGCGCCGCGTGCCGATCCGGTCGTGGCGGAGGTGCGGGCGTTGGTCGCCATGGTGTCCGACGACCTGTCCCTGACCCGCGTCGACCGGCTCGCGGGCGCGGCCGGGCTGACGGTCCGCTCGCTGCAGCGGCTGTTCAGCGAGTACGTCGGCGTCGGCCCGAAGTGGGTCATCCAGCGCTACCGGATGCACGAGGCCGCCGCCCGCGCCGAAACCGGCGGGAATGTCGACTGGGCCGCCCTGGCCGCCGAACTGGGCTACAGCGACCAGGCGCACTTCACCCGCGACTTCACCGCCACCATCGGCACCTCCCCTGCCCGCTACGCGGCCGGGTGAGCCGCATCCAAAAAGGAGTTCACCACCTGACACAAGGCTGATTAGTTTGCCCCCATGAGCGAACACGACCTGGACGACGACCCTGGCCGCGTGGACTTCGAGGCCGTCTGGGCTTACCTGTCCACGGAGCCGTACTGGGGCCGCTGGCGCACGCGCGAGCAGGTCGCCGCCCAGATCGCCTCCGCGTGGCGGGTCGTCGGCGCGTACCACCGGGAGACCGGCGCGCAGGTCGGCTTCGCCCGCGCCATCTCCGACGGCGTGGCCTTCGCTTACCTGAGCGACGTGTACGTGCTCCCGTCCGCGCGCGGGCACGGCCTCGGCAAAGCACTGGTACGCACCATGATCGACGACGGCCCGGGGGCCAATTTCCGCTGGGTCCTGCACACCCTCGACGCCCACGGCCTCTACCGCCCCTTCGGCTTCACCGAGCCCGACGCGAAGGTCCTGGAACGCCCCTCCCGCATCCCCGGCAGCGAGTTGCCGACGGTGTGACCGACTAGATCGCTTCGTGGGGAAGACGCGAGCTAGGCTGGCGTTGTGCCTGATGCACGAGGCCGCCCCTCGCGCCGAGACCGGTGGGAATGTCGAGTGGGCCGCCCTGGCCACCGAACTGGGCTACAGCGACTTCACCGCCACCTCCCCCGCTCGGTACGCAGCCTTGGACGGCCCGGGTGAGCAGAGGCACGTGACGCGGATTATGGGCCTCAGTCGAATGGCCTGCCCACAATGATGGGCAAGAAGATCACACTGCGGGAAACCGGTTTAGCGGCCGATCGGCATCGCCGGATTCGGTCCGCCGCAAGCCCGGTTTCACCACCAGGCGCCGACCGTCGCGGAGTCCTTCACCGCACGGTCGGCTTTGGTGTCTCGGTTGTGTGTGGCGTCGGTGAGGTTGGCGCCGGAGAAGTCGGCGTGGCCGAGGTCCGCGTAGTCGAAGTCGGCTCCGATCATGGTTGAGCCGGAGAAGTCCGTGCTGTTGAGTGTGGCGCTGTCGAGTCTGGCTCGGGTGAAGTCGGTGTTCTCGGCGAAGACGAAAGCGTCCAGGTGTGCTCGGTAGAGGGATGCGTCGATCAGGGTGGCGTTG
>NZ_JBVJIN010000062.1:0-31623 GCF_055586285.1 Actinokineospora sp. NPDC051303
ATCGCCGTGTGAAAGACGGGTGGGAAGCCTTCGGCCTCACACGCGCGGAGCCAGCTTAGCGATCTTCCTTCTCCCCCAGAGAAACCACTCCACCCCATCGAGCACCTGGCAGCGTTGGGTTTCCGCTGGTAGGAGCGTGGGTTCGCTGTCTTTTGCTCCGCTCCCATCGAGTGCCTGGCAGCGTTAGGCGCGGTTGGCAGGGCGGTGGTTTGCCTGCTTTGCTTTCTAGGGGGTTAGGCCCACCAGAAGAACCAGATGGCTGTGCCGGTGGCGATCGCTACCAGGAGGATGGCAAGGGCGGCTTCTGGGCCGGTTTTGCGGTCTGCGAAGCGTTGGGCGATGACCGCTGCCGCCGCTGCGGTGAAGTGGCCGATGAGGACGGCGGTGCCGGGGCCGGGCATGCCCTTGGTGGTGGCGATGATCTGGAGGGCCAGGACCGCCAGTGCCAAGATGCAGAGGCCGATGGCCAGGGCGCCGGAAAGTTCTCTGAAGAAGCCCGCGCCAGAGCCGGTGGGGGGTGCTGGGGTGGCGACGTCTTCCGCTTTGATGCGGGGGAACTCGACTGTGGTCACGTCGTCGCCGGTGGGGAGGCGTTCGGTGGGGCCGGTCACGGGGACAGCATCGCCCATGGGTCCAGTTGGGGTCCAGCGGACTGGCCTTCGGCGCAGCTTCGGCGGAAATCGCACCAGGCGCACTGGCGGCCGGGGTTGGGTGGGAACAGGACGTCGGGGTCGCCGCCTGCTTTGGCCGTGTCTATCGCCAGTTGGAACTCGTCGGCGGTTTCTTCCGCGCGGGTGAGGTGGCGGGCCAGGGACTCTTCGGTGTGCTCCCAGGTGGCGATGGTGCCGGTGGGGAGGTGGTGCAGTTCGACCTTCGTGCAGGGGCGGCGCAGCGTGCGGCGGGCGGCCAGCACATACAAAGCCAGGGCCTGGGAGCCTCGGGCGTCGTCCGTTGTCAGGGCGTGTCTGCCGGTCTTGTAGTCGATGATGACCAGCTCGCCGTCGCGGTGGTCTATTCGGTCTACGCGGCCCTCGGCGACGATGGTGCCGACCGGGGCCGAGACCCAGCGTTCCAAGCCCACCGGGTCGTCGGTGACGTCCTGGTCCTTGACGTAGTCGTGGACCCAGCCCGCCGCCCGGTCGCGGAAGAGGGCCGCCTGGTCTTGGTCGGCGAAGCCGTCGTCTTTCCAGTGGGTGCCCACCAGAGCCGCCGCCGCCTCGGGGGTGCGCTTGGCCACGGGGAGGTCGAACAGGGCCCGCAGCGCGTTGTGGACCACCGCGCCCAGCGTGCTGTGCGCCCACGGCCCGCCGCGCGGCGGCGTGGGGCGGTCGACGTAGGTCATCCGGAACCGGCGGGGGCAGTCGGCCCAGACCCCCAGCCGCGAGGGGGTCACCTTGATCAGTTTGCGGGGCATGCTGTCGAAACCAAGCTGACCTTGCACGCCCCACACCGTACGCAGTCCCACCGACACTTTCCGCGCCCGGGCACAATGAGCGGGTGGAAATCTGGCACAACCCGCGCTGCTCGAAGTCCCGGGCCGCGAAGACCGCGCTCGCCGAGAACGCGCCCGAGCACACCGAGCGCCGCTACCTGGACAACCCGCCCACGGAGGCGGAGCTGGCCGAGGTGCTGACGAAGCTCGGCAAGGAGCCCTGGGAGATCACCCGGCTCAAGGAGCCGCTGGCCAAGGAGCTCGGGCTGGCCGACCGGCCACGGGAACGCGCCGACTGGATCGCGGTCCTGGCCGCCAACCCAGTGCTGATCGAGCGGCCCATCGTGATCACCGACGACGGGCGCGCCTACCTCGCGCGGACTCCCGAAGCGGTGCGAGAGGCCCTTGGCTAAGCGGCTCCGGTGATGAAGCCGCGCACGGAGTCCGCGACCAGTTGCACCGCGATGGCCGCGAGCAGCAGACCGGCGATCTTGGCCAGCAGGGTGATGCCGCTGTCCTTGATGACCCGGATGACGACGCCCGAATAGCGCAGGCACAGCCACAGGATCAGGTGCACCGTGAGGATCGCCAAGGCCATCGTCAGGTAGTCCCCGATGCCGCCGTCCGCCTGCCGGACGAACACGATGGTCGCGGCGATGGCGCCCGGACCGGCCAACAGGGGTGTGCCCAGGGGCACCAGGGCCACGTTGACGTCCTCGACCGCCTCCGGCTCGGTGCTGCCCTTGCCGGTTAGCAGGTCTAGGGCGATCAGCAGCAGCAGGAGGCCGCCCGCGCCCTGGAGCGCTGGGATGCCGATGCCCAGGTAGCCCAGGATCGCGTGGCCGCCGACCGCGAACAGGGAGATCACGCCGAGGGAGACCAGCACCGCCTGGCGGGCGGCGCGGTTGCGGGTGGCCCGAGTCTTGCGGCCGGTGAGGCTCAGGAAGACCGGGACCGTGCCCGGCGGGTCCATGATGACCACCAGGGTGATGGTGGCCTCGGCGAACAGGGTGGCGTCGAACAGGCCCATCTCAGGGACCCACGACCAGCGGGGCGCCGGTGGCCCGCGCGACGATGGCCTCCAGCACGGCGGGCGCGGTCGTCTCCGCGCCGATGGCGGTGGTCTTGTTCGTGCCGTGGTAGTCACTGGAGCCGGTGGCCAGCAAATCGAGCCGGGCGGCGAGGTCGCGCAGCTCAGCGCGGGCGGCTGCGTCGTGGTCGGGGTGGTCGATTTCCACGCCGTCCAGACCCGCCGCAGCCAGGTCGGCGATCACCTCGGCGGTGACCGTGGGGCCGCGCAGGTGGGCGAAGCCGTGCGCGAGGACGGTGACGCCGCCCGCGGCCTTGATCATCTCGATGGCGTCGGCCACCGGTGTCTTGTGGCTGGGCACGTAGTAATGGTTCCTGCCGTGCAGGAGTTTCGCGAACGCTTCGGTCACCGACCGCACCACACCGGCGCGCACCAGCGCCTGCGCCAGGTGCGGACGGCCAGCGGGCACGTCCTCGGGGAGGTCGGCCAGCAGGGTGTCGGCGTCGACCGGGTAGCCGTCCGCGGCCATCCGCCCGGCCATCAGGCGCAGCCGGGTGCGGCGCTCGGCCCGGGTGCGCGCGTGCTCGGCGACAACCGCCTCGGCGACTGGGTCGAACAGGTACGCGAGCAGGTGGACCGTGCAGTGGCCGCCGCGGCCGTCCGGCGCGACGCAGGTCAGCTCGGCGCCGCGGACCAGTGCCAACCCGGACGGCAGCGCCGCGACCGCCTCGTTCCACCCGGCGGTGGTGTCGTGGTCGGTGATGGCGATGGCGTCGAGGCCCGCCCGCGCCGCCGCCGCGACCAGCTCGGCCGGGCTGTCGGTGCCGTCGGAGGCCGTGGAGTGGCAGTGGAGGTCGATCCGCACGTCAGCCAGTGTTCACGATGACGCGCGTCACGGGCGGGTTGGGCCAGCTCAGCCCACGGCCTTCTTCTTGCGGGTGCGGGTGCCGCGGGCCAGCCGCTGCGCCTTGATCATCGAGAACCGCTCCGCCTGGGCCTTCTTGTCGCCGAAGACCAGCTCCGAGATGGCGTCGTACACCTGCTCGGGGCGCGGGAGGTACTCGATGTTGTTCAGCGCCTGGATCTGGCCCGCCGACTCCACCACCATCGTGCCGTAGCCGAACAGCCTGCCGGTGGCCGTGCGCTTGTAGGTGAGGTCGGTGACCTTGCTGATGGGCATCATCAGCACCCGGGTGGTGAACACCCCCGTGGTCATCATGAAGCGCTTGTCGGTGACCACGATGCGCTCCACCCACCACTCGATCACCTGGTAGGTGAAGCGCAGCACGACCGCGAGAGCGACGTACCAGAGGATGTTCTGCACGAGCCATGCCGCCGGGGGCAGCAGGTACGAGACCATCACGCACACCGCGAGGAGCGCGACGGCCTCGAAGACCTCCCACGCCAGGCTGGCCCAGTGCCTGCGCACCCGGATGACCCGGCGTTCGGAGTCGAGCAGGTACTCGTCTGGGTCCCTGGGCGCGAACATACTCCGACGCTACTTCGTCTCAGCCCTGGAAGACAGTGCGGACGAAGGTGATCACCGCTTCGGCGCCTTCGCGCAGCGTCTGAATGATCGAGTTGACGATGCCCGCGGACTGGACCGGCTGCGTCACCAGGAAGAAGACGAGCAGCGCTGCCCCGGTGATGATCAAGACCTTCTTGACGTCCACTGCGATCTACCCCGTTCCATACGCACCCGAGATGGCGCTTGTTGAAAACCGTTGTACCGCACTCGGCGGCGGTTGGGGAGCCTAGTCCCGCGCTTGGGTCAATGCGGAGCGTCACCGACGTCCCACGGCTACTCTACGTGCTCGTGTGGGCGTCCGACATTCGGAAGATCAGGTGTGTTGGCGGGATCGTCCGTGACAGCGCGGGGCGGGTCCTGCTAGTGCGCCGCGCGCGCGATCCGGGCCGGGGACTGTGGTCCCTACCCGGCGGAAAGGTCGAGCCGGGCGAATCCGACGCCGCGGCGGTGGTCCGGGAGATCCGCGAGGAGACCGGTCTCACAGTGGCGGTGGGCGATCTCGTCGGAACGGTCGAGCGGCCCGGCCCGCACGGCGTGTTCGAGATCCACGATTACGCCTGCACGGTCACCCACGGTGACCTTATGGCCGGTGACGACGCCCTGGAAGCCCGCTGGGCGGACCTTGCGATCTTCACCACACTGGACCGGGCTAACGCCCTGGTGGAGGCCCTTTTCCAGACCCTGGAGACCTGGGGCGCGCTGCCCCGTTAGGGCTGGTCAGCGGGGCTCAGACGAGCCACGCCATGCGCTCGCCGTGCATCGCGGTGCGGGCCAGCGCGACCGCGTTCGGGCGACCGCCGTCCCACCGGGTGAGCCCCAGCACGCCGAAGGTTGGCCGCCCCTCAGCGGGGACCAGGTCGTCACGCCCCGGCAGCACGTGGCACAGGGCCGCGCCGTAAGACTCGTGGCTCACCCACCACAGAGGTCGTTTTTCCGCCAGTTCGGCGAGCGCCGCGACGAACGCGGCCCGCTGCTCCTGGCTCAGGTACACCAGCGCGTTGCTGGTGATCACGACCAGCGGCACGCCCTCGGCGACGCGGTCCGCCGCGGCGGGCAGGTCGGCCACCGCGTCGCCCTGAACCAACTGGGGCGGGTTCTTGCGCTGCAACGCGGCCGCGGTGCTCAACAGGCGCTGCCGCTCGGGCTGATCGGCCCAGACGCACGCCTCCAGCCACGCCGCGGCGTCCTCGTCGGCCAGGTCGACCGGATTGGCGTCCAGGCCCACCCGCTCGGCCACGGCGAGCTTCTTCGGGATCGCGGGCATCGTCGCGCCCGGAGCAAGTTCGAGGGCGCAGTGCAGCCCCAGCGGGGTCTTTGCCGGACCGGCGACGATCTGGCCGGACTGCTCGGTCTGGTAGCGGTAGGCGTACCGGTCGAGGTTGAGCAGCAGCCCCGCGCTGCACCCGACCTCCAGCAGGCCGACCGCGGCCTTCGCCTGCTTCGCGGCCAGCGCCACCGCCGGGTAGAGCAGGGCCGCGCGGCGCACCTCGTTGGTCTGGGTCGTGTGCGCGGCGATCAGCCCGCGGATCTTGTCGGCGCGCTCCAGCACGAACGACCGGAACAGCGGCCAAGTCGCCGCGTCGAGGCCGTAGCTGCCGCCCATCGACGGGTAGTAGTTGACCAACTCGTGGAACGGCTCAGCCTGAACCGCGCGATGCACGGCGGCTAAGAGCAGGGTCGGCTTCTCCGCGCCCGGCTGGGCCGCGGTCAGCAGGCCCGCCACCTCGTCGTCCTCGGCGGCCCGCGCGGCCAGGTGCTCATACAGCGGGGAGACCCCGGCGGCCTCGCTCTCGGCGAAACGCCGCAACCGCTGCCTGATCTCGTCCAGGGACACGGTCACGGCGTTTCCTCCGTTGTGTTAAGCCTTGGGCTCGGGTCGGCCCGGCTGCTCGCCGCCGCGCGCCTCACCGTAGGAGCGCTTGGGCACCATCACCTTGCGACGGAAGACGCAGACCACGGTTCCGTCCTGTTTGTAGCCTCGGGTCTCGACGTAGACCACGCCCCGGTCGTCCTTCGACTTCGACGGCGTCTTGTCGAGCACCTCGGTCTCACCGTAGATGGTGTCACCGTGGAACGTGGGCTTCACATGCCGGAGGGACTCGATCTCCAGGTTCGCGATCGCCTTGCCCGAGACGTCGGGGACGGACATGCCCAGCAGCAGCGAGTAGATGTAGTTGCCCACCACCACGTTCTTGCCGAAGTCGGTGGTGTTCTCCGCGTAGTTCACATCCATGTGCAGCGGGTGGTGGTTCATCGTGATGAGGCAGAAGAGGTGGTCGTCGTACTCGGTCACCGTCTTTCCCGGCCAGTGTTTGTACACCGCGCCGACCTCGAACTCCTCGTAGTACCGACCGAACTGCACTGTTCCTCCTAGGTGACCGACGAGTAGGAGAACTGTGTACGGCCCTCGACCGGACGGTGCAACCGGTCTGTGAGGGAGTGCACCGGGCGCGCGCCCCGCTGGGTTTCCCCCGCCTGGCCACGGGATACCCAAGGTCGAGGAGTACGCTGTGCTCTCGGTGGGTCCGCGCGCCGTGCGCCGACCGCCACCGACGGCAAGGAGGTGAGGACGCATGAGCGACCCACATGGTCATGACAACGCGACTGGTTGCAGTAGTACCCGCGTCCCCTCCGAAGGAGCCCGCCGCTAAGGCAGGCTCCGCCGTTTCGGCTGGGACGCTCCGTCGCCGGAGCGGCCGTGGAGTCCCTCCGGTCCCCCGACGTGAGTCGCTGGAGGTCCGATGCCCGCCCTTCCCTCGTTCGGCGCCCTGCGCGGCCGCACGAACCGAGTCGGCCCGCCCCCGCCGCCGATCTCCGTGCCGCTGTCGGCCTACGTGGTCGACTGCGGCGTCTACGTCGACGGCGCGCGGCTGCCCGGCCGCTGGACGCACATCGACGCGATCGCCGAGGTGCGCAGGCGCGGCGAGGGATTCGTCTGGATCGGCCTGCACGAGCCAGACGAGCGGCAGATCCAAGGCGTCGCGGAGACCTTCGGCCTGCACGAGCTGGCCGTCGAGGACGCCGTGCACGCCCACCAGCGGCCCAAGCTGGAACGCTACGACGACAACCTGTTCATGGTCCTCAAGACGGTCCGCTACGTCGAGCACGAGTCCCCGACCTCGGCCAACGAGATCGTGGAGACCGGCGAGATCATGGCGTTCCTCGGCAAGGATTACGTGGTCACGGTTCGCCACGGCAAGCATTCCGCGCTGCACCAGCTCCGCGAAGAACTCGAACGGGCGCCGGACCGCCTGCGCGGCGGCCCGGCCGCGGTGCTGCACGGCATCGCCGACCACGTCGTGGACACCTACCTCGCGGTCGCCGACGCGTTCGAGAACGACATAGACCTCATCGAAAAGGCCGTGTTCGCCCCGCGCAGCCCGGTCAGCGCCGAGCAGATGTACCTGATGAAGCGGGAAATCCTGGAACTGCGCCGCGCGGTCGGCCCGCTGGCCAACCCGCTGCGGCGGCTGGCGGAGGGCTGCTCGCCGCTGATCCCGGAGCAGGTGCGCTCCTACTTCCGCGACGTGGACGACCACCTGACCACCGTGTCCGAGCGGGTGACCAGCTTTGACGAGCTGCTGACCACACTGGTCGACGCGACGCTGGCGAAGATCACGCTCCAGCAGAACTCCGACATGCGCAAGATCACCTCGTGGGCGGCGATCATCGCTGTGCCCACCATGGTGGTCGGCGTCTACGGCATGAACTTCGACAACATGCCCGAGCTGAAATGGCGGTTCGGGTACCCGCTGGTGATGATCGTCATCTTCCTGGCGTGCATCGTGCTGTATCGAATCTTCCGCAAAAACCGATGGCTATAGCTGGGGGCTCCTTTCCTTCGAGCCGCCCAGCCATCTCTCAAGGTCCCCCGTTCGTGCTCCGATGGGAGGTTTCCCCATGACCCGGCTGCTGACCAATGTGAAGTTCTGGCTCCTCGCGGTGATCGTCACCTGGATCACGGTGGTGACCGTGATCATCGCGGAAACCCCTGCGTCATAAGGATTTCACCCGCCCGCGACGGAAGCGCCGCCGCGAGTGACCACTGTGGACAGACGCCCGTCGTCCTTGTGGGCGCGCGCGTTCCGCGCATTCCCAGCGGCGCGGGCGATTCGCCGCGACAGTCCTTTGCGGTTCGCTTGTTTCGCGTTCACAACCACAGTTCGCGGGCGAGCGCGCGCAGGTGGCCGCGAAGGTCGTCGCGGGTCAACGGGTTGACGCTCATCCAGTCGCCCGCGTCGGCGTCCAGGCGGAACCGGCCGCGGGCGGTGTCCAGCCAGCGCACCTCCGGGCCCGACCGCGTCCACTCGCCCGCGTAGCCGCGCCGCACCGCGACGCCCGCCTGCCCGTTGCCGAGAACCGGTTGCAGATGGGTCACCATGCGGCGCGCGGTCTGGTCGTCAAGGCCATGCGCGCGCAACACGCGGTCCATCTCGTCCGCGGTGAGCCGGTGCGTCGCGCCGAGGATGTCGCGGTGCGCCCCCTCGACCGCGCGGCGCGGCAGGCTGAACGGAGCCGCCATCGCCGCGCCCAGGTCCGGCGCCATGCCCACCAGCCGCTCCACGGCGTCGCGCACCGACAGCGCCAGCAGGCGCACTGGGCCGCTGGCGTCCTGGCTCACCAGCAGGGCCTCGTCGCGCTGGGCCAGCACCAGCGCCCCGCGCGCCCACCCGCGGCCCGCCACCACGACGTCCACCGAGCCGACGCCCTCGCGCAGCAGGTAGACGAAATCGGCGGCCACCCCGCGCGGGCCCCGGTTGTCGGCCAGCCCACGCCCGGCGAGCTCCGCGCGGGCCCGCTGGAAATGGGCGCGCCGCTCGTCCAGCGTGCTGCCGTAGGCCTGCACCCGCAGGGGAAACGGCGGCGCGACCTCCGCGAACACGCACAGCAGGTCGATCTCCGCCGGACGCAGCCACGCCGCCGCGGCGTCCCGGTACCCCGGGTCGGCGCCCAGCCCGGTGGGCAGCTCAGTCACGTGCGGCCGTCCCCGGTCCGGGCGATGTCACCCTCGTTGCCGTCCTCGACCTCGCGGTAGCGGTCGCGGACCTGCTCGGCGCTCTCGATGAACTGGTCCATGCGCCGCATCGCCTCGGCGAGCAGCCCCCGCAGCCCGTCCGCCCCGTTGAGCCGGTCGTCGAACTTCTTCGCCAGCTGCCGCCCCACCGGACTGGTCCCCAACTGCGGCGTGTACGCCTCCCCCTGCATCCGCTCGACCCGCGCCTGCACGGCCGCCAACCCGAACCGGGCCGACGCGACGGCCAGGCTGAACCCGTGCAGCTTGGCCAGGTCGACGTCCCAGTACCCCTTGGGCTGGGGGCTCGGGTCGTCGGCGGGGTCGCCTGGCTTGCCGAGGTCGCCCTGGCTGGGCGGGTACTCGGGCTTGTCTGACGGCTCAGAGCCCGCCGGTGGCTTTCCGGTCGCGGGCTGCGCGGGAGCGGGCTGCGGAACCGGCGCGGCACCCAGGCCCGACCCCGGCGCGGGGCCTTCGGGCGAACCAGGTGGCGCGGTGGAAATGGGGCCGTGAACCGGGCTTGGCCCGGGCGCGGGTTGCGGATTCGGCCCAGGCGCCGGGCTCGGCCCAGAGCCCGGTGGCGGAACGGGAGCAGGCACAGGGGCCGGGCTCGGCGCGGGCGCCGGACTTGGCGCCGGGGCCGGGCTCGGCGCTGGGGCTGGGCTCGGCGCGGGCGCCGGGCTTGGCGTGGGGCTCGGGGGTGGAACGGGAATCGGGTCGGGGAGGGGCGCCGGGCTCGGGGCGGGCGGCGGGGTGGGGACCGGGTTGGGGTCGGGTGGCTGGAACGGGCTCGGGGGCGGGGCGGGCGCGGGCGCCGGATCGGGGACGGGCATCGGGGGCGGGGTGTCGGCGGTCTCGTGGAGCCTGGCCACGATCGACTGGTCCTCCACCGCGCTGACCTGGTCGAACTGCTCTCGCATGGTGTGCGCTTCCCCCTAGAGGCCGATCACGGGCGGCGATGCCTTCTGGTCCAGTGCGAACGGGTCGTCGGCGTCGTAGGGGTAGCGCCTGCGGTGCTCGTTGCCGTCGCCGCCCTGGCCCATGCCCAGGCCACCGGCCATCGGCATGCCGCCCATCCCCATCCCGCCACCGTGCGTGCCCGCCGACGCCGCCGCGGGGCCGCCCGCGCCGGACCGCAGGCCGCCGGGCACCGCCTCCGTGATGCCGACCGCGACGCCGGGCGGCAGCGACGGGCGGGCCGAGCCGCCTGAGCCCTCGCCGGTGCCGAGAGCGCCGCCCAGGCCGCCGACGCCACCCCCGCTGAAGCCACCGCCGCCGAGACCGCCGGATCCGCTTACCGCGCCCCCGGTAGAACGGCTTACCGCGTCCTCGAAACCCTGCACCGACGTGCCCGGATCGCCCGCGGTCAACGCTGTCCAGCGCATCTCGACGTCGGTCGAGTACGAGACCGTGGTGTCCAGCCAGTCGGGCGGCAGTCGCGGCGGGGACGGCTCCGGCGGGCGGGGACGCAACTCGGTGCCGCGTTCCTCAAACTGCGGGGTGGCCTGGTCGATGCCGATGGCCGCGCCCTCGAAGCGCTTCATCGCCTCGACGGCCACCGCCTTGAGGCGCGCCTCTTCCTGCTGGGCAGTGAACGCGCTCTCGGTGCCCGCCGCGGTCCCGGCGATGGCCGAGGCGAGTGGGCCACCGGAGTCGAGGCCAGCCGCGGCGCTGTCGGCGGCGAGGGCGGGCGGCACGGCGGGCTTGGGCGGGATCTCGGGCATCGCGTCCTGCGCCGCCTTGAGCGCGCCCGCCGCCTCCTGGATCGGGTCGCCGATCTGGCGGGCGGTCTCCCCCAGGTCGGCCACCCACTGCGCGTTGAGGGCAACGTCGGTGCGGGCCTGCTCGGCGGCGGCGCCGGACCAGAAGGTCATCAGCTCCTCCAGCGCGGCGGACAGCACGTCGGCCGCGTCGACGACCTCGGCGCCCGCGGCGCGCCAGTCGTCGGCGAGGCGCTCCAGCTGGGGCGCGCTCGCCTGCTCGGCGACCATCTTGACCAGGTCTTCCAGCGAGTAGGACTCCCAGTTCACCCCGCCGGTGACATACCGGTCGTCCGCCTGCCCAGTTCCCATCGCACGAACTCCCCTCGGTGGCAGGCCACGCCACCGCACCCGTGGTGGATGCCGCACCCTCGACACCCGCAGACGATCGCTTCCGACGATCACGCTAGCCGTCCGACGCCCGGCGAGCACGAACCGTTCCCTCCACCTAGCTCCTCGTCCGCGAGACCCGGATCGATACCGGCCCCGACCGCTCGCCGGACTCGCGGTCCGCGACGCACGTACGCTCGGGCCATGCCGAGGGTGCTCGCGGTCTCCGACGAGGTGGTCGAGCGGCTGTGGACCACCAAGGTCCGCGAGCACGACGTCGACCTGGTGCTGGCCGCGGGCGACCTCCCGTTCGACTACCTGGAGTTCCTCGCCGACGCGCTCGACCGGCCGTGCGTGTTCGTGCCGGGCAACCACGACCGGGATCTCACCGGCTACGTCTACTCGCACGGCCTGTGGACCCGCGACGGGCTGCCCGCCGACTACCCGGGGCCGACCGGCGCGGTGAACGTCGACGGCCGGATCGCGGATGTGGCCGGGCTGCGGATCGCGGGGCTGGGCGGGTCGATCCGGTACAACGCCGGGCCCAACCAGTGGACCGAGCGGCAGATGGCCCGGCGGGCGCGCCGACTGCGGCTGCGGGCCGCGGCGCGCCGTCTCCGGGACGGCCGGGGAGTGGACGTGCTGCTGACCCACTCGCCGCCGCGCGGGGTGGGCGACCGGGAGGACCCGCCGCACCGGGGGTTCGACTGCCTGCACGCGACGGTGCGGCGGCTGCGGCCCGCGCTGCTGGTGCACGGGCACATCCACCCGCACGGAGAGCCGGTCCCGGACCGGAACATGGGCGACACACGGGTCGTCAACACTGTGGGTTACCGCATCTTGGACATCCCGGAGCACAGCCATGCCACGTGACACCGGCTTTCCCGTCGCCGACGCCGAGAACGACTTCCTGCGGATGCGCAGGCGGCAGGTCCTCAGCAGGCTGGGCGCGTGGCTGCGCCGGGAACCGGACGACGTGAACATCATGCTGCCCTTCGACGAGGTCGTCGGCGCCCTCGGCCGGGTCGGCGAGCGGCGGCTGGGGCTGCGGGTCATCCCGCTCGACTCGATCATCGGCAGCGTCGACCGGACCCGGGACTTCGACCGCCGCTTCCGCCCCACGTCGGGCATGTCCCGGCAGCGGTGGGAGCGGCTGGCCCTGGCGCAGCGGCGTGGTGAGGCGATCCCGCCGATCGAGGTCTTCCGGGTGGGCGAGCTCCATTTCGTGGTCGACGGGCACCACCGCGTGTCGGTGGCGCACGCCATGGGCCTGCGGACGATCGACGCGTACGTGACCGAGATCGTCACCCGCATCTCGGCGGAGGGGATCAGGTACCGGGGCGACCTGATCGTCAAGGACTTCCGACGGATCTTCCTGGAACGGGTGCCGCTGGACGACCAGGCGCGGGACGCGATCAACCTGACGGACCCGTGGAACTACGCGGAGCTGAGCGAGACCGTCGAGGCGTGGGGCTTCCGGCTCATGCAGGACGAGCGGCGGTTCCTGGACCGCGCCACGGTGGCGAACCGGTGGTACGCCGAGGAGTTCGTCCCCGTGGTGACCATGGTGCGGCAGGCCGGGATGATCACCAGCCAGACCGAGGCCGAGGCGTACCTCTGGGTCATCGGCGAGCGCTACCGGCTCATCCGGACACACCGCTGGGATGACACGGTGATCACCGCCTTGCGCGCCCGAAGCTGACCCGCCAGTACCTACTGGAAAGTCACTTCATATTCACCGCCCGGCATTGCGAGCGAATAGCGCCACTATTGGCGATTTGTCCGAAATAAAGGTGAATCCCCGGCGCGTTTCCGGGCCCGAATTACCGGCGAACACGGCGAGTGACAAACCACGTGACCCCCATCACTCGACGGCCCGTTGTTCTTGACGAAACTTGCGGCGTATAACCGACGGGCAGGTTCTTCACTTCCCCGACCTAGGAGCCGACATGGCGGGTCAACAGGTGCGCGGTGACCACAGTATTTCCGCGACACCACACTTCTGGATAGGGCCGGACACCGAGGGACGACTGACACCCAGTCTCCCCAGTTCGCTGGCTTTCTTGTTATCGGTTTGGCTGGGTTTCGCCCCCTTCGTTCTGCATTACCGGTTCCCGGCCAGCACCAGCGTCGGCGATCTGAACGACATGTTGGTCGCTCTCATCGTCGGGTCGTTGGCACTGGTCAGGATGGTCGCTCCGCGCGACCTGCCGGGACTGAGCGTGATCATCGCGGCGTTGGGCGGGTGGCTGCTGGCAGCGCCCTTCGTGTTGAATTACGCGGAGGCGCACATGATGGGAGCCATTATCTCCAACGAAGTCGTCGGCGCCGGTTTGATCATTCTCGGCACCATGAGCGCGGTGTTCACCTATCGACTGCGCGCGGCCGAGCGAAGGGCACGCTGAACGAAGCGGCATTCACAGTAAACCCAGTGCTGCATTCGGGCTAACCGGTTCAGGCAGATCGCCGATCCGGTGTCCGAGCCAGTTTCGCGAGGCGTTCGGGTTTGGGCCATCGAACCTTGGTGGCCCATCCCAGCTTCTCGAAGACCCAGATGAGCCGCGCGGAAATGTCGATCTGCCCGCGCAGCACGCCGTGCCGGGCTCCGGTGGGGTCGGCGTGGTGGGTGTTGTGCCAGGACTCGCCCATGGACAGGATCGCCAGCGGCCAGAAATTGGTCGCCTTGTCCCTGGCCTCGAACGGCCGGTCACCGACGAGGTGGCAGATCGAGTTGACCGACCAGGTGACGTGGTGCAACACCGCGACCCGGACCAGACTGGCCCAGAAGAACGCCGTCAGCGCCCCCCACCACGACATGGTGATCAGTCCACCGAGAACGGCGGGCGCCAGCAGGGTCGCGACGGTCAGCAGCGGGAACAGGCGGTCGACGGCCACGATGTCGCGGTCGGCCAGCAGGTCGGGCGCGAACCGCTTGGGGTTGGTCTTCTCCCGCTCGAACATCCACCCCATGTGCGCGTGCCAGAACCCCTTGGCCAGCGCGGCCGGGGACGTGCCGTAACGCCACGGCGAATGCGGATCGCCCTCACGGTCGGCGTAGGCGTGGTGACGCCGGTGGTCGGCCACCCAGCCGATGACCGGCCCCTGCATCGCCATGCTGCCCGCCACCGCCAGACCCACCCGCAACCCGCGGTTGGCCTTGAACGCGCCGTGCGTGAAGTAGCGGTGGAAGCCGACCGTCACCCCCAGGCAGGTGAGGCTGTAGAACAGCGCGGCGAGGCCGATGTCGACCCACCCGAGCCCCCACCCCCACGCCAACGGAACGGCGGCGATCAGAGCCAGAAACGGCACCACCGCGAACAGTTTGACCAGGAAGGTCTCGGTCGCGGATTTCTCCCCCGCGAATATCGGTTCGGCGGTGCTCGCCGGTCGTTCGGGCGTCAACGTGCTGGTCAAGTGGGCTACCTCCCGGTAACTCGGCTGTTCTGAGTGCCGCCGGGATGCCAAGCGATCACTATGTCCGCGAAGACCGCGAACCCGCGAGCAAGACGCGCTCGTATACCTATCCCAACGCGTCACCCGCACAATTCGTTCCGCGCCTGTTGGCCTCATGCGGCCCGCTGACTGGGGAGGGACATGTTCCTTCTCCTGACGTGAGTAGGGCTGATGACCTTGCACCCGCGCCCAACCGGACGACGCGGCCTCGTTGCCCGCGTGCGCGGACACGCCGATCCGGTGGAACAGCCCGGGGAGCGCTTGCGCTACGGGCCTGGTGGTGAGCAGGCGAAGCAGTGGACCGGCGGACCCGGTGGCCAAGCAGGCGGGATCGGTGAACTCAGTAGTTCAGTACTTACCGAAGTACTGAACTACTGACTGCCCGACCAACCGCGACACCGAACGACTGCCGCCCGACGCCCCACCGCCGGACCACCCCGCCCTCGACCACCCGCATACCCGACCGCCAGCCGGCGGGTACCAAGTACCCGACCCGATCGCTGAACCACCCAAGCGCCCGCCGATCGCCGTTCCGCCCAGCGGACTACCAGCCTGGCGGCCTGGCGGCCAGCAACCCAGAGGACCCGGGCCGGGCCGGGTCCTCCGGGCTGGCGGCGGTCCAGCGGGCCAGCGGGCTGCCAGGCGGCCCGGGGCTGGGCAGGTCGCCGGACCTCCGGGCTGTCAGCCGCCATCCCGCTGGCGCGCTGCCAAACTGCCAGCCCGCCAGCCCAGTAGCTCGACTGGCAACCCGGTGGGCTAACGGCTAACGGGCAGGCGGGCAACCGCCCCAGCCTGCCAGCCGCCCTGTGGCCCGAAGGGCTACCGGCTAGCGACTACCGACATACGGGCTTCCCGCCCGCCCGGTTGGTGGGTCGGTGAGGCGGTGAGCCAGCGGGCTAGCAGGCCCGTGAACCGTGGGGCTGTAGGCCCGCAGCCTGCCGAACCCGTGGGCATGCGGGCCCGTGGGCTGCCAGCCCGGTGGCCCAGTGGCTGGTAGGCCCGTGGCCTACCAACCACTGGCGGCCCGGTGGGCCGGTAGCCCGGTAGGCCGGTGAACCGTGGGCCGGTAGGCCCGTGGCCTGCCGAACCAGGTGGGCTTGCGGGCCCCGTTGGGCTGCCAGCCCGGTGGCCCAGTGGCTGGTAGGCCTGTGGCCTACCAGACCCGCGGGCCGCTGGCCGGTGGGCTGGCGGCCCGGTGAGCCGGTAAGCCCATGGCCCGGTAAGCCCATGGCCCGGTGAGCCCGTGCGCTGGCGGACTGGTGGGCTGCTGGGCTAGTGGCCCGGCGAGCCAGCCCGTGAGCCCGGGGCTGGTGGGCCAGTGGGCCAGTGGGCCAGTGGGCCAGTGGGCCAGGAAATCAGTGGCTCGCCTGCCCGGTTGTCGGGGGTCGTGGGTTGTTCGGGGTGGTCAGGTGGACCAGATTTGGATCGCGCGGACCACGAATGGGGAGTGGGGGACGTACGTTCCCTTGCCTGGATAGGTGTCGAACTCGCCTTCGGTGTTGCATTCGCGGCCCTGGTAGAGGGTTACGGGGCGGGTTAGGAGGTTGGCGAAGGAGCGGGTGTCGGCGGACTCGGGTAGGGGGACGCATTCGCCTGGGTTGGTGGTGGTCAGGCTGATTCTGAGGGGGACGCCCTGGTACTGGGGGGAGGGCCAGAGGCAGAGTTCGCCGCTGTCGCAGGGGGGTGGGGTGGTGGCCGACGCCAAGGTGGGGGTCAGGGCCACCGTCAGGGTGGCGAGGATGGCGAGCAAGGCGGCCTGGGCGGTGCGGATGCGGGTGGTCATCTGAGTGGTCCCTTGTGGAGTGGGGCGCCTCGGGGTGAGGGGCCGTTGGGACCAAGGGTGGCGAAAGTGTCCGGGCCGTGCGGAAAGTTATCCACATGGCCCGGAACTGTCCACAGATCTCAGGTGGGGGTTGCGGTGCGGCGTTACTCGGTGTAGGTGAGGTTTCGGCCGTCGGCGGGGTCGAACATCTGGAGTTTGTCCGCGTCGAACCAGATGGTGGTTTCGGCGCCTTCGGTGGCCTGGGACGCGGCCGACAGGCGGGTGACGATCTGGGCGCCGTTGTCGGTCAGGTCGGCTGAGCCCGCGTCGGCGGCTAGTTCGTCCAGTTCCGCTGAGGTGGCGGTTTCGCCTTCCACGGTGAAGTAGGCGAACTTGTCCGAGCCCATGGATTCCAGGACGTCGACCGTCGCGTTGAAGGTGCCGCCGCGGGACTTCTCGTCGTCGTCGAGGAGGGTGGCGTCCTCGAAGTGCTCCGGGCGCAGGCCGATGATGACCTCGCGGGGGGCGTTGGCAGCCTCGGCGAGGCGGCGGACGCGGTCGGTGAGCGGGATGGCGCCCAGTGGGGTGTGGAGTTCGCTGTTTTCCAGGGTGGCAGGGAGGAAGTTCATCGACGGGGAGCCGATGAAGCCTGCCACGAACAGGTTCGCGGGCTGCTCGTAAAGGAACTGCGGCGACCCGATCTGCTGGACGTGGCCGCCGCGCATCACCACCACCCGGTCGCCCAGGGTCATGGCCTCGGTCTGGTCGTGGGTGACGTAGACCGTCGTGGTGCCTAGGCGTTTCTGGAGTTTCGACACCGACGTGCGCATCTGGACGCGCAGCTTGGCGTCCAAATTGGATAGTGGCTCGTCCATGAGGAAAGCCTTGGGGTTGCGCACGATCGCCCGGCCCATCGCCACCCGCTGGCGCTGGCCGCCGGACAGGTTGCCGGGCTTGCGGTCCAGATGCTGGGTCAGGTCGAGGATGCGCGCGGCCTCCTCCACCTTCCTGGTTACCGTCGCATTGTCCACTTTGGCCAGACGCAGCGGGAACGCCATGTTCTCCCGGACGCTCATGTGCGGGTAGAGCGCGTAGGACTGGAACACCATCGCGATGTCGCGGTCCTTGGGCGCGCGCTCGTTGACGCGTTCGCCGTCGATGCGCAGTTCGCCCGCCGAGATGTCCTCCAGACCGGCGATCATGTTCAGCGTGGTCGACTTCCCGCAGCCGGACGGGCCGACCAAGATGATGAACTCGCCGTCGGCGATCTGTATGTCCACATCGGACACCGCGAGGGCGCCGTCGGGGTAGCGCTTGGTCACCTTGTCCAAGACGATCTCAGCCATGGCTCAGCCCTTCACCGCACCGGACGTCAGCCCCGCGACGATGCGGCGCTGGAAGAACAACACGAACAGGATGATCGGGACGGTGATCACCACGGCGGCCGCGGAGATCGTCCCGGTGGGGTCCTCGAACTGCGAGGACCCGGTGAAGAACGACAGCGCCGCCGGGACCGTGCGCGATGCCTCGGTCGAGGTGAGCGAGATCGCGAACAGAAAGTCGTTCCAGCAGAAGATGAACACCAGGATCGCCGTGGTGAACACCCCCGGCGCGGCCAGCGGCGCGATGACCCTGCGGAACGCCTGTGCGGGGGTCGCGCCGTCCATCTTCGCCGCCTTCTCCAGCTCCCAGGGGATTTCGCGGAAGAACGCGGACAGCGTGTAGATCGCCAGCGGCAGCGCGAAAGTGATGTACGGCAGGATCAGCCCCGGCCAGGTGTCGAACAGCCCGAGGGTGCGCTCCATCTCGAACAGCGGCGAGACCAGCGACACCTGCGGGAACATCGCGATCAGCAGCGACACCCCGACCAGCGCCTGCTTTCCGGGGAAGTCGAGGCGGGCGATCGCGTAGGCGGCCATGGTGCCGAGCACGACCGCGATGGCCGTGGCGATCAGCGCGATGCCGATCGAGTTCGCCAGCGCGCGCAGGAACACGGTGGTGTTGAAGATGTCCACGTAGTTCTGCAGCGTCCACGAGCGCGGGACGAAATTGCCGTCGGTCAGGGTTTCCTTGGTCTTGAACGACAGCGACACGATCCACAGCACCGGCACCAGCGCGTAGACCACCACCACGATGTCGATCAGCGCCCAGCGGGTCTTGGCTCCGATGGCGGCCATCAGCGCTTCCCCCCGTTGTCGCTGCCGGGCGCGGACGTGCCGAACACCTTGATGAACAGGAACGCGATGACCGCCACGGCAAGGAAGATGAGCACCGACATGGTTGAGCCGATGCCCAGGTTCAGGCCCTTGATCAGGTTGTTGTACGTCTGCATCGACACCGACCCGGTTTCCTGCGCGCCGTTGGTGAGCACGAAGATGTTGTCGAAGATCCGGAACGCGTCCAGAGTGCGGAACAGCAGCGCCACCAGGATCGCGGGTTTCATCACCGGGATGATGACCTTGGTGAACCGCTGCCACGCCGACGCCCCGTCCATCGACGCGGCCTTGAGCAGGTCGTCCGGCACCAGGGCCAAGCCCGCCATCAGCAGCAAAGCCATGAACGGCACGGTTTTCCACACCTCGGCGAGCACGATGATCGCCAGCGCGGGCACGCGCTCGGTGAGCAGCGCGGCCTCTGGGGCGAAAAGCCGTGCCAGGTAACCGGTGTCCTGCGTCCACGCGTAGCGCCAGGAGAACGCGGCCACGACGGTCACGATGCCGTACGGGATGAGCGCGACCGTGCGGACCAGCCCGCGCATCACCAGGGTCCGGTGCATCACCAGCGCCAAACCCATGCCCAGCACCAGTTCAATCGCCACCGAGATCACCGTGATCAGGGTCGTCACGCCGAACGCGGTCCACCAGTAGGAGTTCGTCAGCACCGTCACGTAGTTCTCGACGCCGATGAACTTCTGCTGGTCCGGGAAGCGCAAGTCGTAGCGCTGCAAGGAAAGCCAGATCGAGTAGACGATCGGGTAGCCGGTGACCGCGAGCATCACCAGCGCGGCGGGCGCGCACAGCAGCAGGCCCAGCTTGCGCTCGGCCTTCTTGCCCTCGCTGACCGCGCGCTTTCCCTTGTCCGGCTTGGCGGGGGCGGATTGGGCGACATGGCTCACGGCAGCACTCCCTTGGAGTCGAGGGCGTCCTGCAACTCGGCGCGCAGCCGCGCGGCTGTCGCGGGCGGGTCGATGGCCGATGGCGGCGACAGGATCGTGGAGATCAGCGTCGAGACGTTCTGGTACGCCGGGGTGATCGGCCGGACCGCGGCCTTCTTGAGCTGCGCGAGGATGGCGTCGCGCATCGGGTACGGCTCGGCCATCTCCGGGTCGTCGTACACCGACTCGATCGTCGGCGGGACACCGGAATTGATCGCGGAGTACTTCTGGCTCGCCGCGTTGCGCAGGCACCGCGCCGCCTCGAACGCCTCCGGCTTGTGCCGGGAGTACTCGCTCACCGCGAGGTTGAAGCCGCCGATGGTGGCGGTGCCGGTGTTGCCCGGCTCGATCGACGGGTACGGGGCCCACTTGAACCGCTTCGCCAGCTCCGGGTTCGCCTTGCCCATCGCGGCGTAGACGAACGGCCAGTTGAGCTGGAAGGCGGCGTTTCCGGACTGGAACGCGAGCCGGATGTCGTCTTCCTTGGCGTTGGACAGCGACGCGCTGGCGACCGGCGAGGTGGCGAGATCCTTGAGCGCCCGCAACGCCTTCTCCGCGCCGCCGTCGACCACGGCGCGGGTGCTGTCGTCGGAGAGGATCTTGCCGCCCGCGCCCGCGACGAGGGTGGCGAACTGCACGACCAGGCCCTCGTACTGGGCCCCGGTCATCAGGACCGTGCTGGGTTTGCCCTCCGACCGCAGCCGCTCGGCGGTGGACAGCATCTCGCCCCAGGTCTTCGGCGGCTCCGGCACGAGATCGTCGCGGTACCACAGCAGCTGCACGTTGGTGTTCTTCGGCGCGGCGTAGAGCTTGTCCTTCCACCGCGCGGTCTCCAGCGGCCCCGCCAGCGTGCCGCTCTCGACCTCGGCCTTGTCCTGGCCGGTCCACTCGGCGATCCAGCCCGCCTCGGCGAACTCGGCGACCCAGGTGACGTCGAGGCCGAGGACGTCCATGTCGGTGTCGCCCGCCGCGAGCCTGCGCACCATCTGCTCGCGCTGCCCGTCCGCCTCGCGCGGGAGGCCGTTGAGCACCACCCGGTAGCGCCCGCCCGCCGCCTCGTCGCACTTGGCGACGACCTTGTCGAAGTTCTCTTCGGTCGCGTAGTAGACGTTCACCGTGACGCCGCCGCTGTCGGAGCCGCAGGCCCCCAGCAGAGGGGACGCGATCAGCGCGGCGCCCAGCGCCACCCCGAGGCGTCGGCGGCCACGGACCCGATGACGGTCAGACCCCATCGTCCTGCCTCCTTCCGACGGACACGCCGGACGTCAGCTGACCCTCGCCCGTCGACGTGCCACCGGCCGCCGGATGCTCCCACGCCCTCGGCCGGGTCCACTGAAACTAGGCCCGATGATCACCGGCCGCAATTCGGTCGGAAGGAGTGGGCCAGCAGGCTCAGTCGGTGCGTCCGCCCGGCCCCAAGGCGAGCTTGGCCAGCAGGTCACGGGCCTTCTCGGCGTTGCGCGGCTGGGCGAGGACGTCGTAGCGCCCCGCGACGAGCTGGGTGGCGGACGCGATCTCCCGACCGCGTCCGCGCGTGCTCGCGTAACCGACCGCGGCGAACACCAGCCCGAAGACGACGCCCGCGGCCAAGCCGACCAGGATGGGCGCGAAGGAGGCCTGCTGCGTGTTGAACAGCCCCAGCAGCAGGCCGACGAACAGGCCGAACCAGGCGCCGGACAGCGCGCCGGTGCCGAGCACCTTCGCCCAGCTCAGCCGCCCGATCACCCGCTCAACCAGCATCAGGTCGACCCCGACGATGGTGACTTCCTCGACCGGGAACTCGTTGCTGGCGAGGTGCTCGACCGCGCGGTGGGCCTCCTGGTAGGTGTCATAGGACCCGATGGGCCACCCGGTTGGCGGGGTGGGCACCTTGGGCAGACCCTGGTTCGCTCGTCCAGGGCCGGAGAACGCACCGGTCATATCTCTATCCTGCCAACCCCGGGCGAACCCTGCGAACCCGACAGGGGTCAGTTCTTCGACTTGTACTCGCGGAGCAGGCCCCGGGAGATGATCGTCTTCTGGATTTCGCTGGTGCCCTCGCCGATGAGCAGGAACGGCGCCTCGCGCATGAGGCGCTCGATCTCGTACTCCTTGGAGTAGCCGTAGCCGCCGTGGATGCGGAAAGCGTCCTGGGTGACCTCGGCGCAGTACTCGGAGGCGATGAGCTTGGCCATGCCCGCCTCGACGTCGTTGCGCTCGCCGGAGTCCTTGAGCCGGGCCGCGTTGACCATCATCAGGTGGGCGGCCTCGACCTTGGTGGCCATCTCGGCCAGCTTGAACGCGATGGCCTGGTGCTCGGCGATGGCCTTGCCGAAGGTCTTGCGCTGCTGGGCGTACTCCACGGCGAGCTCGAACGCGCGGATCGCGATACCGCAGGCGCGGGAAGCGACGTTGACCCGGCCGACCTCGACGCCGTCCATCATGTACGAGAAGCCCTTGCCGGGCGCCTCGCCGAGGACCTTGTCCGCGCCGATGCGGAAGCCCTCGAAGACGGCCTCGGTGGTGTCGACGCCCTTGTAGCCCATCTTGTCGATCTTGCCGGGGATGGTGAGGCCGGGGGCGACCTCGCCGAAGCCCTCCGGCTTGTCGACCAGGAACGTGGTGAGGTTCTGGTGCGGCTTCTCCGCGCCCTCGTCGGTGCGCGCGAGCAGGGCGATCAGGTTGGAGCTGCCGCCGTTGGTCAGCCACATCTTCGCGCCGTCGATGACGTAGCCGTCGCCGTCGCGCTTGGCGCGGGTCTTGATGGCGGCCACGTCGGAGCCCAGGTCCGGCTCGGACATGGAGAACGAGCCGCGGATCTCGCCGGTGGCCATCTTCGGCAGGTAGTGCTGCTTCTGCGCGGCCGTGCCGTGCTGCTTGACCATGTGCGCCACGATGAAGTGCGTGTTGATCACCCCGGACACGCTCATCCAGCCGCGCGCGATCTGCTCGACAACCAGGGCGTAGGTCAGCAGGGACTCGCCGAGGCCGCCGTACTCCTCGGGGATGGTGAGCCCGAACAGGCCCATCTCCTTCATGCCCTCGACGATGTCCTTGGGGTACTC
The DNA here is from genome assembly GCF_055586285.1 of Actinokineospora sp. NPDC051303. Classification (NCBI taxonomy): domain Bacteria; kingdom Bacillati; phylum Actinomycetota; class Actinomycetes; order Pseudonocardiales; family Pseudonocardiaceae; genus Actinokineospora; species Actinokineospora sp. NPDC051303. The sequence continues at coordinate 22,505 of NZ_JBVJIN010000062.1, forward strand.
GTCGGCGTGCTCCAGCGCCTGCGCGTGCGGAATGATCTCCTTGTCCACGAAGTCCTTGACCGTGGACAGGATTTCGCGCTGGACGTCGGTCAGTCCAGCGGTCTGGGCGAGGCGGGCCATGCGAGCTCCCTGAATGAGACGGCACGAGGGTTACCGGAGAGTATCCCTTGGTTAACGGCCGTTCGCGTCGCGAAGTGGGACGTGCCACTGCGTGACGCAGGCGGTATGGACAGCAAACGGCCCGGAAGCCGGGTGGCGTCCGGGCCGGATCGGTCTGGGGCCTCAGCCCGCGCGCAACTCCAGGGTGGTGCCGCAGTCCTTGCAGTCCTCGGCGAGGACATAGACGTCGGCGCCGCAGTCGTCACAAGAGCGGAAGCTCCGGTCGAACAGGTCGTCCCGCTGCCGACGACGGCCGCTGAACATGCTGAGAACTCCGCGCGACTCGGAGGGAAGGCTGTGTCTACCCATGGGCATAGGGCACATCACCGGACATGCGTACGGCAAGACCGTTCCGTGTTCTGTGCGTTATGTCACCGCAACCTTTCACACGCTGTCACGTCCCTGACCTGCACCGTGACCATTCCGTAGCCAACGGGGTAAGTCACTAAGAAGTTAACAATCGTCGGCTCAGGCGTGCAGAGAGACCAACCAGGCGTCCAGATGGGGGCATTGGCCCCGCAGCCGCTCCAGCCCAAGCTCGGCCACGACCAGTGGTCCGTCGAAGGTCTTGATGTAGTCCGGGCAGTAGCCGACAAGCCGCTTGGAGGGAGCGGTGGCCGGGTGGTCGTTGACCAGCTCCGGGCCGCCCGCTGCGGCGACGTCTCCCTTGAGCTTGTCGCCCAGCGACGGCTCCCCGCGCCAGTCGGCGAACTGATCGGCCGCGGCGAAGACCCATGCCTCGAACTCGTGCAGCACCAGGTGCGGCTTGAACCGCCGGTCGGCGATGGCGTCCGCGAGCGCGGCTTCGACGTGGTCGACGCGCTCGGCAGGCGTGCCCATGGGGCGGTCCGCGAGGCCGGGGCAGTCGTCGGGCAGGCCGTAATAGTCGATGAGGGTGGTGAGGACGTCGAGGCTGGTGTCGCGCAGCAGCAGTCGGATCTCTCGTTCCAGCTTGCCCCAGCTACTGACACCACCACGGAACGACGGTCCACCCGCCACCCGTTTGGTGGTGACGATCGACAACGAGGTCACCCAGCCGTTGTCGTGGAAATGCGGTTGGAACAGGTCTCGGACGATCGTCTCTTCGGTCTGCCCCTCCACCAGAAAGTGCAGGCGGCTGGCCCGATCAGCCATGGAGGCTGGTTCCTCCGTCTCCGGGGCGACCGCCGATCAGGTTCTTCTCCCACAGCTCTCCCAGGGAGTATTCGGACAACCAGGCGCTCAGGCGCTCGCGGTCCGGACGGCTGAACACGGAACTGCCGTCCACACGCTCGACCACGATCAGGTCATCGATCTGGAACTGGTTCATCAGGGTGACCGACTGGGTGGCCAGGAGCACCTGGCTGCGGGTCGAGGCTTGGCGGAGGAGTCCGGCCAACTGCACGATGGCGTAGGGGTGGAGGCCGAGTTCCGGTTCGTCCAGCACCACGAGAGCGGGCAGGTTGGGCTGGAGCAGCAGGGTCGCGAGGCAGACGAAGCGCAGCGTGCCGTCCGACATCTGGTCGGCGGAGAAGACCGCGTCCGAGTCCATCTGGCGCCACCGGAGGCGGATGCGGTCGCCTGCTTCGGGGGCCAGGACGAAGTCCCTGAAGAAGGGGGCGACCTGCCGGATGGCGGCGAGTATGCGCCGGTATGCGGCGCGAGAGGCCGCGTCGTCGTGATCGCGCAGGGCGAGCAGAACCGCCGCCAGATTGCCCGCGTTGTTTCTCAGGGCGAGGTTGTCCGCGGTCGGAACCAACTGCTTGACCGGGGCGTCCCGGCTTGTGTCGTGGAAGTGGAAGACCCGGCAGTCGTGGAGAAGATCGAGCACGGACGAGGCGACGGACGGCCCATCGCCGCTTGCCTCCAAGAGCCGAGTTTCCCGGTGGCCGCGGCCGAGAAACTTCGTGGAGGTCCGGACGTGCCCAGTGCCCCGGAAGACCACCGTTTCAGACAAGAAAATCAGCTCGTCGTTCGCGGCGGGAACGAGCAGCGCCTCGTAGCCGTTCTTGGCTCCATCCAGCCGCAGCTTGATACCCTCGCCTGCCCGCTTTCGATTGAGCAGAGCGGAGGCCCCGCCGTTGAGGCCGACGAAGAGCCCTAGTTCAGCGTCCGCGACGCGGCCCAGCAGTTCCAGCGCGCGGATGAAGTTACTCTTTCCCGCGCCGTTGGCGCCGACCAAAACGTTGAGGTTGCCCAGCTTGACCGTGGCGTGCTCGATCGAGGTGTAGCCCTCGACCTCGATCTCGGTGAGCACGCCGTCCGCCATGGGATCAACTCTACGGCCGGTGGCGAAGCCTCGGGCTTCGCCACCGGCCGTCCAGCCGTTCGGGGTCGGTCAGCCGCGGTCGCGGATGGCGGCGGCGACGGCCAGGATGCGGCGGGCGTTGTCGACGTGCAGGTTTTCGATCATGCGGCCGTCGACGGTGACGACGCCTCGGCCTTCGCGGGTGGCGGCCTCGAAGGCTTCGATGATCTTTTCCGAGTGGGCGATCTCGGCGTCGGATGGCGCGAAGATTCGGTTGCACGGCTCCAGCTGGCCGGGGTGGATCAGGGTCTTGCCGTCGAAGCCGAACTGCCTGCCCTGCAGGCACTCCTCGGCGAAGCCGTCGAGGTCCTTCACGTCGTTGTAGACGCCGTCGAGGATGACCTTGCCGGTGGCGCGGGCGGCCAGCAGCGCCAGCGACAGGCCGCCGAGCAGGGGGGCGCGGCCGGGGACGTGCTCGGCGTGCAGCTCCTTGGCCAGGTCGTTGGTGCCCATCACCAGCACCGACAGCCGCTCGCTGGCCGCGGCGATGTCGTAGGCGTGCAGCATCGCGATGGGGGTCTCGACCATCGCCCAGATGGTGGTCTTGTCGGGGGCGCCCGCGGCCTCCAGGGACCGCTCGATGGCGTGCACCTCGGCCGCGGAGTTGACCTTCGGGACCACGATCGCGTCCGGGCCTGCCTCGGCGGCGGCCCGGATGTCGTCGGCGTGCCACTCGGTGTCCAGGCCGTTGACCCGGATCGTCAGCTCGCGGCGGCCGTACTCCCCGGACGCGGCGGCCTCGCAGACCCTCTTACGGCCGTCAGCCTTGGCGTCAGGTGCTACGGAGTCCTCTAGGTCGAGGATAAGAGCGTCCGCGTCGAGGGTCTTGGCCTTCTCCAACGCGCGCTCGTTAGCGCCCGGCATGTAGAGCACCGAGCGGCGGGGACGCAGTTCAGCCATTGGCCAGAGCCTCCTTGGTAGCAGCGGCGTAAGCCTCGGCGAGTTCCGGGTCGCGGGCGGCGAGGGCGTCGGCCAGCTCGGCCACCACGCGGCACTGCTTGACGGTCGCGTCGTCCTGCATCTTGCCGTCGATCATCACCGCGCCGGTGCCGTCGCCCATGGCATCGATGACCCGGCGCGCCCACGCCACGTCGGCCGGGGCGGGCGAGAACACCTTCTTGGCGATGGCGATCTGCTTGGGGTGCAGGCTCCACGCGCCGACGCAGCCGAGCAGGAACGCGTTGCGGAACTGGTCCTCGCAGGCCACCACGTCGGCGATGTCGCCGAACGGGCCGTAGTAGGGCAGGATTCCGGCGCCCGCGCAGGCGTCGACCATGCGGGCGACGGTGTAGTGCCACAGGTCCTGCTGGTAGGTGGCGCGGCCGGTGGTGAGGTCCTCGCCGGTCGGGTCTTCGCGGACCAGGTAGCCGGGGTGGCCGCCGCCGACGCGGGTGGTCTTCATCCGGCGGCTCGCGGCCAGGTCGGCCGGGCCCAGCGAGATGCCCTGCATACGGGGGCTGGCGGTGGCGATCTCCTCGACGTTGGCCACGCCGCTGGCGGTCTCCAGGATCGCGTGCACCAGCAGCGGCCTGGTCAGGCCAGCGCGGGCTTCGAGCTGCGCCAGGAGCCGGTCGACGTAGTGGATGTCCGCGGCGCCCTCGACCTTGGGGACCATGATCACATCGAGCTTGTCGCCGATCTCGGTGACCAGGGTGATCAGGTCGTCGAGCACCCACGGCGAGTCGAGGCTGTTGATCCGGGTCCAGAGCTGGGTGTCGCCGAAGTCGGTCGCGCGGGCGATCTTCACCAGGCCCGCGCGCGCGGCCTCCTTGCGGTCGGCGCGGATCGCGTCCTCCAGGTTCCCCAGCACGACATCGGCCTGCGCGGCCATGTCGGGAACCTTCGCGGCCATCTTCTCGTTGCTCGGATCGAAGAAGTGGATCATGCGGGACGGCCGGAACGGGATCTCCCGCACCGGCTCGGGCGCACCTACCGCGAGCGGGCGGAAGAAGTCCTTCGGTGAACGCATCGAGCCTCCGTTCGGTACGGGGTTAACCAGCCGGTAACCGTGTAAGAGTTGTAGTCGACCACGCCGCCCACTGGACCGCCATTGTGGCCAGTGCGACACGTGAGGATCAGCCCCCGATGACGATCGTCCCGCCCACCTTCGGCGCGCACTTCACCGAGGCGGACGAGCTGCGCTGGCTGGCCGGGCTGCCCGGGCTCACCGCCCGCCTGCTCGACCGCTGGGACCTGACCCGCGACGGCGACCCGTGGCACGGGTTCGTCGCACTGGTGCTCCCGGTCCGCCGCGCCGACGGGACGCCCGCGGTCCTCAAGCTGGGGTGGCCGCACCCGGAGGCCGAGCACGAGGCGCTGGCGCTGTCGGTGTGGGACGGTCAGGGCGCCGTCCGCCTGTTCGAGCACGACCCGGGCGACTGGGCGCTGCTGCTCGAACGCCTGCACGGCGACCACTCGCTGCTGGACGCGCCGATCGACACCGCCCTCGACGTCATCGGCGGCCTGATCCGCAGGCTCGACCGCCCTGCCCCGCCGCGGGTCATGACCCTGCGCGACGTCGCGGCGCGGATGGTCCACGAGCTGCCCGAGGACAACGCCGAAGGGGACTACCCGGTGCCGTCCGACCTGGTGGAGCAGGCCGTGGCCTACTGCGCCGAACTGGGCCCCACGGCGGCGAACCGGCTGGTCAACCAGGACCTGCACTACGAGAACGTGCTGCGCGGCGAGCGCGAGCCGTGGCTGGTGATCGACCCCAAGCCGATCGCGGGCGACCCGGAGTGGGGGCTCATCGCGCTGCTGTGGAACCGGTGGACCGACGCCGTGACCGACCGCCTCGCCCACCTGGTCGACCTGACCGGAGCCGACCTCGACCGCGCCCGCCGCTGGACGTTCGTGCGCGCGGTGGAGAACTGGATCGGGGCTGAAGAGGATGAAGATGACTCGATCGACCCGGCCGCGGCCCGCGCGGCGGCCATCGCCAAGGCCTTGGCCTAGCCGCTTACCGACGTGCGGATAAGCACGTCGAAGGGTGTGTTTACCGAGGTGCGGTTAGCCTGGCCGCGTGCCAGGCATGAGCAAGGTCTTCGCCGCGCAGCTGCTGGGTCTGCCCGTGTTCGGGCCGGACGGCGAGTCCATCGGCAAGATCCGCGACCTGGTCGCCGGGCTGCGCGTGGACGGGCAGCCGCCCCGGGTGCTGGGCATCGTGGTCGAGCTGGCGACCCGCAGACGGATCTTCGTGCCGATGCTGCGGGTGGCGAGCATCGAGCCGAACGCGATCACCCTCGCCACCGGCTCGGTCAACCTGCGGCACTTCACCCAGCGCCCCAACGAGGTCCTGGTCGTCGGGCAGCTGCTGGACGCCCGGGTCGAGGTGGTGTCCACCGGCGCGTCGGCGGTCGTCGTGGACACCGCGATGGAGCCGACCCGCACCCGCGACTGGGTGCTGGGCCGGGTCGCGATCCGCGAGCGCACCGGGCGGCTGGGCAGGCGCGGGCCGATCGAGGTGCTGGCCTGGTCGCAGATCCGGGCGCCGGGGATCACCGAGCTGACCGGGCAGCCGCAGGCCGCGCACCAGCTGCTCGCGGTGTTCGACACCATGCGCGCGGCCGACGTCGCGACCGCGTTGCAGGACCTGCCGGTGAAGCGCCGCTACGAGGTGGCCGACGCCCTCGACGACGAGCGCCTCGCCGACGTCATCGAGGAACTGCCCGAGGACGACCAGAAGGACCTGCTGCGGCACCTGGACGAGGAGCGCGCCGCCGACGTGCTGGAGGCGATGGACCCCGACGACGCCGCCGACCTGCTCGCCGAGCTGCCCGAGGGGGACAAGAACCGGCTGCTGGAGCTGATGGCGCCCGAGGAGTCCGCGCCGGTGCGGCGGCTGCTGGCGTACTCGTCGGACACCGCTGGCGGCCTGATGACCCCCGAGCCGATCGTGCTGAGCCCGGACGCGCCGATCGCCGAGGCGTTGGCGCGGGTGCGCAACCCGGACATCCCCCCGGCGCTGGCCAGCATGGTCTTCGTCTGCCGCCCGCCGTCGGCGACGCCCACCGGGCGCTACCTGGGCTGCGTGCACATCCAGCGGCTCTTGCGGGAACCGCCGTTCGACCTGGTCGCCGGCGCCGTGGACACCGAACTCACGCGACTGCGGCCGACCGACTCCCTGATCGAGGTCACCCGATTCTTCGCGACCTACAACCTGGTGTGCGCGCCGGTCGTGGACGACGAGGACCACTTGGTCGGCGCGGTGACCGTGGACGACGTGCTCGACCACCTGCTGCCCGACAACTGGCGGGAACGCGCGTCCGAGCCGGAGGATGCCGATGCCTGAGCCCACCTACCGCAGGCGGCTTGACCAGCCGCGCGCTCCCCGGGGGCTGCGGTTCTCCATCGACCCGGACGCCTTCGGGCGGTTCTCCGAGCGGCTGGCGCGCTTCCTGGGCACCGGCAGGTTCCTGTTCTGGCAGACGCTGCTCGTGGTGGCGTGGATCTCGGTGAACCTGGTCGCGGTGTCGCTGCAATGGGACCCGTACCCGTTCATCCTGCTCAACCTGGCCTTCTCCACCCAGGCCGCCTACGCGGCGCCGCTGATCCTGCTCGCGCAGAACCGGCAGGACGACCGGGACCGGGTGTCGCTGGAGGAGGACCGCGCGCGGGCGGCGCAGACCAAGGCCGACACCGAGTTCCTGGCCAGGGAACTCGCCGCGCTGCGGCTCGCCGTCGGGGAGGTCGCCACCCGCGACTACCTGCGCGGCGAACTCGACCGGCTGCGCGGCGACCTCAAGGGCAAGCGCGGCAAGTCACGGCCCGCTGCGGACACGGTGCGTGACGACCCGAGGTGGGACGAGGCTTCGCGCTAGTCCACCAGCTTTCCGCAGAGTTCCCCCAGGTAGCGAAGTTGGTCCCGGTCCAGACGGGCGACGAAATGCCGCACGATGCCCGCGAGATGGGTGCGCGAAGCCGTGCGCAACACGTCGAGGCCCTGTTCGGTGAGCGTGGCGACGACACCGCGCCCGTCGCCAGCCACGCGTTCCCGCGCGACCATTCCGGCGCGTTCCAAACGATCAACCAAACGGGTAACGCCGGATCTGGAAAGCAGCACCGCATCAGCGAGTTCTGCCATTCGCAACTTGCGTTCCGGAGCTTCCGCGAGTTGGACGAGAACGTCGTATCCGCCCAGGGACAGACGTTGCTCGGCAACCAGTTCGGTCTCCAGCGAGCGAGTTATCCGAGCATGAGCGCGCAAAAACGTGCGCCACGCGTGGAGTTCTTCGCGAGTGGGCCGGGCGGACTGGTCCGGCACGGTCAAGGTTCCTCCTCGAAGGCCCGAAACAGATGGACGATGTTACGGAACGCGTCCACCCGAGCGCACAGCGCCCTTGACAATCGAGTGTGGCGCGTGCCATCCGCTCGTCGCCCCCGCGCTACCCGCCCGTAGCATGATGAGGTGACCACTACCGAACAGGTTCCCGGTGTCGAGGCCGTGCGCAAGGCCCTGGCCGGTGTGCAGGACCCCGAGATCCACAAGCCGATCACCGACCTGGGCATGGTCAAGGACGTCGTCGTGCACCCGGACGGCCGGGTCGACGTCGGCGTCTACCTCACCGTCGCGGGCTGCCCGCTCCGGGACAAGATCACCAAGGACGTCACGGCCGCGGTCTCCGCGCTGCCCGGCGTGCGCGCGGTCAACGTCGAACTCGACGTCATGAACGACGAGCAGCGCACCGCCCTGCGTAAGTCCCTGCGCGGCGACGCCGAGGAGCCGCGCATCCCGTTCGCCGAACCGGGCTCGCTGACGCGGGTGTACTGCGTCGCGTCCGGCAAGGGCGGCGTGGGCAAGTCCAGCGTCACGGTCAACCTGGCGGTCGCCATGGCCGCGCGCGGGGTGAAGGTCGGCATCGTCGACGCCGACATCTACGGCCACTCCATCCCCCGCATGGTCGGCACGGCGGAAAAGCCGACCAAGGTCGAGAAGATGATCCTGCCGCCCCAGGCCAACGGCGTGAAGGTCATCTCCATCGGCATGTTCACCCCGGGCAACACCCCGGTGGTGTGGCGCGGGCCGATGCTGCACCGCGCGCTGCAGCAGTTCCTCGCCGATGTCTTCTGGGGCGATTTGGACGTGCTGCTGCTCGACCTGCCGCCTGGCACCGGCGACATCGCCATCTCGGTGGCCCAGCTGATTCCGAACGCGGAGATTCTGGTCGTCACCACGCCGCAGCAGGCGGCGGCTGAGGTCGCGGAGCGCGCGGGGGCGATCGCGCTGCAGACGCGTCAGCGGGTGGCGGGGGTTATCGAGAACATGTCTTGGCTGGAGATGCCGGACGGCAGTCGGATGGACGTGTTCGGGTCTGGCGGTGGGCAGATTGTCGCTGACTCGCTGTCCAAGGCGATGGGGGCCAAGGTTCCGCTGCTTGGGCAGGTGCCGCTTGACCCGCGGCTGCGTGAAGGTGGGGACGCTGGGGAGCCGTTGGTGAAGTCGACGCCGGAGGCGGCGGCGGCCAAGGTTCTAATTGACGTGGCGACGAAGCTGTCGGTTCGGGCTCGTGGGCTTGCGGGGCGGATGCTGTCGGTTTCACCTGCTCGCCGCTGAACTTGCCCTGCTGGGTGGCTGGCTCTCGTGGGGTCCGCTCGATGGGGTGGAGTGGTTTCTTTGGGGCCCCTACGAAGGAAGATCCCGTCGTGGGAAAGACGGGTGGGGAGCCTTCGGCCC
>NZ_JBVJIN010000063.1:0-30780 GCF_055586285.1 Actinokineospora sp. NPDC051303
GTCGGCCACCCCAAATTCCACAACCGCACCACACCGGCCAACACACCCACAACCGCGGTCACCAACCACCCACGCACCCGGTCGGCGGGCATGGGCTTGCCGGTCAGCCTGCTGAGGGCCGAGTCCCCCTCCGGGGCCGGTTCGGGCGTGGGCGCCCCTTCGGCCTTTTCGTCAGCCACCAGGACACTCATTGATCCACCTCACTGGTTCGGTGGCCTCGCGCGCCCTCGCACTGTGCCGATGGTCCGCTCGCACGCTCGCTCACGGGGGGAGATCGTAGGGTGCCCGGTGTGCGGTCCGTGTCGGGCGCTCCGGTCGGCGCCGAGGTTTTCGGTGCTGGATAAGTCGATCAACTGATCGTGTGATTGTTCGCCCAGCTCAGACCCGGTACCAAGGGACGCACAAGGTGCTCACGATGGGACGGGGGTGCGCGTGCCTCCTGGACGGCCGACCATCAGGTCGCGGCAGGTCGCGGGTGAGTTGCGCAGGCTGCGCAAGCAGGCCGGGCTCACGACCGGGCAGGTCGGCGCGAAGCTGGGGCTTTCCCAGGCCAAGGTAAGCCGCGTGGAGACCGGCAGCAGCGGTCTGCGGGTCAACGACGTCACGGCCATGCTCGGCCTCTACCGGGTGCCCGAGCCGAGGCAGGCGGAGATTCTGGACCTGATGCGCCGCGCCGCCGAGCCGGACTGGGTGCAGGTCCACGGCCGCGGCCTGCCCGAGCAGTGGCGGACGCTGATCGACTGGGAGTCCAAGGCCGTCGCCCTGCGCAGCAATCACGCTTGGCTCGTGCCCGGCCTGCTGCAAACCGCCGACTTCGCCCGCGCCGCTCTCCGCGACACCGCGCCCGCCCCGCTTTCCGAGGACGAGTTGGACGCGCTGGTCGCCGCCCGCCTGGCCCGGCAGGCCATCTTGAGCCGCGACAGCCCGCCGACGGTGCACGCCCTGCTGGGTGAGATGGCGTTGAGGGTCCCGGTGGGCGGTCCCGGCGTGCTCGCGGGCCAGTTGCGGCACCTGCTGGAGGTGGTCCGCAAGCCGCACGTGGTGGTGCGGGTGGTGCCGCTGTCGGCGGGCGCGCACCCGGGTCTGGACGGCGCCTTCCTGCTGATGGAGTTCCACCGCGACCCGGCTCTGGTCTACACCGAGCACCGCACGAACAGCCTGTTCCTCGATGACGAGGCCGCCGTGGCAACGCACCGCGCGGCCTGGGACCGGGTGGCCGACCGCGCCCTGTCCGAGGAGGAGTCGGGGCGGTTCATCGCCGACCTGGCGGACCGGACCGGGTGACGCTTTACCCTCTGTCGGGTGGAGAAGACTTACCCGATGCGCTGGAACCATGTGCTGGGGAACGCGATCATGATCACCGTGTTCACCCTGGTGCTGCTGCTCGGGGCGTTCTACCTGTACAAGGGCGGCTTCGATGAGGCCAACCTCGCCGGGTTCGTCGTGTTCGCGGTCGTGCCGGGCGCGTTCGTGGGGACTTTTCTGCGGCGTTGGAAGCTGGTCGTCGGCCCGGAGACCGTCGTCGTGCGGCGGGAGGCGCTGATCACCCTGCGCTGGTCGGACTTCCAGGAGGTCAAGACGGTCGCCCGCAACCGCGACCGCTTGGTGTTCACCACCGGCGACGTCGAGTCGGCCAACCCGCTCACGCCCCTCACCAAGAAGGTGACGGCGCGACTGCGCAAGTCCGGCGCGGACCAGTCCGTGGACCTGGTCTTGTTCTTCCGCGACTGGCGCAAGTCGGACCTGCCGGAGATCCTGAGCCAGGCGCGGCAGGGCTGACCTCGCGCCAAGGCCTGGGTACCCTCGCCCGGTGGAACAGACCTACCGCCTCCGCTGGCCGTACGCGGCGATGAGGGCCGTGCCCGCCGTCGTGGGATTCACCTCCGCGCCGGTGCTGCTGTGGGCGATCGGGCGTCCCCTGAGTGTCGAGGCGACGCTGATCGTCGCCGTGCTGGCCGTCGCGGTTGTCGCCGTCCAGGTGTCGATCATGCGCGCGTGGCGGCTGGTCCTTGGTCCCGAGGAAGTGGTGGTGGTCCGGCAGCGGGCGCGGATCACGCTGCGCTGGTCGGACTTCCAGGAGGTCAAGGCGGTCGCCCCGGGGCGCGACAAGCTGGTCTTCTCGGCCGGGCGGGTGGAGTCGGCCAATCCGGTGGTCCGGTTGTCCAAGCGGGTGGCTAACCAGTTGCGGGAGAGCGGTGTCGACCGCACTGTCGAGTTGGTCTTGTTCCTTCCTGACTGGCGTAAGACAGACCTACCGCAGGCCGTTCTCCGCGCCGAAGCCCAGCAGGCGGGATGACCGGGCGGCTGGTGCTGGCGGCGACGCCGCTGGGCGACCCGGGCGACGCGTCGGCGCGGCTGGTCGCGACCCTGGGATCGGCCGAGGTGATCGCCGCCGAGGACACCCGGCGGACCCGGAACCTGGCCGCCGCGCTCGGGGTCGAGCCCACCGGGCGGATCGTGAGCTTCTACGACGCCGTGGAGACCAGCCGCGCGCCGGGGCTGGTCGAGGCGATTCGCGGCGGTGAGACGGTTCTGCTGGTCACCGACGCGGGGATGCCCAGCGTGTCCGACCCGGGGTACCGCCTGGTCGCCGCGTGCGTCGAGGCGGACCTGCCGATCACGTGCCTGCCCGGCCCGTCCGCGGTGACGACGGCGCTGGCGCTGTCCGGGCTGCCCTGCGACCGGTTCTGCTTCGAGGGGTTCGCGCCGCGCAAGTCGGGGGAGCGCCGCAAGTGGCTGGCCGCGCTGGCCGACGAGCCGCGCACGGCGGTGTTCTTCGAGGCCACCCACCGCATCGAGAGCCTGCTGGACGACGCCGTGGAGGTGCTCGGCGCGGACCGGCGCGCGGCGGTCTGCCGGGAGTTGACCAAGTCGTACGAGGAGATCAAACGCGGCACGCTCGGCGAGTTGGCGCGGTGGGCGCGCGACGGGGTGCGCGGTGAGATCACCGTCGTCCTCGCGGGCGCCGAGCCGCGCACGGCCGATTTGGACACTCTGGTCGCCCGGGTCCGCGCGCTCGCCGCCGAGGGCGTGCGGCTCAAGGACGCCGCCGCCGAGGTCGCCGCCGCGACCGGGGTCAGCAAGAAGACCCTCTACGACGCCGCGGTGAGCCGGGCTTGATTCGGGTTGCCGGGACCGAACTCGTCGCCCAGGTCACCGGGCGCGAGTCGGCCAACGGCACCGCCGAGCGCTACGGCATCCACGCCACCGACCTCGGCGTCATGTGGGACGACGGCGACGGCCGCACGTTCGTCGTCTTCGGCGACACGTACGGCGCGGGCTGGTGCGGCGAGGGCGCTGGCCCCAGCGAGGGCGGCGACTGGCGGTGCAATGTCCTGGCCGTCGCCGCTGACCGGGACCTCGACAGCGGCCTGCGCATCGAGTCGGTGATCGCCCGCGACGACGGCTCCGCCCGGCAGATCCTCGACCGCGACCCCCGCCGCGACGAGGAGACCGTCATCCCGTGCTCGGGCATCGCGATCGACGGGACGCACTACCTGCACTACATGTCGGTGCGGAACTGGGGCGCGCGCGGCAAGTGGGTCACCAACTACGCGGGCATCGCCGTCTCCCGCGACGGCGGCCACACCTGGGACAAGCCGGGGCGCGCCCGCTGGATCAACCGCGCCGAGCGCGACCACCCGTTCCAGATGGCCGCCTTCGCCCGCGCCGAGGACCATCTCCACCTGCTCGGCACCCCCAATGGCCGCTGGGGTGACGCCAGCCTGGCCCGAGTGTCCACAAGCGACATTCTGGAGCCGCGCGCGTACGAGTACTGGACCGGCGCGCGCTGGCGTCCCCGCGACGAGTTCGCGGCCACCCCGGTCATGCGCGGCCCGGTGGGCGAGCTGTCCGCGCTCTACAACGTCTACTTCGGACAGTGGTTGGCCGTGCACCTGGACGAGGCTCGCGCTGCGATCGTCCTGCGCACGGCGGAAAACCTGACCGGGCCGTGGACCGACGGCCAGGCGCTCGCCACCGGAGACCGGTATCCCGGTCTGTACGGCGGTTTCCTGCACCCGGCGTCGGCCGACGGCCCGGTCATCCACTACACGATGTCGCGCTGGAGCCCGTACAACGTCTACCTCATGCGCTCGGAGCTGACCGGCTGACTCACGCGTTCTCCCTGGCGAAAGTCCGCGCGCCCCACAGCAATCCCAGCACCGTCATCACGAACAGCACCAGCGATCCGGTCAGCAGCGCGTCCACGGTGAAATCGCCCCGGAACGTCGCCCGCTCCGCGTCCACGACGTGGGTGAACGGGTTCCACCGCGAGATCGCGTACAGCCAGCCCGGCGCGAGGCCCTGGGTGATCGGGATGAAGATGCCCGAGAGCATCAACACCGGCAGCAGCAACGAGTTGAGCACGGCCGGGAACGCGTCCTCGCTCTTGAGCCGCAGCGCCAACGCGTACGAGCACGACGACAGCGTCACCGCCAGCATCGCCACGATCACCAGCGTCAGCACGACCGCGCCGACCGACGCGTTGAGGTCGAACACCAGGAACGCGACCGCGATGATCAGCAGCGCCTGCACCACGATCTGCAGCGCGTCCCGCAGCACCCGGCCCAGCAGCAGCGCGAGGCGGCTGACCGGGGTGACCCGCAGCCGCTCCACCACGCCCATGCGCAGGTCGGCGAGCAGCGCGAAGCCGACGAACGAGCTGCCGAACAGCGCGGTCTGCACGATCAGGGCCGGGGTGAGGATCTGCCAGGACGTGCCGGGCGGGAAGCCGGGCGTGCTCGCGGTGATGCCCTCCATCAGCGGCCCGAAGAAGAACAGGTACAGCATGGGCTGCATCAGCCCGATCATGATCCAGGTCGGGTTGCGCAGCGCCAGGGTCATGTCGCGGCGGAAGACCAGCCAGATGTCACGCAACAGCACGGTCGGCCTCCGTGGCGTCGGGCGCGCCGAGTTCGGCGTCGCGCAGGCTGCGGCCGGTGAGGGTGAGGAACACGTCGTCCAGGGTGGGCCGCTGCACCTGGAGCGAGGTCGTGGCGATGCCCGCCGCGTCGAGCGCGCGCAGCAGTTCGGGCAGCGCGAGGTCGCCGCGCGGCACGCGGAACTCGACGGCCTCGGCCCGCCGCGTCACCTCCGTCGCCGAGGCGAGGCCCGCGGCGAGCCCGGTCGTCCGCTCCACGTCGGGCGCGGCCACCCCGACCGCGACGAGGTCGCCGGACACCTTGGCCTTCAACGCCGCTGGCGTGCCTTCCGCGACGATCGAGCCGTTGTCGATGACCAGGATGCGGTCGCAGAGCGAGTCCGCTTCCTCTAGGTAGTGCGTGGTCAGGAAGACGGTCGTGCCGTGGTCGGCGCGCAGCGCGCGGATGTGCTGCCACAGGTTCGCCCGGCTCTGCGGGTCGAGCGCGGCGGTCGGCTCGTCGAGAAACACCAGCTTCGGGTCGTGCACCAGGCCCAGCGCGATGTCCAGCCTGCGCCGCTGCCCACCGGAGAGCGTCTTGACCAGCCGCTGGTCGAGCCCGGCGAGGTCAAGCCGCTCGGCGAGCAGGCCCGCGCGGGCGCGCGCGTCCGATTTGGACAGTCCGTAGAACCGGCCCTGCAACTCCAGTTCCTCGCCGACCTTCGCCTCCGCCGTGCCACCGCCCCCTTGGGCGACGTAGCCGATCCGACGCCGAACGCCCACCGGGTCGGCGGAAAGGTCCCGTCCCGCGACGGTCGCCGAGCCGGCCGTTGGCTTGAGCAGGGTGGTGAGCATCCGCAGAGTCGTGGTCTTGCCCGCGCCATTGGGCCCGAGGAACCCCACCAGCTCCCCGGCCGCGACGTCGAAGTCCACCCCCCGCACCGCCTCGACGGTCCGACCCCGCGCCCGGAAGGTCCGGGCGAGGCCGCGTGCCTCGATCATGCATCCCCCTCGTTATTCAAGTTTGAATACTGCCGCACAGAGGATGCACCCGAGCAGCGGGATCAGTCAACCGCGAACGCAGGGATCTCCGGCCATCTCGTAAGCGCCCTCGCCCAGCCGCCCCAGCAGGCCCCTGGCCCAGGAAAGCTCGGTCTCCACCTGCCCGATCCAGAGAAACCGCTGCTCACGCACATGCTCCGGAGTGCCCTTCGCCGGGCTGTCCCCCCAGGCCCGCAGCTCGCCCAGGCTCGTCTCCAGCGCCTCGACCCGCTCCCGCACCAGCGCCATCGCGTCCGCCCGGGTCAGCAGCGGCAGCATCGCCAGCGCCGCGTTGAGCATCGCCGGATCGCCGGTCCGGCGCAGGCCTTCGCGCGCCAGGCGGGTCAGCTCCGCGCGGCCCGCGTCGGTGATCCGGTAATCCGTGCGCGCCGGACCGCTGTCGCCCGGTTCCACGGCCTCCACGGTGAGCAGGCCGTCGACGGCCGCCTTGCGCAGCGCGTGGTAGATCGACCCGGGCTTCACCCGGGCCCACTCGTCGGCTCGCCAGCCCATCAGCTCGGTGAGGACCTGGTAGCCGTGCGCCTTGCCCGCCCAGCTCACCAGGCCCAGCACGAGCAGCCGTGTGGCCGACATCCCTGTCCTCCTGCGCCCGTCCGAAGTGACGTCCGTAGGCTAAGCGCTCATGAGTGCCCCCGTGCTGACCGCGGTGGCCTGGCCATACGCCAACGGCCCCCGCCACATCGGTCACGTTTCCGGATTCGGTGTCCCTTCGGACGTCTTCTCCCGCTACCTGCGCATGTCCGGCCACCGCGTGCTGATGGTGAGCGGAACCGACGAGCACGGCACGCCGATCTCGGTGCAGGCCGACAAGGAGGGGATGACCACTCGCGAGCTCGCCGACAAGTACAACCGGGTGATCGCAGAAGACCTCCAGGGCCTCGGCCTGTCCTACGACCTGTTCACCCGCACCACCACCGGCAACCACTACCAGGTGGTGCAGGACCTGTTCCTGGCGCTCTGGCGCAACGGCTACGTGCAGGTCAAGACCCAGATGGGCGCGATCAGCCCGTCCACCGGCCGCACCCTGCCCGACCGCTACATCGAGGGCACCTGCCCGATCTGCGGCTACGACGGCGCGCGCGGCGACCAGTGCGACAACTGCGGCAACCAGCTCGACCCGATCGACCTGAAGAACCCGCGCTCGCGGATCAACGGCGAGACGCCGAAGTTCGTCGAGACCGAGCACCTGTTCCTCGACTTGCCCGCGTTCGCCGAGACGATGGGCTCCTGGCTGTCGACCAAGACCGAGTGGCGGCCGAACGTCCTGAAGTTCAGCCAGAACCTGCTCGGCGACATGCGCCCCCGGGCGATCACCCGCGACCTCGACTGGGGCGTCCCGGTCCCGCTCGACGGCTGGCGCGACGCGCCGATGAAGCGGTTCTACGTCTGGTTCGACGCGGTCATCGGCTACCTGTCGGCCAGCGTCGAGTGGGCGCGGCGCACCGGCGACGCGGACGCCTGGAAGGAGTTCTGGACCGACCCTGCCCAGGCCTACTACTTCATGGGCAAGGACAACATCGTCTTCCACTCGCTGATCTGGCCGTCGCTGCTGCTGGGCCAGAACGGCGCGGGCGACAAGGGCGGCCAGCCGGGGGCCTTCGGCACTTTGAACCTGCCCACCGAAGTCGTCTCCAGCGAGTTCCTGACCATGAGCGGGTCGAAGTTCTCCACCTCGCGCGGCACCGTGATCTACGTGCGGGACTTCCTCAAGCAGTTCGGCCCGGACACCCTGCGGTACTTCATTTCCGTTGCGGGACCGGAAAACCAGGACACCGACTTCACCTGGGACGAGTTCGTCCGCCGCACCAACTTCGAGCTGGCCAACGAGTGGGGCAACCTGGTCAACCGCTCGGTGTCCATGGCGCACAAGAACGTCGGAGCCGTGCCGCGCCCGACCGCGCCGACCGCGGCCGACGAACAGCTCAAAGCGCTGGCGCGGGCCGCGTTCGACACCGTCGGGGAAAACCTGCGCCGGTCGCGGTTCAAGCTCGCCGCGAGCGAGGCGATGCGGGTCGTCGGCGCGGCCAACAAGTACCTCTCCGACGAGGAGCCCTGGAAGCGCAAGGACGACCCGGAGCGCCGCGACACCATCCTGCACACCGCGCTGCAGGTCGTCTCGGACGCGAACACGCTGCTCACCCCGTTCCTGCCGCACTCGGCGCAGAAGGTGCACGAGCTGCTCGGCGGCAAGGGCGTGTGGGCGGCGCAGCCGGAGCTGCGCGAGGTGGACGACCTGGACGAGCCGTCGCGCCGCTACCCGATCCTGACTGGCGACTACGCCGACGAGGCGGCCCGCTGGGAGTCGGTCGACATCGAGGTGGGCCGTCCGCTGGACAAGCCCGCCCCGCTGTTCGCCAAGCTCGACGCCGAGCTGGGCGAGACCGGCCCCGACTGGGCGCCGATCGAGAAGTGACCCCGCGCAAAGGCGAGCGACCACCGGCGCCGGAACGCCTTCCGGCGCCGGTGGTCGACGCGCACACGCACCTGGACGCCTGCGGCGCCAAGGATTCCGCCGATGTGTCCACAATGCTCGACCGGGCGAACGCGGCGGGCGTCGACCGGGTGATCACCGTCGCCGACGACCTCGCCGCCGCGCGCTGGGCCGCCGAGGCGTCCACTTGGGACGATCGGGTGTTCGCCGCGGTCGCGGTGCACCCGACGCGCACCGCCGAGTTCTCCGACGCGGACAAGGCCGTCATCGAGGACCTGGCGCGACAGCCGCGCGTCGTCGCGGTGGGCGAGACCGGGCTCGACTACTACTGGGACTACTCGCCGCCCGCCGCCCAGCAGGACGCGTTCCGCTGGCACATCGACCTGGCCAAGCGGGTCGGCAAGCCGCTGATGATCCACGACCGGGACGCGCACGCCGACATCCTCCAGATCCTCACCGAAGAGGGGTCACCCGAAACGGTTGTGTTCCACTGCTTTTCCGGTGATCTCGATTTCGCCCGAAGGTGTGTCGATCGCGGTTATGTCCTGTCCTTCGCGGGCCCGGTGACCTTCCGCAACGCCGCGCCGCTGCGCGAAGCCGCCGCGTTCGTTCCCCCGGGCCAGCTGCTCGTGGAGACCGATGCGCCCTATCTCACACCGCATCCCTTCCGCGGCAGGCCGAACGAGCCCTACTGCGTGGCCTACACCGTGCGAGACCTCGCTGACCTGCGCGGCGTCGGCGTCGCCGAGTTCGCCGCCGATGTCTCCGCCACCGCCGACCGGGTGTTTCGGTTGCGGGCCGTGACATCCGACCATTCGAGCGGTGATCGATTGCGATGAACGGGTGGCGGATTAGGCGACTTGGTGGTGTGACAGGACTCACGAGTTCGCCGGATGTGTTTGCGCAACCCCAGCCGTCTCGTTACTGTCCCGTGACCGTACGACTTTGGGGATCATGCCCCGAGTCAACCCGGAGCAAGTCAGTACACGTCGGGGTGGCTGGCTGCGGGTCGTCGGAACACACGAAAGCGCGAGACCGCGCCAAGCGGACGGAGGAGTGGATGTTCCCAGCGCGGCTGAGACCAATCCACGGCGTCCGCGGTGCGGATTTCCGCCTTCTGGAGGAATCGACCCTGTGAGCGGTAAACAGATCGGCGGTCTCGACCGCCCCCGGCACGACGGCTTCGCCGACACCGACTGGTTCAACCCGGTCAACTCGGGCACCGCGACCGGCACGGCCGTCCTGGACGACGACTTCCGGGCCTGGCGGTCCGAGTTCCCGGACTACGACTACGACGCCGGTTTCTCCGCGTCGCTGAGCATCACCGACCACGACGTCCGCCACGCGCTCGGCCCGCAGGCCGACGAGATCATGGCTTTCGCGGGCGTCGACGTCGACGAGTTGATCCGGCTCATCAACGCCGAGACCACTGTTCTCCCCGTGCTTCCCGCGCTGCCCGACGAGGTCAGCGGACCGAAGCGGCTCAAGGTCGAAGACGACAAGCCCGCGCCCGGCCTGATCACCGCCGTCAAGCGCTGGAAGTCCACCTTCCTCAAGGCCACCATCGCCGCGGTCCTGGTCACCCTGACCGGCGGCGGCGCGGCGGCCATCGCGATGAACAACACGGTGACCGTCGACGTCGACGGCCACACCCGCGAGGTCAACACCTACGCCGACACCGTGGGCGAGATCCTTGAGGAAGAGGGCATCGAGGTCGGCCAGCACGACTCGCTGAGCCCCTCCCCGTCCGCCGAGATCGGCGACGACGGCAAGATCGTCCTCCAGCGCGGCCGCCAACTCCAGCTCACCGTCGACGGCGAGCAGCGCGGCCACTGGGTCCGCGCCACCACCGTCGGCGAGGCCCTCCGCCAGGTCAACGCCCCCGTCGCGGGCGCCTGGATCTCCGCGGGCGACGACGCGCAGGTGCCCCTGGAGGGCATGGCCGTCGAGATCAAGACCCCGAAGAACGTCACCCTGTTCGACGGCGGCAACGCCCCCACCCAGCTGACCACCACCGCGGTCACCGTCCAGGAGTTGCTGGACGAGCACAACCTGGCCCTCGGCCCCCAGGACGCGGTCCTCCCCGGCGCCGACCTGAAACTCACCACCGGCGCCGAGATTCGCATCAGCCGCACCGGCGTGACAGTGATCAACCAGGCCGAGCCGGTCGAGCCCCCCCTCCAGACCGTCGAAGATCCGGAACTGGCCAAGGGCAAGGAACAGGTAGTCGACCCCGGCACCCCCGGCGAGCGCATCGCCACCTACCGCATCACCGAGAAAAACGGCAAGGTCGTCAAGCGCGAGGAAATCGGCTCCAAGGAAACCCGCGCCCCCCTGCCCAGGATCGTCAAGATCGGCACCAAGCAGCCCCCCCAGCCCCTGATCTCCGACGGCGCGGTGTGGGACCGTCTGGCCCAGTGCGAGGCCACCGGCAACTGGGCCATCAACACCGGCAACGGCTACTACGGCGGCCTCCAGTTCAACAAGAGCACCTGGGACGCCTACGGCGGCGACCAGTACGCCGCCTACCCCCACCAGGCCACCCGCGAACAACAAATAGCCATCGCCACCAAAGTCCGCGACGCCCGCGACGGTTACAGCGCCTGGCCGCACTGCTCCAGCAAACTCGGCCTCCCCCGCTAACCCACCCCCGAACCGCAGGCCCCACCACAAAGCTCGCCCCCCAAGCACCCGACCGTGCCCAGTGATCGCGAGTTATCCACAGGCAAGATCATTCTCACCTGAATTGTCACCCTGCCCCGGTAGACTGGAGCAGGGCCCGGCCCCCAGGGTGGGTGGGGTTTTTGTTGTGGGGCGTGGGGCGGCGAAAGCGGTCGTTGAGGTCGGTGGTTGGCGCTGTCGGGTGCTCCTTGTGGGGCCTGCTGGCCGGGAGCGCACCGCCGGTCTGGCAGGCCGAGCGGTCGCGTCCCGCCTATCAAGCCTGCCGGGGTTGGCCCGAGTGCTTGTCAGGAACGGGTTTGCCCCCGTCAGGTGCCCGATAGCAAGGGGCAGCACACCCGAGCGCCCGCCCCCTGCCCGTCGGCCCACCACCCCCGCGAGGCAGTGTCCAGGCCCACCCAGTGCTTGACGAGGTGGAGCAGAAAACCCGCTCTCCTGCCAGGCTGAACCCGGGCTCGCCAGGTTCTCGATGGCGCGGAGGCAGCGAACCCGCCGTCCTGCCAACCACACCCACCCCTGCCAGGCACTCGATGGCGCGGAACGAGCAACAGCGAACCAGCCCCCCACGAAGCCGAACCGACGCCCGCGAAGTGCTCGATGGGGTAGACCGAGCGGCGAACCCGCCCCCCACGAAGCCGCACCCGAGCCTGTCAGGTGCTCGATGGGGTGGAGTGGTTTCTTTGGGGGTGAAGGAAGATCCCTAAACTCGCCGTGGTCGTGGGGCCGAAGGCTCCCCACCCGTCTTTCCCACGACGGGATCTTCCTTCGTAGGGGCCCCAAAGAAACCACTCCACCCCATCGAGCAAACCCACCAACCCAGCCACCCCAGGAACCCAGAGCAACCCCACCAACCCCTCCGAAACCCCCCGCCCCGTACGCTCTGCCAGTGACTGGATCGGCGCTGCTTGGCCCTGCTGACGTGCGAAGGCTCGCCGCCGAGTTGGACGTCCGCCCAACCAAGAAGCTGGGCCAGAACTTCGTCCACGACCCCAACACAGTCCGCCGAATCGTCACCGCCGCGGCCCTGCAGCCCGACGACACCGTGCTCGAAGTAGGCCCAGGTCTGGGTTCCCTGACCCTCGCCCTACTCCCAGCCTGCGCCAACGTCGTGGCAGTGGAGATCGACCCAGTCCTAGCCGCCCGCCTCCCCGCGACCGTGCGAGACCGCGCCCCCGACCTAGCCGACCGCCTCACCGTCGTCACCGCGGACGCCATGCGCGTCACCGCCAGCGAACTCAACGAGCCGACCGCACTCGTCGCGAACCTGCCCTACAACGTCGCCGTCCCCGTCGTTCTGCACTTGCTCGCCGAGTTGCCTTCGCTGCGCACGGTGCTGGTCATGGTCCAAGCGGAGGTGGCCGACCGGATGGCCGCCGCGCCCGGTGGCAAGGTCTACGGAATCCCCAGCGTCAAGGTCGCCTGGTTCGCCGAAGCGCGCCGGGTGGCCACGATTTCCCGGTCGGTCTTCTGGCCGGTGCCCAACGTCGATTCGGCGCTGGTGTCGATGACCCGCCGTGAGTCTCCCGCGGCCGACCGGCAGGCGGTGTTCGCCGTTGTCGACGCCGCGTTCGCGCAGCGGCGCAAGACCCTGCGGGCCGCGCTGGCGGACTGGGCCGGGTCGGCGGCGCGGGCGGAGGCGGTGCTCGTCGCGGCCGGGGTCGACCCGGGGGAGCGGGGCGAGCAATTGTCGGTAGGGGAGTTCGTCCGAATCGCGCAAGCGGCTGCTCACCTGGCGTAAGCGAACCCCCAAACATTACTCCTGATGTGTGATGTGCGGAACGTCGGGCTCGATCTTCGGGGTCCGCGCTTGCTTTTGAGCAGCTTGGTCAGGTCTACTCTGTAAGCATTCCATCCCGAGCGGCTGAGAGACCTGGCTCGTTGACGCCGCAGCAACCACCCATCGTGGGCAGGTGCTACCGCCAGGAACGATGGAGGAGTGAGAGCGGATGCGGATCCTCACCACCCGACGGGTCATCGACCAGTGCAAGCGATCCGTCACCGCATGTCGTCTGATGCGCGTAGCAAGCTGACTTCGAGCAACACGTCTTCTTAACCCCCCTGTTCGTCAGTCCCGGATCGTCCCTTGTGGACGAAGCCGTCCTATCGGCCTGCCGTGCGCCGCGTTGGAGTAGATCGTGATCACCGTTGAGAACCTGAGCAAGTCCTTCCTGGGCGACACCGGCCCGGTCGTCGCGCTTGAGGACGTCACGTTGGACGTGCCCACGGGCACGATCACCGGCGTCGTCGGCCCGTCCGGCTCGGGCAAGTCGACCCTCGCCCGCCTCGTCGCCCTCCAAGAACGCCCCGACAGCGGCGTGATCAGGGTCGACGGTTTCAACACCGCCGCCCTCGACCCCCGCAGGCTCCGCGCCGCCCGCAGGCGCATCGGCGTCGTGCGCCACGGCGACCTGCTTCCGCAGCGCACCGCCGCGGGCAACATCGCCCTCCCCCTTGAGCAGGCGGGCGTCGACGGCCCGCAGCGCCGCGAGAAGGTCGGCGCCCTGCTCGACCTCATCGGCCTCACCGACAAGGCCGCCTTCTACCCCGACGCCCTCACCCCCGGCCAGCAGGCCAGGGTCGCGGTGGCCCGCGCCCTGGTCGGCGACCCGGGCCTGCTCCTCGCCGACGACCCCACCAAGGACCTGGACCCCGACGCCGAGGCGGGCGTCCTGACCGTCCTGGACCGCGCCCGCGCCGAGCTGGGCTCCACGGTCCTGGTGGTCACCGGCGACGCGGGCGTGGTCCGCCGCATCGCCGACGACGTGGCCCTTCTCGACGGCGGTCGCGTCCAGGAGAGCGGCCACCTGCTGTCGCTGGTGCAGGACCCCGACAGCCAGGTCGCCCAGACCCTGCTCCCCGCGATCGACGCCCCCAAGTCCGCCCAGGCCCGCCACGACCGCCTGGCGGAGGTGGTGCTCGTGGGCTTCGCCGCCGTCGGCGCCCTCCTCCCGGAGGCCACCACCCGCTTCGGCGCCACCATCGCCGTGGTCGGCGGCGGCCTGACCCGCATCGGCGAAACCCCAGTGGCCCGCTTCCTCCTGGGCGTCTCCGGCTCCCACGCCGACCAAGCCCTGGCCTGGATCGGCGAACGCGGCGGCCTGGTGCGCCAGCGCGCCACCGGCCCCCAGGGCATCGTCGCGGCCTGACCCGCGCGTGTGGTTCACCGCCCGCCCACCCCTGAGGTCGGGCGGGCGGTGAAGCCGTGCCGCGACGCCAGACCTCGGCAGGCACCCCCGCCAACCACTCGAACGCGCTCAAGATCGCGAGTTATCCACAGGCGCGGCGCACCCTCTTCCCCGCGCTGACCTGCGCCGATAGACTGGAGCAGGGCCCGGCCCCCAGGGCGGGTGGGGTTTGTTGTGGGGGCGGTGGGGGCGGCGAAAGAAGGGCTCTCGGGGCGGATTCGGGCGTTGTGCGCTTGGGTCGGTCCGATGGTTTCCCTGAGGAGAAGAAAAGTCGTCCGGCTGGCTCTGGCCGTAGGGTCCCGCCCGTCTTCCCGTGGGGGATCGTTCGCCGTAGTGGCCCAAAGAAACGAAGAGTCCCGGCCCACTAACAGGTGCCATCAGAGCACCCGCGGCCACGGCCGTAGGCTGGTCAGGTGCTCGCTGTCGTGCCTGCCCCGGTGACCGTTCGTGTGCCGTCCAAGGTGAACCTGCACCTCGCCGTGGGCGATGTGCGCCCGGACGGCTATCACGAGCTGTCCACCGTCTTCCAGGCGCTGTCGCTGACCGATGAGGTCACCGTGGCCGTCGCCGACGAGCCGGGGGTCGAGGTGCACGGCGAAGGGGCTGACGCGGTGCCCACCGGGGCGAGCAACCTGGCCTGGCGTGCCGTGCAGGAGCTGGCCCGGCACGTGGGTCGCGACGCGGACGAGCCCAAGGTCCGCATCGTCATCCGCAAGGGCATCCCGGTCGCCGGGGGCATGGCCGGTGGCAGCGCCGACGCCGCGGCCACTCTGGTGGGGTTGGCTTCGCTGTGGCGGCTGGACATCGGCCGTGACGAGCTGGCGCAGGTGGCCGGGCGGCTGGGCAGCGACGTGCCGTTCGTGCTGCACGGCGGCACCGCGTTGGGCACCGGCCGGGGTGAGCAGCTGGTGCCGGTGCTGGCCCGGCACACCTACCACTGGGTTCTGGCCTTCGACCGGCGCGGCCTGTCGACGCCCAAGGTCTACACCGAGCTTGACCGCCTCCGCGCCGAGGGCGACCCGCCGCGCATCGGCGAGGTCGAGCCCCTGCTGGCGGCCCTGGCCTCCGGCGACCCCCGCCAGCTTGCCCTGCTGTTGGGCAACGACCTGCAGCCCGCCGCCGTGTCGCTGCGCCCGGGCCTGCGCCGCACCCTGCGCGCGGGCGTCACCGCTGGCGCGCTCGCGGGCGTCGTCTCCGGCTCCGGCCCCACCTGCGCGTTCCTCTGCGAAGACGGCGACGCGGCCCTGCGCGTGGCGGCCGAGCTGTCCGGAGCAGGCGTCTGCCGCACCGTCCGCGTCGCCCACGGCCCAGTCCCCGGCGCCCGCGTGATCGGCGACGACACCCCCCGCTCGACACCCCCCGAGGTCCACGCCTAGCCACGTCAGGGCGACCGCACCCAGGTCGCACACCCGGACGTGCTGATCAATTCGCCCGCGTTGATCGTGATCGTGGACGGCCCCTTGTCGATCCCCAGGTCCAAGATGTCCGTGCCGTCACCGCTCTTGCGAGTCCACCTGCAGCCCACCAAATTCGTTCCGGAGGGGCCCGCCGACTTGTACTTGCCCGGCTGGACGTCGACGGCGACCTCGTGGGTGCCCTCACCGAACTCGGTTCGAGGCCCCGACGCGACAGGCGCCGCCGTTTCCTCGGGCGGTTCCGCGACGGTGACGGTCGTCGTGGAAACCTCGGGTGGTTCCGTGACGGTGACCGTCGTGGTGGACACCTCCGTCACCGTGGCCGCGGTGACGCTCTCCCGGGACGCGGACCCGACGACCGCGCCGACCGCGACGACCACGGCCAGGGCGACCGCTCCCGCCGTGGCCCACGGCCAACCCCGCCACTGGTCCACGACGACTCCTCAACAACGCGCTGGTGGATGACCATCCAGAGGTCGTTCGCGCCTCGACCCGCGTTACCCAGGGCGGCGGGGATGCGCCGGTCGTCCCGGCCCGGGAGCGACCTGCCTATGCTGCTTGGGCACGGCCGGTCCCTTGATCTCAACGAAAGTGCGGGTAGATGGCCAACCTGGTCAACCTGGAGAACGTCAGCAAGAGCTACGGCGTGCGCCCGTTGCTCGACCAGGTGTCCCTGGGCGTCGGGGAAGGCGACCGGATCGGGGTGGTCGGGCTCAACGGTGGGGGCAAGACCACGCTGTTGGAGGTGTTGGCGGGGATCGAGGCCGCGGACAGCGGGCGGGTCAGCCGGAACCGGGATCTGCGGATGGCTGTGGTCACCCAGCGCACCGAGTTGCCCGCGGGGTCGACCGCGCGGCATGCGGTGCTGGACCCGTTGGGGATCACCGAGGAGCACCAGTGGGCGGCTGACGCGCGGGCGCGGTCGATCCTGGAGGGGCTGGAGATCATCAATCTGGGGTTGGACAACCCGGTCGACACGATGTCCGGTGGTGAGCGGCGGCGGGTCGCGTTGGCGGCTGCGCTGGTGCAGGAACTCGACCTCGTGGTGTTGGACGAGCCGACCAACCATCTCGACGTCGAGGGGGTGCGGTGGCTGGCCGATCACCTGCTCGCCCGGCGGACCGCGCTGGTGGTCGTGACGCACGACCGGTGGTTCCTCGACACGGTGTGCACCCGGACGTGGGAGGTCGTGGGTGGCCGGGTCGAGCAGTACGAGGGCGGGTACGCGGACTGGATCTACGCGCGCGCCGAGCGGGGGCGGCTGGCGGACACGCTGGAGGAGAAGCGGCGGAACCTGGCGCGCAAGGAGCTCGCGTGGCTGCGGCGCGGCGCCCCGGCGCGCACGTCCAAGCCGAGGTACCGGATCGAGGCCGCGGAGGCGCTGATCTCCGATGTTCCGCCGCCGCGCGACAACGTGGAGCTGGTGGCGTTCGCCAAGCGCAGGCTGGGCAAGACCGTCCTCGAACTGGAGGATGTGTCGGTCTTCGCCGGAGACAAGCCGATCCTCGACCACGAGACGTGGCGCATCGGCCCGGGGGACCGGGTGGGCCTGGTCGGGGTCAACGGGTCGGGCAAGACCACGGTGCTGCGGCTGCTCGCGGGCGACACCGAACCGGCGGGCGGCAAACGCGTGCAGGGGCAGACGGTGCGGCTGGCGCACCTCACCCAGGAGCTTCAGGAGCTGCCCGCCGAGCAGCGGCTGCTGGAGGCCGTCGAGGAAATCGCGCGCCGCGTCACCCTCGGCAAGCAGGAGCTGTCCGCCTCGCAGCTCGCTGAGCGGTTCGGGTTCCCGGCGAACCGGCAGTGGACGCCGATCGGCGACCTGTCCGGCGGTGAGCGCCGCCGGTTGCAGCTCGCCCGGCTGCTGATGGCCGAGCCGAACGTCCTGCTGCTCGACGAGCCGACCAACGACCTGGACATCGACACCCTCCAGCAGCTTGAGGACCTGCTCGACTCCTGGCCGGGCACCATCGTCGTGGTCTCCCACGACCGGTACCTGGTCGAGCGCGTGTGCGACCGGGTGGTGGCGCTGTTCGGCGACGGCAAGGTCACTCACCTGGTCGGTGGCATCGAGGAGTACCTGGCCCGGCGGACGGCGGCGCTGGCGGCGGCCCCGGTCGCCAAGCAGGCCCGCCCCACTGAGAGCAAAGGAAGCGCCGCCGAGCGGCGGGCCGCGCAGAAGGAGCTGGCCCGGCTCGAACGGCAATTCGAGACCCTGGGCAAGAAGGAGGCGCGGCTGCACGCCGCGCTCGCCGAGGCGGCCACCGACCCGGAGAAGCTGCTCGAACTGGACGCGCAGCTACGCGAAGTGGTCGCCGAGAAGGAAGAAATCGAGCTCAAGTGGCTCGAAGCGGCCGATAGCGCGGAATGAGGCCGATTTAGGTCTACCGGCACGCCCCAGCCGCACCGCCAGGAATCATCCCGATCACGACTGACCCGCGCCGGTACATCGAGACAGGTCCTAGGCTGGCCCGCATGAGTCGCTTTGTGGACATGCTGTTGGACACCGCGCGCACCCGAGGGCAGGAGCGCGGGATGACCACCGGGGAGCCCGCCGCGCCCGTGCGCCACACCTGGGCGCTGGTCCACGAGCGAGCGAAACGGATGGCCGGTTCCCTGATCGCGGGCGGGTTGGCCAAGCACGGCGCGGTCGCGGTGCTCGCCGCGGAGCCGGTGACGATCGCCCCGGCGGTGCAGGCGGTGTGGCTGGCCGGTGGCAGCGTCACCATGCTGCACCAGCCGACCCCGCGCACCGACCTGGCCGAGTGGGCGCGGGACACCGTCCGGGTGCTCACCATGATCGGCTCGAAGCTGGTGCTGCTGGGCGCGCCGTTCGACCAGCTCGCCCCGGTGCTGGAGCAGCACGGCATCGCCTACCTGAACCTGAGCGACCTCGCCGAGGGCGAGCCGATCGCCGACGTGGTGGCGGTCGGCGAGGACGCGCCCGCGTTGTTGCAGCTCACCAGCGGCTCGACGGCCGAGCCCAAGGCCGTGCGGATCACCCACGGCAACCTGTTCGCGAACATGACCGCGATGACCGAGGCGTCCGAACTGGACGTCGACAACGACATCATGGTGTCCTGGCTGCCGCTGTTCCACGACATGGGCATGGTCGGCTTCCTTACCGTGCCGATGACGGTCGGCCTGGAACTGGTCAAGGTCACCCCGGTCGAGTTCCTCACCGGCCCGCTGGTGTGGGCCGACCTGATTTCCCGCTACCGGGCCACGATCACCGCGGCCCCGAACTTCGCCTACGCCCTGCTCGGCCGCCGACTGTCCGGAGTGGACGACCAGCGCAAGTACGACCTGTCGACGCTTCGGTTGGCGCTCAACGGGGCCGAGCCCATCGACGAGAAGGCCGTCCGCCTGTTCACCGAGGAGGGCGCGCGGTTCGGACTGCGCCCGGAGTGCGTGTTCCCGGCCTACGGCATGGCCGAGACGACGCTGGCGGTGTCGTTCGCGCCGCTGCTCTCGGGCCTGCGCCTCGACCGCGTCGACGCGGACAAGCTGGAGTCGGAAAACCTCGCCGTGCCGTCTGAGGACCCCTTGGCGCGGTCGTTCGCGTTGCTGGGCAAGCCGTTGCGCGGCATCGAGGCGCGCATCGTCGCCGAGGACGGGCGGGTCCTCGGCGAGCGCGAAGTCGGCGAGATCCAGTTGCGCGGCGAGGCGGTGACCCCGGGCTACCTCACCGTGGACGGTCCCGTGGCCACCCAGGACGCCGACGGCTGGCTCGCCACCGGCGACATAGGGTACACAGTGGACAGTGAGATCGTCATCTGCGGCAGGCAGAAGGACGTCATCATCCTCGCGGGCCGCAACATCTACCCGACCGACATCGAGCGCGCCGCGTCCACTGTGGAGGGTGTGCGGGCGGGCAACGCGGTCGCCGTGCGCATCGACGCGGGCAGCCGCCGCGAGCGCTTCGCGGTGGTGGTCGAGTCCAAGTTCGCGGGCGACACCGACGCGGAACGGGTGCTGCGCAAGGAAGTCGGCGCCCGCGTGTTCGAGTCAGTCAACGCCCGCCCGGTCGCGGTGATCGTGCTCAAGCCCGGCACGCTCCCCAAGACCCCCTCGGGCAAGCTCCGCAGGGCCGCCGCTGGCGAGCAACTCGCCGCCGCCATCCACGCCCGCGAGACCGCGGGCTGATACGCGTTCCGCCTCACGACCGGCGGCGGCCCTTGCTCGTCACCGCCTGCACCCTCACCCTGGGGCCGGAGGTGTCGCGGACGGTGCGACTGGACATCACAGACGGCCGCCGTGGCGGCAAGGCAGGCGGCGGCCGCGACAGCGGCGCAGCCACCTGCGGCGGCGGCCTCGACGCCGCTCCTGGCGCCGATGGCAAGGGCGCTTACGGCGGCGAGGGCGCCCCATCGACCACCTCGGTCCAGTTCGAGATCGAGGCAGGCGACCCGGACGATCCAGAAGCCCCGGACGACGGGTCCGCCTGGCCGATCGACGGAAGCCTCCCGCTGCCGTCCGAACCCCAGGGGCCGCTGGCGCGGGCCTTCGACGGCTTGGGCAGCCCGAACCCCGGCAGGCCGGGCGAGGGCGGCGGGGGCTACTACGGCGGTGGCTCGGCCTCGGGCGGCGCGGCTGGCGAAGGCAGGGGCGAAGGCGGCATCGCGCGTGCCGGTGGCGAAGGAACCAAGCCGGGGTTACCGCGGTGTCGCCAGCCGGTCGGCCGCCGCGGCCAGGAAGTCGTCCACAGTGGACTCCCGGTAGCCGCGTCCGCCCGGCGGCGGGGCGGCGAAGACCACCTCGGCGACCTCGGTCGCGGTGAGCGGGTCCGCGCCGCGCAGAGCCGCGTGGATTCGGCTGATGAAGGCGTCGACCTCGTCGGCCGCGTAGCCGCGCCGGTCTGGGGGCGCTGGTGGGAAGCGCGGGTGGTCGGCGGGGTCGGGGCGCGGGGCGGGTGGGAGAGCGGCCGCGACCGCGTCCAGGAAGGCGTCGACGTCCGATTCCCGGTAGCCGCGGTGGTCGGGTGGGGACTCGGCGAACACGGCGTCGTGGACGTCGGCCGGGGTTAGCGGGTCGCCGCCGCGCAGGGTGGCGGCGATCCGGGCGAGGAAGGCGTCCACCTGGCGTTCGTCGTAGCCGGGGGTGCCCGCCGGTTTTCCGAAGCGGACGGCGTGGATGTCCTCCGGGGTCACGGCGAGCGGCGGCGGCGCAGTTCGTCCACCCAGGCCGCGACGACGGTGTCGATCACGCCCGGGTGGTAGCCCTGGCCGTCGAACATGGTCCTGGCCAGCGGGGCGTTCGCGATCTGTTTGGCGGTGGGGCCGCCGTCCTTCTCGTAGGCGGCGCGGGTCAGCAGGTGCGCCAGGCGTTCGACGTCGACCGCGCGGTAGCCGCGTTCGTCCGCGGGCGCGGGCGGCAGCGGCAGGAGCGGCACGGACGGGTCGATGATCTCGTGCGGCGCGGAGTGGCCGTTGCCCGCCGCAGGGGCCTGCCCGGCCGCGCCGGGAGCGGGCGCCTGGCCGTTGGTCCGGGCGGCTCCCACTTTCGCGCCGTGCCCGTTGGCGCCGGGGCCCAGCACAAGGTCGGCCGGGGAAGTGAAGTCGGGGCTCACGGCGGGCTGGGAGACGTTCAGCGGGATGGCCGTCGCGGTCGGGGTCACCAGGGTCGGCGGCGTGTGCGGGGTCTGCTGGGTCCGCGGCGGCTCGGCCTGGGGCGAGACCGGTTTGCGCGGCGCGGCGATCGGCACCCGCTTGCCGATCTTGGCGCGCTCGCGGGCCTCCAGCTCCACGGCGATGGTGTCGAGGAACTCGTCCACCTGCTCCTCGTGGTACCCGCGCTTGACCAGCGGGGCCGCGTCGAAGACGACGTCGCGGACCTCCTGGGCGGTCAGCGGCTCGCCGCCTGCCAGGGCGTCTTCGATCCGGTCGAGGAAGGCGTCCACCTGGTCCTCGTGGTAGCCCCTGCGGCCGAATGGGGCCTTGTCGAAGGTGACCTCGCGGACGACTTTCGGTGACAGCGGCATCGCGGGGCTCAGCTCCCTCAGCTCGGGTGGAACGCGTTCTGGGCGGCCGTCAGACCCTGGCCCACCAGGGCCTCCACCGCGTCGGCGCAGCGGTCGATCTCGAAGGCCAGCTCCTTGCGCTCCACTGGTGAGAAGTCGCGCAGCACGAAGTCGGCCGGGTCCATCCGACCCGGCGGGCGACCGATACCGAAGCGCACCCGGTGGTACTCCTTGCTGCCCAGTGACTTGGTGATGGACCGAAGTCCATTGTGGCCATTCTCGCCGCCACCGAGCTTGAGCCGCACGGTCCCGAAGGGCAAATCCAGCTCATCGTGTATCACCACGAGGTTTTCCTGGGGGGCCTTGTAGAACTTCGCGGTGCCCACGACCGGGCCGCCGGAGACGTTCATGTACGACCGGGGCTTGGCCAGCACCACCCGCACGCCCGCCAGCCTGCCCTCGACCACCTCCGCGCCCGCCTTGTGCGCCTTGAACTTGCCGCCGACGCGGGCGGCGAGCTCGTCGGCGACCAGGAAGCCGATGTTGTGCCGGTTGCCCGCGTACTTCGGCCCCGGGTTGCCCAGCCCCACGATGATCATGGGGGCGTCGTCGCTGCCTGCCATGTCCTGCGCTCCTGCCAAACCGCCGGTGCCCCGGCCCAGTGGGGACTGGGTCGGGGCACCGGGGCGGATGTGTGCGAACTCTTAGCTTTCGCTCTGCGGCGCGTCCTCGACCACGCCCGCGCCCTCGATGTCGATCTCGGCCTCCATCTGCGCCGCGGTCGGCGCCGCGTTGACGGCGATGACCAGGGCGTCCGGGTCGGTCACCAGGACCGAGCCAGCGGGCAGGGAGACCTGCGATGCGGTGATCTGGGTGCCCGCGTCGGCGCCCGCGATGGACAGCTCGACCTGCTCGGGGATGTTGAGGGCGTCGACCTCGACCTGCAGGGTGGTCAGGTCCTGGGTGACCAGGGTGCCCGACTTCGGGTCGCCGGTGACGACGATCGGGACGTCGACGGTGACCTTCTCGCCGCGCTTGACCAGCAGCAGGTCGACGTGCTCGATGTAGTTCTTGAGCGGGTGCGTGGTGACCGTCTTGGTCAGCGCGAGCTCGACCCCGGTGTCGAAGTTCAGGGTCAGCACCGCGTTCTGGCCGTGCTCACGCACGACGCGGGCGAACTCCAGGGCGGGCAGGGCCAGGTGCTTGGGGTCGGAACCGTGTCCGTAGAGCACGGCGGGAATCTTGCCTGCACGACGGGTTCGGCGCGCTGCGCCCTTGCCGAACTCGGTGCGCTGTTCGGCGGCCAGACGTACCTCGGACACGGTGATGCTCTCCTTGCGATCAAAGTGCGGCGGGGGCGCGACTTCTAAGTCGGGGCGGCAGCCAAGGCAGGGGGCGCGGAGAGCGCGAGACGTACACGGTTCGCGATCCGCCACGTCGATCACGCCAGGCGCGATGCCCGCCTCGCCGAGGCAACTCGAATAGTTTACGCATGACCCGGGCGCGGGGCGAACCGGGGGTCTCCCGCGCCCGGGTTCGACTCGGTCAGGCGTCGCCGTCGAACAGCGAGGTGACCGAGCCGTCCTCGAAGACCTGCTGGATCGCGCGGGCCAGCAGCGGCGCGATGGAGAGCACCGTCATGCCGGGGAACCGCTTCTCGTCGGGGATCGGGAGCGTGTTGGTGAACACGACCTCCTTGGCCCCGCACGCCGAGAGCCGGTCCTTGGCCGGGCCGGACAGCACGCCGTGGGTCGCGGCCATGACCACGTCCGCGGCGCCCTCGTCCAGCAGCTGGTGGATGGCCTTGGCGATGGTGCCGCCGGTGTCGACCATGTCGTCGATGACCACGCACAGCCTGCCCTCGACCTCGCCGACGACCCGGTTGGCGACGACCTCGTTGGGCCGCAGCGGGTCGCGGGTCTTGTGGATGAACGCGATCGGCACGCCGCCGAGGTCGTCGGCCCACTTCTCGGCCAGCTTGGTGCGGCCGGCGTCGGGGGAGACCACGGTGATGTTCGAGGCCGGGTAGTTGTCCTTGATGTACTTCGCCAGCAGGCTCTGGGCGAACAGGTGGTCGACCGGGCCGTCGAAGAAGCCCTGGATCTGCGCGGTGTGCAGGTCGACGGTCATGATCCGGTCGGCGCCAGCGGTCTTGAACAGGTCGGCGATCAGGCGCGCGGAGATCGGCTCGCGGCCCTTGTGCTTCTTGTCCTGCCGCGCGTACGGGTAGAACGGCATGATCACCGTGATCCGCTTGGCGCTGGCCCGCTTGAGCGCGTCGACCATGAGCAGCTGCTCCATGATCCACTGGTTGATCGGCGCGCACGCGCTCTGCATGACGAACGCGTCGCAGCCGCGCACCGACTCCTCGAACCGGACGAAGATCTCGCCGTTGGCGAAGTCGTAGGCCGACTGCGGGGTGATGCCGACGTTGAGGTGCTTGGACACCTCCTCGGCCAGCTCGGGGTGGGCGCGGCCGGAGAACAGCATCAGGCTCTTCTTGGGGGTGCCGGACTTGGTGGTCATGAACGTCCCTCGCTGGTTGACTCCGCGCTGTCGGCCTCGGCTGCCTGCCGGGCCCGCGCCTGCTCGGCCGCCTTGGCCGCGGGTGTCCCCGGGCGTCGGCGCGCCACCCAGTTCTCGATGTTGCGCTGCGGTCCCCCCGAGACCGCGAGCGCGCCGGGTGGCACGTTTCGCCGGATCACCGTGCCCGCGCCGCTGTAGGCGCCGTCACCCACGGTGACCGGCGCCACGAACATGTTGTCCGATCCGGTGCGCACGTGCGACCCGACGTAGGTGTGGTGCTTGTCGACGCCGTCGTAGTTGACGAACACGCTCGCCGCGCCGATGTTGCTGTGCTCGCCGATGGTCGCGTCGCCCACATAGGACAGATGCGGGACCTTGGAGCCTGCGCCGATGTCGGCGTTCTTGGTCTCCACGAAGGTGCCGATCTTGCCCTGGTCGCCCAGTTTCGTGCCCGGCCGAAGGTACGCGAACGGGCCGACGCTGGCGCCATCGCCGATCCACGCCTCCGACCCGTGCGTGCGCACGACGGACGCGCCCGCGCCCACGGTGACGTCGGTCAGGGTGGTGTCCGGGCCGATCCGCGCGCCCTCGCCCGTCGCGGTCCGCCCGCGCAGCTGGGTGTTGGGCTCGATGTGCGTGTCGCGGGCCAGCACGACGTCGGCCTCGATCCAGGTGGTGGCCGGGTCGAGCACGGTCACGCCCGCGCGCATCCAGTTCTCGACCACCCGCCGGTTCAGCTCCGCGCCGAGACGGGCGAGCTGCACCCGGTCGTTGACGCCCTCGACCAGCCACGGGTCGGCGCAGACCCGCGCGCCGACGCGGCGGCCGTCGCTCGCGGCGATGCTCAGCACGTCGGTCAGGTACAGCTCGCCCTGGGCGTTGTCGGTGGACAGCCGCGACAGCCCGTCGAGCAGGACCGCGGCGTCGAAGGCGTAGACCCCGGAGTTGATCTCGGTGATGGCCCGCTGCGCCTCGCTGGCGTCCTTGTGCTCCACGATCGCGCTCACGGTCCCGCTCTCCGAGCGCACGATCCGGCCGTAGCCGGTGGGATCTGCGACGTGTGCGGTCAGGACGGTCACCGCGTTGCCGTTCTCCGCGTGGTCGTCCAGCAGCGCGGCCAGCGTGGCGGTGTCGAGCAGCGGCACGTCCCCATAGGTCACCAGGACAGTGCCGGTGAGCGCGCCCAGCCCGGCCAGGCCACAGGAGACGGCGTGGCCGGTGCCGTCCTGGGTCTCCTGCACCGCGACGGCGATCTCGCGGCCGAGCGCGGCCCCGACCTTCGCCAGGTGCGCGGCGACCGCGTCGCGGCCGTGGCCGACGACCACCACGAGGTGGTCGGGCTTGAGCCCGTCCGCGGCGCGCACGGCGTGTTCCACCAGCGGCCTGCCCGCCACCGGGTGCAGCACCTTGGGGGTGGCCGACCGCATCCTGGTGCCCTCTCCCGCGGCCAGGACGACCGTGGTGACCTGGCCCAGGCGCGCCCGGTCCGGGGTGGTTGCGGACATCGCACTCCCTAGCGTTGACGTAACACTGAGAAGGCGCGGGTCGCTCCGGCAGGTAAACGGTGTCGACTCCGGCCGGGAGTCGATCCTACGTGGTCTCCGGCAGCACCCACGCCGGGTCGCCCGCGCGGGCGAGCGGCTCCTGGCCGGGGTCGGCCTGCCCGGCGCCTGCGCCGTCGGCCGCGGAGATCGCCACGATCCCGTTGCCGCCCCGGCGCTTCGCCTGGTACATCGCGGCGTCGGCGCGGGCCAGCGCGCGCACGGCGGTCTCCTGCGGGCGCAGCGACACCACCCCGATCGACAACGTCACACCGTGGGACAAGTCATGCGGCAGGGTCGCCACGGCGGTCACCGCGCGCTGCAGCGCGGCCTCGGCGTGCGACAGCGGCGCGCCGGGCAGCAGCACGATGAACTCGTCGCCGCCGTAGCGGGCGACCATGTCGCTGCCGCGCAGCGCGTCGCGCAGGGTGCTCGCCACGACCCGCAGCACGTCGTCGCCCTCGGCGTGCGACATGCGGTCGTTGACGCCCTTGAACCCGTCGAGGTCGACCAGGGCGATGGCCAGCGGGTGGTTCGCCGGTGAGCCCGCCAGCGCCTCCAGCCGCTCGTCGAGCGCGCGGCGATTGGGCAGGCCGGTCAGCGGGTCCTGCAATGCCTGCCGCGCGATCGCGCCGTGCATCCGGGACAGCCGCTCGTGCTCGCGGCGGGTGTTGAGCGTGGCGATCCGCGACTCGCGCATGTCCCACAGCTGCGCTTCGAGCTCGGTCGCGTAGTGCTCCAGGGCGCTGGTGGTGCGCTCGCCGCCCTCGGGGCCCGACAGCCGGGCGAACTCGCGGATCAGGCACAGCCGCAGGGTCGGCTCGGCCGCCTCGTGGTACATCCGCGACCGGGCGTCGCCGAGCACGGCGACCGCCTCCTCCTCGCGGCCCTCGTGCTCAAGGCAGCGGGCCAGGGCGATCGCGACGATCACCAGCTCGCGCGGGTAGCGCAGCGACTCGCGCAACCGGCACAGCCGATCGATGTGGATCTCCGAGGGCTGCGCCAGCGCCAGCGCGGACCCGATGACCGGGTTCTGGTCGGCCGCGGCGGAGTTCGGGTCGCGCGGGAACAGCGACTCCCGGAACGGCGCCTCGACGGCCACCGCGATCGCCGCCGCGGTGGCGAACCGCTCCGCGGCGCGCTCGTCCTCGCCGATGCGCTCCAGCCGCAGGCCCCAGCCGACCAGCAGGCGGGCGCGGTTGATCAGGTGCACCGAGATCAGGTGCGGGCCAGCGCTGGCCCGGATGCACTTGTGCGCCCGGGTCATCACCTGGTCGGCGACCTCGTACACGCCGAGCTGGGTGAGCACGGTGCCGATGTCCAGCAGCGTCGAGGCCATGATCATGTCCCAGGTGCGCCCGCCGAGCATGACGTCCGGGGTGATGTCCTCGTCCAGCATGGCCAGCGCCACCGCGGCCTCGGTCAGCGCGGCGTCCTCCGCGCCCGCGAGCAGCAGGCGGCGCCCGCGCAGGGCGTGCGCGTCGGCCTGCAGCACGATCAGGCCGTGCCTGCGGGTGTGCGCGAGCAGCTCGTCCAGCAGCGGCTCGGCGGAGTCGGCGAGCTCGTTGTTGACCACCCGGACCGCGACCGCCGAGCGCAGCAGCTGGGCGACCATCCTCGGCTCGCCGCGGTGCTGGGCCTCGGCGAGCAGCCGGTCGACCTCGTCGGTGTGCCGGGCCCGGTCGGCTATCGGGCTGGTCTGGATGATGGCGAGCAGTTCGCGCGCGCGGCCGACCAGCCAGGCGTCGGAGCGTTCCTCCAACGCGGGCAGCTCGCCTTCGTCACGCTGCTCGTCGTCCACGTGCGCCGCTGTACCCCTTTGTGTTCGAGGCCGACCGGATGGCTGTCCGGTGCTCCGCCGCCAGGATTCGAACCTGAACCATTGGAACCAAAATCCAAGGTGCTGCCTTTACACCACGGCGGATCGAGGAGCGGTGTTTCGCTCTCGGTGGGGAACATCGTGGCACGACAGCGGTCAGGGGGGCAGCAGTACCCGGACGATTGGTGTGCGCTCGCGTCCGATCGGGTGTAAGCGGCGTCACAGGTATCGCGACAGTGTTACCCAGCGGGTGCGGATGGGTGCGGTGCGTTCTTTGCCTGATCAACTGTCGGTCCGGCGAATGGCGCCCGGGCAGGGCGGGAAGCCCACTGGCGGGGCGCCGGGGTCAGTCCTTACGCTGTCGTAAGTTACGGCGCCGTAGGCGAGCCTGCCCTAAGGCGCGGGTGTGGAAAGAGGTACGACATGACGACGACCCTCGACGCGAAGGCGGGCGGGACGCCCAAGGGCGGCAAGCCGCTGCTGGAGGGCAGGCGCAACCTGGCCACCCAGATCGCGGTCTACATCTTCATCCTCGTCCCGTTCGCGGCGCTGATCGCCGCGGTGCCCTTCGCCTGGGGGTGGGGGCTGGGCTGGGTCGACGTCGGGCTCGCGGTGTTCTTCTTCTACCTGTCCGGTCTCGGCGTCACCGTCGGCTACCACCGGCTGTTCACGCACGGCTCGTTCAAGGCCAAGCGGCCACTGAAAATCGCCCTCGCGGTGATGGGCAGCATGGCCGTGCAGAGCCCGCCGGTCACCTGGGTCGCCGACCACCGCCGCCACCACGCCTTCTCCGACCGCGAGGGCGACCCGCACTCCCCGTGGCTGTTCGGCACCTCGCCGCTGGCGCTGGCCAAGGGCTTCTGGCACGCGCACATGGGCTGGATCTTCGACCACGACGTGACCAACAAGCAGCGCTTCGCCCCCGACCTGCTCGCCGACCGCGACATCGTGCGGGTGAACAAGCTTTTCGCCGTGTTCACCGGACTGACCCTGATCCTGCCCGCCGTCCTGGGTGGACTGATCACCTGGTCGTGGTGGGGCGCGTTCACCGCGTTCTTCTGGGCTGGCCTGGTCCGCGTCGCCATCCTGCACCACGTGACCTGGTCGACGAACTCGATCTGCCACATGATCGGCGAGCGCCCGTTCACCAGCCGCGACAAGGCGGCGAACTTCTGGCCGCTGGCCATCCTCAGCTTCGGCGAGTCCTGGCACAACCTGCACCACGCCGACCCCACCTGCGCCCGCCACGGCGTCAAACGCGGCCAGATCGACACCTCGGCGCGGCTGATCTGGATCTTCGAGAAGCTCGGCTGGGCCACCGACGTCCGCTGGCCCACCGAAGCGCGCCTGGCCAAACTCGCCGCCGAGTGAAAAGCCCCGGCCACTGCCCCTAGGGTGGTTCGGTGGCGGGAAGACGACGCGGACGCGTCCCAGACGACTCCGAGGCGGCGCCGGTGGCGCGCGTGCGGATGACGGGCAAGGAGCGCCGACAGCAACTGCTGGACGTCGCCCGCGCGTTGTTCGCCGAGAAGGGCTTCGACGGCACCTCCATCGAGGAGATCGCGCACCGGGCCAACGTGAGCAAACCGGTCGTCTACGAGCACTTCGGCGGTAAGGAAGGCATCTACGCGGTCGTTGTGGACCGTGAGATGCAGGCGTTGCTGACGGGCATGACCCGCGCCCTGTCCGAAGACGCGCACCCGCGACTGCTGTTGGAGCGCGCGGCCGGGGCGCTGCTGGACTACATCGAGGGGTCCACGGACGGATTCCGGATTCTGGTTCGGGACTCCCCGGTCGCCACGGCGACGGGGACGTTTTCCAGCCTGCTCAACGACATCGCCAGCCAGGTCGAGCACATTCTGGGCGTGCAGTTCGCCAAGCGCGGGTACGAGCCGAAGCTGGCGGCGTTGTACAGCCAGGCGTTGGTGGGGATGGTGGCGCTGACCGGGCAGTGGTGGCTGGAGGTGCGCAAACCGAAGAAGAACGAGGTGGCGGCGCACCTGGTGAACCTGGCCTGGAACGGGCTGTCTGCCATGGAGGGCAAGCCTTCGCTGCGGGAACGGCCGCAGCGGTCGCACTAGGCCGGAGTAGCCCGAATAGAGCAGCATGGCGCTCGGCCACTTGGGGTAGTTGATCACTGACCACGTGATCATCAACCCCAGGGAGGTAGCCGAGGTGCGTGTTCTCCGGTGGAAAGCGCTCGTCGTCGCGGCGGGAGCGTTCGCATTGGCAGTGGGTGTCGCGCCAGGCACGGCGACAGCGAAGTCCGAAGAGGACTCGTTGGAGGCTGTTTACAAGCGAGTCCCCGGCAAGGGGATTGGGGCGATTAGTGTTTCCAGCCACTGCACGGGACCGAAGGACTCGGCGGCGGAGGCGCTGACGTCGGTGAGCTACGAGACCGCGGACGGCGACCCGATGCAGGTGTTGCCCGTAAACCTCAACGCCGGACTGAATCCACCGCGGTTCCGTCCCGCCGAAAGTGGCTTCGCTAACGACAAACAAGGCAACTTCGGTTTCGCGCGACTTCCCGAGTCCGCGCCGCCGGGCCCGATCAAGGTGCGACTGGTCTGCTTCAACGCCAGCGGGATCCACACGATCACCAAACTGGTCACCCCGGAGGACATCACACTTCCGAAGCCGGGACGCCCCAGCAACCAGGTGCCCCCGAAGGGCGACCCGCCCCCCACGGCGCCCTTCACGATCAAGAACGCGCGGACGGGACAGTGTGCGGAGGCGAGGCCCGGTCAGACGGTCGCTCTCGTCGCCTGCGACGCCAAGGTTCCGGCCCAGCAGTGGCGCGGTTATGAGGGGACCCTGTTGCAGAACCTTGCCACCAAGCAGTGCCTGCGGTTCCCGCCGGTTGGGCGCGATTTCGCTGTGACGGCTGATGGAATGTGCAGGTCTTACACCTCCAGGCAGTGGAATCGGCTGCCTGATCCCGGGAAAAAGGAAGGCATGATCAGCACGAACTACTACCTTCCGCCTGAGACCAACGAGTGGGGCACTCAGTTGAACCCGCATGCCGTGGGCTCGAACTTTGTCTGCCTGTACGCGGCGAACAATGCGCTTCGGGCGGCGCCGTGCTGGGACAAGCCCAATCAGGACTGGACTATCGCGAAGGTGTGACTTCGGCTCGCCTGCCGGGCCCGTTGCGGGTCCGGCAGGCTGCGCTGTCCTGCTCGCTGGGTTTCGTTGCGGCTGGGTAGCGGGGGTCTGCTCGATGGGGTGGAGTGGTTTCTTCGGGGCCCCTACGAAGGAAGATCGCCGTGTGAAAGACGGGTGGGATGCCTTCGGCCTCACAC
>NZ_JBVJIN010000064.1:0-30543 GCF_055586285.1 Actinokineospora sp. NPDC051303
GGTTCCTGTTCCTCGACAGCTCAGAAACCTAGACCCAGCAACGACGTGCCCCCCAACTACCAGGGCACACCACCCACACATCAGTACGAAGAGCCCAAAGAAACCACTCCACCCCATCGAGCACTGGGCGAGCGTAGGTGCGGCTTCGTGGGGGGCGGGTTCGCTGTCCCACTCTCACCGGGCACCTGGCAGCGCAGGGAACGGCTGACAGGAACGCGGGTTCGCTGTCCCGCTCCCACTGGGCATCTGGCAGCGCAGGGAACGGCTGACAGGAACGCGGGTTCGCTGTCCCGCTCTCATCGGGCAACTGGCAGCGTTAGGTGCGGCTGGTGAAGGCGGGTTCGCTGCTCGTTTCCGCATCATTGAGTACCTGGCAGGGGTGGGTGCGGCTTGGGCGGAAGGCGAGTTGTGCCAACTGATTGCCATCGCTCTGCCGTGGCCACGCCGGTCACCACCAACGGTGTCCGAGTCGGTGAGTGCTCGCTGGGGGCACGTCTGCCGGGCATTGCTGTCGCCATGGGTTGGTCGGGCAAGCCGCTAGCCGGGTCGGTCAGTCGACTCTGCCTAACTGGCCGGGCCAACCACGCGGCCGACCCTGCCGACCAACCTCCTAACCCGACCAACCAATCAGTACGGCCAACCAGTCCAGCCGCGCAGCCGCCTCAGTCACCCGGCCCGCTACCTGGCCTGGCGGCCCAACTGCCCGCAGCCCGACAGCCAATCGGCCCGGCCCGGCGGCCGAGCGGTTGGCCAGGGGCAGGTCCGTCCGGCAATTCGCCAAGTTCACCCGGTAGGCGGGCAACCAATCCGGCCGCTAATCACTCGACCGGCGTCTACAACCACTCGGTTGCTCGTCGCGGTCTGTCATGTGGGCGGGGGCGGCGCTTGTCCGGCGCAAACGATTCGTTCGCCTGGTTCATCCCGGGGGGTCAGCGGGGCATGCGGCGCCAGAGGGGGCGGGGTAGTAGGCGTAGGCAGAAGAACAAGGGGCGCAGGGGCCAGGGGACCCATACCTCTCCCTTGCCCCTGCGCAGCGCGGTCACCGTTGCCTTCGCGACCTGGGTCGGGGTGCTGGACAGGGGGGCGGGGGTCATTCCCTTGGTCATTCGGCCCACCACGAAGCCGGGGCGGACCAGTAGCAGGCGGACTCCGCTGCCATGCAGTGCGTCGGCTAGGCCGCTGGCGAAGCCGTCCAGGCCCGCCTTGGCCGAGCCGTAGACGTAGTTTGCCCGCCGGACTCGGATGCCTGCCACCGAGGAGAAGACCACTAGGGCGCCGCTTCCCTGCCGCCGTAGGAGGTTTGCCAGGTGGGTGAGGACGCTGACGTGGGCTACGTAATCAGTGTGCACGATCTTGACAGCGTGTGTGGCGTCGCGTTCGGCTTGGGGTTGGTCGCCGAGGATGCCGAAGGCCAGTACCACCGCGTCGACGGGGGCGTGGGTGGTCATGATGGCCGTCAACACCGTCTCGTGGGTGGTGAGGTCGTCGGCGTCGAACTCGGCTCGGGTCACCTCTGTCGCGCCTGCTTCGCGTAGGGCTGTCTCTTCGGTGTCCAGGTCATCCGATCGTCGGGCGGCTAGGACGACCTTGCGGGCGCCGGTCGCCACCAGGCGCCTGGCGACGGCTGTTCCGATCTCGCTGCGGCCGCCGAGGACCACCACCGTTGCGATCATTCCGCCCAGTGTGCCGTCCCCGCCGATGCCACGATCAGGCGGGCCGTTCACCACTTCGTCGCAGTGGAGTACAAGATCGAGTGATAGATCCACTCAATGACTACTGCACGTCTGCGCTGGGGCTGAATCAGGTGGTTTGACAGTGGTTATCACCAGCCCATTCGGGGACTGTACGGCCACAAAATTCCGATGCTAGCTTCGACCCGTTCGACAACAGAAGGCGGCGAAACGACATCTCGCGCACTCAACGGCGATCGCGGGACGACGGCGATCCACCGGATCCATACGCGACACGATCCATAAACGACACTGGGGCAGGGACTCTGAGACGGGGACTCTGAGGCAGGGGCGGACCGCAAGCCCTGCGGCATCCCGGTTCCACACTCTACCCGAAACCCCCGATTCCCCTTCCCCCGGACGTGGCCGCCTGCCCGGCCACGCGCACCGCACCCACCACACCCGTCCCGACGACCACGCCCGCCCGGACAGACCCGCTCATCAGACACATCCTCGGCAAGCACAAGCACAAGCACAACAGGATTGGCGGTAGCACAGTGACCGATACCCTGCCCCCCATCGACCGCGACGGGGCCGCGCCACAGCAGAGCCTGGGGACCGCGGCGGCACGGAATCTGGCCACCACGACCAAGTCCGTCCCGCAGATGCAGGAGATCACCTCCCGCTGGCTGCTGCGCGTCCTGCCTTGGACCCACGTCGGCGGCGGCACCTACCGGGTCAACCAGCGCCGCACCTACCTCGTCGGCGACGGCCGCATCACAGTGGACCGCACGAACGCACACGCCCGCGTGGTTCCCGGCGACCTGCGGGAGCTGACGTTCCTGCGCGACTTCGACGATGACGAGGACACCTTCGCCGCGATCGCCGGACTGTTCACCCAGGAGGAATACGCCCCGGGCGACACGCTGGTCGAGTGGGGCCACGCCGAGGACCGGTTCCTGATCATCGCGCACGGCAAGGTCGAGAAGCACGCGGTGGGCGAGTACGACGACGAGCAGGTGGTGGACGTCCTCGCCGACGGCGAGTACTTCGACCAGTGGGGCCTGGTCGAGGAGCGCATCTGGGACTTCACCGCCCGTGCGGCCACCACGACCACCGTGCTCGCGCTGCGCCGCGCCGACTTCCAGAACCTGCTGGAGCGCAACGACGCCCTGCGCGCGCACGTCGAGGCGGTCGTCGCGGCGGGCGTGGACGACAGCGGCGGCGAGGTTCCGATCGATCTCGCCGCGGGCCATGAGGGCGAAGTGGAGCTGCCCGGCACGTTTGTGGACTACGAGGAGTTCCCGCGCGAGTACGAGCTGAGCGTCGCGCAGACCGTGCTGCGGGTCCACACCCGCGTCGCCGACCTCTACAACCAGCCGATGGACCAGGTCGAGCAGCAGCTGCGGCTGACCATCGAGGCGCTGCGCGAGCGCCAGGAGCACGAACTGGTCAACAACCCCGAGTTCGGCCTGCTGCACAACGCCGACGCCCGGCAGCGCATCCGCACCCGCACCGGCCCGCCCACCCCGGACGACATGGACGAGCTGCTCGCCAAGGTGTGGAAGGACCCGTCGGTCATCCTGGCCCACCCGCGCGCGATCGCCGCGTTCGGCCGCGAGTGCAGCAAGCGCGGCATCTACCCGTCCAATGTGGACATCGGCGGCCACAAGGTCCCGGCCTGGCGCGGCATCCCGGTGCTGCCGTGCAGCAAGATCCCGATCAGCGACACCCGCACCACCTCGATCATGCTCATGCGCACCGGCGAGGCGGCCCAGGGCGTGATCGGCCTGCACCAGGTCGGCCTCCCCGACGAGTACGAGCCGGGCCTGTCGGTGCGGTTCATGGGCATCAACGACAAGGCCGTCACCTCGTACCTGGTCAGCGCCTACTACTCGGCGGCGGTGCTGGTCCCCGACGCCCTGGGAATCCTCGAAGACGTCCAGATCGGCCTCTGACCCAGCGCACCAGCGATATCCGAGCTATCCGACACCCCACTGATTGGCGGTATCACGCGTGACCGGTCTCCTCGACCCCGATGTCACCCAGCAACAACAGCAGAGCCTGAGCACGTCGGCCGCGCGCAATCTGGCCACCACCACCAAGTCCGTCCCGCAGATGCAGGAGATCACCTCCCGCTGGCTGCTGCGGATGCTTCCCTGGGTCGAGGCCAGGGGCGCCGCGTACCGGGTGAACCGGCGGCTGACCTACACCCTCGGCGACGGCCGGGTCAGCTTCACCAACGTCGGAGCCGACATCTCGATCGTCCCGCCGGAGCTGCGGGAACTGTCGCTGCTGCGCGGTTTTGACGACGACGAGGCGCTGGCGGCGCTGGCGGGCCGCTTCACCCAGCGCGAGTACGGCGCGGGCGAGGTGATCGTGCGCGGCGGCGAGGCGGCCGACACGCTGTACCTCATCGCGCACGGC
This sequence comes from Actinokineospora sp. NPDC051303, assembly GCF_055586285.1. Classification (NCBI taxonomy): domain Bacteria; kingdom Bacillati; phylum Actinomycetota; class Actinomycetes; order Pseudonocardiales; family Pseudonocardiaceae; genus Actinokineospora; species Actinokineospora sp. NPDC051303. The sequence goes on from NZ_JBVJIN010000064.1 coordinate 4,098, forward strand.
AAGGTGACCAAGTTCGCCCCGGGCCACTACGACGACGAGGCGGCGATCGCCATCCTCGCCGACGGCGAGTACTTCGGCGAGCGCGCCATGATCGACCAGGACACCACCTGGGAGCACACCGTCCGGACGATCACCTCCTGCACGGTGATGACCATGTCCCGGCAGGAGTTCCTGGCGTTGCAGGAGCAGTCCGCCGCGTTGCGCGAGCACGTGGAGCAGATCCGCGCGCTGCCGCAGCCGCCGCAGAACAAGCACGGCGAGGCCGAGATCGCGCTCTCGGCTGGCCACCACGGCGAGGTCGAGTTGCCGGGCACGTTCGTGGACTACGAGCTGAGCCCGCGCGAGTACGAGCTGAGCGTCGCGCAGACCGTGCTGCGGATCCACACCCGCGTCGCCGACCTCTACAACGACCCGATGAACCAGGTCGAGCAGCAGCTGCGGCTGACCATCGAGGCGCTGCGCGAGCGCCAGGAGCACGAACTCGTCAACAACCGCGACTTCGGCCTGCTGCACAACGCCGATCTGCGCCAGCGCATCCACACCCGCGAGGGCGCGCCCGGCCCGGACGACTTGGACGAGTTGCTCTCCCGCAGGCGCCGGTCGGACTTCTTCCTCGCCCACCCGCGCGCCATCGCCGCGTTCGGCCGCGAGTGCAACCGGCGTGGCCTCTACCCGGCCACCACTGAGGTGCAGGGCAAGCCGGTGATGGCCTGGCGCGGTGTGCCGCTGCTGCCGTGCGACAAGATTCCGATCAGCGACACCAACACGACCTCGATCATCGTCATGCGGACCGGCGAGTCCGACCAAGGGGTCATCGGCTTGCACCAGACCGGCATCCCGGACGAGTACGAGCCGGGCCTGTCGGTGCGGTTCATGGGCATCAACGACAAGGCGGTCATGTCGTACCTGGTCAGCGCCTACCACAGTGTTGCGGTGCTGGTCCCCGACGCCCTCGGCGTTCTGGAAAGCGTCCAAATCGGACTCTGAACCCGACCGGACGCTGACCGTCGTTCATTCGCCAGGCTCACCTGGACGTTTCCGGCCGGATTCGGCCGGGAACGTCCACAATAGACCGTAAGAAGGGACCGAATAGTGCTGCCGACCGTCGAGGTGCAACCACCAGGACAGGGTTCCGCGGGTGAAGTGCTCGCGCGGAGCCGGACCCTGTTGGACCCGGCCCTGCGCGCGGCCGTCGACACGCTGCCGGAGTCGATGCGCCACGTCGCCGGGTACCACTTCGGCTGGTGGGACGAGCAGGGCAGGCCCGCGACCGCGGACAGCGGCAAGGCGGTGCGGCCCGCGGTCGTGCTCACCGCGGCGAAGGCCGTGGGGGGCGGGCAGGCCGAGGCGCTTCCCGCCGCCGTCGCGGTGGAACTCGTGCACAACTTCACCCTGCTGCACGACGACGTGATGGACGGCGACCGCACCCGCAGGCACCGGCCGACGGCGTGGAGCGTGTTCGGCCTCGGCAGCGCCATCCTGGCTGGCGACGCGCTGCTCACCCTCGCCTTCGACGTCCTGGCCCGCAGCGACCACCCGAACGCCCAGGAGGGGGCCCGCATCCTGTCGGCGGCGGTCTTGGCCGTCCAGGACGGCCAGGCCGCCGACCTGGCCTTCGAGAAGCGCGCCGACGTCGGCCTGGCCGAGTGCGTGCGGATGGCCGAGGGCAAGACCGGCGCCCTGCTGGGCTGCTCGGCCGCGCTCGGCGCCCTGTTCGGCCGGGCCACGCCCGACCGGGTCGACCACCTGCGCGGCTACGGCGAATGCCTCGGCCTGGCGTTCCAGCTCGTGGACGACCTGCTCGGCGTCTGGGGTGATCCGTCCGCCACCGGCAAACCGGTGTACTCGGATCTGGAGAACCGCAAGAAGTCCGTGCCCGTGGTCGCCGCCTTGGCCTCGGAGACCACTGCGGCCCGCGAACTCGGCTCGCTCTACCACCGCAAGGCGTCGCTCTCGGCGGCCGAGCTGGTGCGCGCCGCGGAGCTCATCGAGCGCGCGGGCGGGCGGAGTTGGACCCAGACCCGGGCGAACACCCTGCTCTCCGACGCCATCGCCCACCTCCGGGCGGCCCGCCCGACCCCGGATGCCGAGGCGGAGCTGACCGCCCTGGCCGAACTGGCCTGCCACCGCGACCACTGACCCCGTTTCCCTGTCCCCCTTGCCGACCCCGGCCCGCCGTCGTGCGGCCGTCGATGGTGACTGTCATATCCGAACTGTGCTATCCGAGGAGATCCGAGTCGATGACCGCAACTCCAGCGCTGGGCCCGTCCGACCCGCTGCCCGCGGGTGCCGTCCTTGTCGCCCGGGAGTTGCAAGGCATCAATGACGCCGCCCATTCCGATGCCGCCGTGATCAGGTGTCCGGCCGCGGTGCTGGTCGAGGGCGAGTTGCGCAGGCAGGGCGTGCGCAGCGTCGGCGGCGTCGTGGACATCACCGCGGTCCGGCAGAACATGGACACCACCTGGGTGACTCTCGGCGACGGCGGCACCGGCCTCGGCGTGGTCGTGCGCGGCGGCGACCGGCGGGCCCGGCTCGCCGCCCGCTCGGCGATGGGCGCGTGGCTGGCGGCCAGCGGCCCGCGCAAGGTGGTGCTGGCCGCGCCGCGCTCGTTCTGCGCGGGGGTGGAGCGGGCCGTCGAGGTGGTCGAGAACGTGCTGGAGCAGCGCGAGGGGCCGGTGTACGTGCGCAAGCAGATCGTGCACAACACGCACGTGGTGTCCGATTTGGAGGCCCGCGGCGCGGTCTTCGTGGACGACCTGGACGACGTCCCGGACCGATCGACCGTGATCTTCTCCGCGCACGGCGTCTCCCCCGCCGTGCGGGCGGAAGCCGCGGCGCGCGGCATGGAGGTCATCGACGCGACCTGCCCGCTGGTCACCAAGGTGCACGCGGAGGCCCGCCGGTTCGCCGGTCGCGGCGACACGGTCATCCTCATCGGCCACGCCGGGCACGAGGAGGTCGAGGGCACCCTGGGCGAGGCGCCGGAGCGCACGGTCCTGGTGGAGTCGGTGGACGATGTGCTGGCCCTTGACGTGCCCGACCCGCAGCGAGTGTCGTACCTGACGCAGACCACCTTGGCGGTGGACGAGACCGCCGACATCATCGAGGCCCTGCGCGCCCGGTTCCCGGACCTGCGCGCCCCCGGCTCCGACGACATCTGCTACGCCTCGACCAACCGGCAGGAGGCGCTGCGCGATATCGCCAGCGCCGCCGACCTGGTCCTGGTGGTCGGGTCGGCCAATTCGTCCAACTCGCTGCGGCTGGTCGAGCTGGCCCGCCGCCAGGGCACCCCCGCTTACCTGGTCGAGGACGCCCGGGACATCCGGCCGGACTGGCTGATCAACAATCGGGTCATCGGCATCACCGCTGGCGCGTCCGCGCCGTCGCGCCTGGTGGACGAGATCGTGGCCGCGCTACGCGGCCTCGGCCCCACCGAAGTCACCGAGCACGAGACGAGCCGGGAGACCGTCCACTTCACGCTGCCCGCGGGCGCTAGGAATGCGGACAGGTGTCCCGATACTCCGAAATGAGCTGGCTCGCGCTCAGCGCCGGGCACAGAAACTTCTCATAACGCGTGTCGTCGTCCACGAAACGCTTCAACCAGGAAACCGTGAATGTGCCGACGGTGGGGGTGGCGGAATTGACGACGAAATGGTCCGCCTCGTTCATTTCCAGATACGCTTTCTCGCCGCCGAGGCTCTGGTAGAACGGCTCGGCGTGCGCCCCGACCGAGGCGATCGCGTCCCGCTCGGCGCCCACCACCAGCGTGGGCACCCGCACCCGCGACCAGTCCTTGGTCGTGCTCCACGGCGCCAGCGGCACCGCCGCCCGCAGGCCGGGCCGCTTCACCGCCGCCGACAGCGCCCCGCCGCCGCCCATCGAGTGCCCCATCACCGCGAGCCGCGCCGCGTCCACCCGGTCCTTGGCGACGCTGGACCCGGTGAGGTAGTCCAGCGCCGCGAGCAGCTGCGTCCCCCGCGACTCCGGCTGGTCGAACCGCGTGTTCGTCTCGATGGTGATCACCACGAAGCCGTGCGACGCGAGCCGGGGCCCCAGCCACGCGACGGCGCTCTGCGACTCCACGAAACCGGGCGCGACCGCGATCCCCGCGAACGTCCCCTGGCTGCCGTCCGCCGGGTAGTAGACCGTGCCGCCGCCGAACCCGTGGCCAGCGGGCACCACGGCCCGGGTGACCGCGAACGGCCCGGCGTCGGCGGCCAGCGCCGCCGCCGTGGGCTCGGGTCCACGCTGGTAGGGGTTCTCGTCGGCGAACGCCTCGGTGCCGACCAGCGTTCCCGCCGTGAGCAACACAGCGGTGGCCACACCTAGTGCGCGCTTTCCGATTCGAGCGGAAAGAGACATGGCAGGGCTCCCCGACGTTGAGCGTCTCGTGGTGTTCGCCCACCGTAAAACACGCGGACATGCTGGGGAAATGGCGCGGCCACAAGAGCTCACAAAGCGACAAACGGCGGGACCGGGCTTGTCACGTAGGCCAAACGGCCTAGCGCGGGCGCGGGGCGATCCGGCTGGTCACCGCCAGCCGGTTGAACGCGTTGATCACCGTCACCGCCCAGACCAGCTGCGCGAGCTCCGGCTCGGCGAACTCGGCAGCGGCCAGAGCGTAGACCTCGTCGGGCACCCGGGTCTCGGCCAGCAGCGTGATCGCCTCGGTCAGCGCCAGGGCGGCCCGCTCCCGGGCAGTGAACAGGCCGCTTTCCCGCCACACCGGCAGCGCGTGCAGCCGCCGGGTGTCCTCGCCGTGCCCGGCGGCCTCGCTGGTGTGCAGGTCGACGCAGAACGCGCAGCCGTTGAGCTGCGAGGCCCGCACCCGCACCAGCGCGACGAGCCCGGCGGCCAGCCCAGCCTCCACGGCCTGGCGCTCGGCAGTGACGTGCAGGTCGATCAGCTTCTGGTACAGCTCCGGCGCGGCCGACGTCACGGCCACCCGAGGGCAACCAAGCTCGGTTCCCGGGGCGTTCACAGGGCCACCTCACTCGTTCGGTGCCCCCGCACGCCCACGCACCGGGCCACCGGCTCGCTCACGTCCACTGTCCGGTGCCGAAGGTATCCTGGCCGCTGCGGACCAGGGAGCGGAGCTCCATCCGCCGGACCTTGCCGGTGCCGGTGCGCGGGACCTGGTCCCAGGTCAGCACGACCGGGTCGGCCAGGGCGGGCAGGTCGCGCAGGGCGTCGCGCCAGGCGTCCTGGTCGAGCACCCCGTTCTTGGTGACCACAACCGGGACCGGCAGCCTGCCCGGGGTGCCGAGCACGACGCACTCGACCGCGTCGGGCACCCGGTCCTCCAGCACGTCCTCCAGCTCGACGCAGCTCTGGCCGGGCAGGACGTCGACCTCGCGGTCCAGCAGCAGGTACGAGCCGCCTCGGGTGCGCACGCCGACGTCGCCGGTGTTCCACCACGGGCCCGACGCCTTGGCCTGCCAGCGGTCGCGCTCGCCCAGGTAGTCCAGGCAGCGGACCCGGGTGCGAACCAGGACGAGGCCGGGGCGGCCAGTGGGCACGTCCTGGAAGGTGCGCGGGTCGACCACGCGGAGCCGCACGCGGCCAGGGAAGGGCCTGCCGAGGTTGCGGGTGGTGGGATGGCGGCGGTCGCGTTCGGCCACCGACCGGCGGGTGAGCATCCGGAGGGTGAGCGGCCCGGTCTCGGTCTGCCCCCACACCTGCACCCACACCGGCCGCCGCCGGGTCGCGGCGAGGAACGCGCGGACCGTGGGCGGGTGCATGGCGTCGAACGTGCTGACGTAGAGCCGGACGTCGTGGAAGGGGTTGTCGGCGCGCTCGGCCAGCGGCTGCCAGCGCACGAACGTCGACGGCAGCGCCTCCAGGGTGGTCGGCGGGTGCGCGCGCAGGGTCGGCTCGGCCTCGTGCGGCTCCGGCTCGGCGATGACCACGACCTTGCGCGGGGCCAGCCACAGCACGCTCGCCGTCCACGGGATCGCCCGGCCGTGGCAGTACGCGATGGCCGCGCAGACCGTGTCGCGCTTGCGGCTCGACACGATCGGCAGCCGGGCCGCCTCGGCGGCGGCGATGCCCTGGATCAGCGTGCGGGTGCTGTGCACGACCAGTTTGGGCATGCCGGTGGTGCCGGAGGTGTGGTTGACGACCAGCGGGTCGTCGGCGTCGCGGAAAACCGGCGGCGGGGGCTCGTGGCCGCGCAGGTCGGCCAGCGGGAGCGTGCCCGGGTGCGGCCCGTCGAGGGTGACGGTGCGCCGGGCGAACGCGGTCAGGTCGGTCTCGTTGTCCCGGGCGTGGTCGAGCACGGTGCAGGTGGTCACCAGCAGCGCCGGGTCGAGCCGCTTGAGCAGGATCTGCGCGGTCTCCGGGGTGAGGTGGTCCGACAGCAGCGCGGGGACCGCGCCGATGCGGGCCGCCGCGCAGGCGAGCAGCACGTAGTCCCAGTGGTTCTCCTTCACCACCGCGACCCGGTCGCCGGGCCGCACACCCGCCGCGTGCAGCCACCCGGCGGTGGCGCGCACCAGGGCGGCGAGCGCGGGGATGTCGTAGCGGGTGCCGTGGCCGGGGGCGAGGTCCAGCGGCCTGCTCAGGTGGACCACGGTCTTGGTCCCCCGGGCGAGCAGGTCGTCAAAGAGCGTGCCCAGGTCGCTGGGCTTGCTCTTGCGACGGTCCGCCGCGGCGGTCTTCCACCCTGTTTCTTTTCTGATCTTCACGGCTGTTGGACGTCCTTCCGGCCGATGACGGTGACCATGACCTGCGAAAGCCAGGTGTGCCGGGGGTCGGCCAGGTCGGCGACCGCCCGGTCGATGTCCACATCGGACACCTCACCCGCGGCGAGCATCGCGGGCCGCAGGTGTTCGAGCCACAGGGCGAACCAGCGGCTTTCCGCGGTGCCGCCGCGCACGACCTCGGCGCGGCCGTCCGCCCGCACATCGGACAGCCCGGCCGCGGTGACCAGGTCGACGTCGAGCAGCCCGCAGCGCGGGTGGTAGCCGGACTCGGCCATGACCGCGTAGGCGGCGCGCTTGACCCTCGGGTGGAACGGCCCGGCGGCATGGCTGAACAGTGACGCGGTGTCGGTGTCCTCCAGCACGAGGTGCCCGCCCGGGCGCAGCGCGGCGCACAGGGCGCGCACGGCCGCCGTCCGGTCGCCGAGGTGCTGCACCACCAGGCGGGCGTGCACCACGTCGTAAGCGGCCACCGGCAGGGCGCCGCTGCGCACGTCCACTTGGCACACCGCGACCCCGAGGCCGCGCAGCCGGTCGAGCCGGGAGGTGTCGATGTCGACGGCGGTGACGGCAGCGCCGCGCTCGGCCATCCAGGCCGCGATCGAGCCGCGGCCAGCGCCGACCTCCAGGCACCGGGTGCCGGGGCCGATGCCGAGCGGGGCGAGCCGGGAGATCGTTCCCGGGTCCCACAGCCGCTCGCCGAGGCTGAGCCGTTCGTCCTCGCGCTGGAACGCGGTGCCGAACACGTACTGCGCCGCGCTCGCCGTGTTCCCGGCGCTCGCGTCGATTCCCATGACCGCCGCGGTTCCGGTCGCCGCGTCAGCCACGGGCCACCGCCGAGACGGCCGAGGGCCGGGGAACGGCGAGGCGCTCCGCGACCAGTTCCGCCGAGCGGACCGCGGCCTCGCCACACGGCCGCAGCAGACACCAATCGCCCGCGTATTCCACAGTGGACGGTGGGCGGCGGACGAAGTCGGGACGCGCGGCCATGGCCGCCTGCGTGGGCATCGGCAGGCCGTGCCGGAACCGGCTCACGACGGTCGCGCGCAGCGCCGAGGCCAGGCCGGGCAGGTAGCGCTCGGCCTGCTCGGTGAGGGTGGCGGCGATCTCGCCATCGGTGGCGGACAGCAACTCCCCCGACACCGAGGGACCGGCGACCAGGGTGACCAGGCCGCGCTCGGGCGGCACTCGGCCGGGGTGCTTGCGGTCGTCAAGCACGATGCCCGCCAGTTCGGTGTTCTCGACCGTGGGAATCGCCAGCGCGAACGACTGCCCGCCGCCCGCGGGCGCGACCGGCTTGGCCAGCAGGCAGATCACCTTGACCATCGGGCGGAACTCGCAGGCGCGCACGAAATCGGGGGCCTGCTCGTGCGCCGCCGCCGCGACCGGGGCGGGCACGGCGAGCACCACCGTGCGGGCGGTCAACGCGGCGCCGCCCGCGAAGACCCGGGCGCCGGAGCCGGTGGCGACGACCTCGTCCACGGTGACCCCGGTGCTGATCTCGACGCCCTCGGCGAGCCTGCGCGCCAGCACGTCCATGCCGTCGCGGAAGGTGCGGAACGTGGTGGTGGGCCCGACCGCGAGCAGGTGGCTGAGCAGCGGGCCCGCGCAGGCCCGTTCGGTGTCCCAGCCGAAGAACCCGCCGGTCAGCGGCTGGAACAGGTAGTCGTGCAGGTCGCCTCGGGCGACGTCGGCGATGACGCGGCGCCCCAGCGGCGTCGCCTCGGGCGCGTCGGTGTCGTATTCCTTGCGCCGCAACGCCGTGCGGCCCAGCAGGCGAACCAGGGCGAGCCGGGCCGAGAGCGACAGCGCCGCGCCCGCCAGCAGGCCGCGCGGGTCGCCCATATGCGGATGGGCCCGGCCCTCCCGCCACACCGCCAGGTCCGCGCCGATCGCCGGAACCTCCACTTCGGACAGTCCGAACTCGCGGATCAGCCGCCACAGGGCCGGATAGCCGCAGGAGCCGATCATCTCCGCACCGGTGTCGATTAGGTAGCCGTCCTGGCGCAGGCTCGCCATCCGGCCGCCGACGTGCTCGGCGGCCTCGAAGACGTGCACGGCGCGGCCAGCCGCGCGCAGCCGGTGGGCCAGGGCGAGCCCGGCCACCCCGGCGCCGACGACGGCGACATCCAGGTCAGAACTCACGGACGGGCCCCCAGGGCGATGGTCAGGTTGATGGCGATCAGGGTGGCGACGGTGACCCGGTGCGCCCACAGGCCCAGCAGCCGGGCGCGCAGCAGGTCGCCGAGGCCGACGCCGCGCCGCAACTGCGCGACGCGCAGGAAGACCGCGGGCGCCATGGCGATGGCGAACCACCACGGCGCGGCGCCGAGTCCGGCCGCGGTGACGATCAGGGCGATCTCGGCCAGGGTGAGCGCGACGATGAACGCCTTGTTCCCCTGCCGGGAAAGCAGGACGGCGACGGTCTTGCGGCCCACCGCCGCGTCGCCGTCGACGTCGCGGGTGTTGGAGTAGACACCGAACAGCAGCGGCCCGAGTCCGAAGAGGACGGACTGGACGATGACGAACTCCGAGGGCGTGCCCGCGGTCAGCCCGACCCCGACGAGCACCAGCCCGGCGCCGAACCCGGCGAGGAAGAGCTCCTGCCAGCCGTGGTAGCTCAGCTTCACACCCCACGAGTACTGCACCGCAGTCACCAGGCACAGCGCCAGCAGCCCGACCGTCCACAGTGCGCTGAACGGCGCGACCACGGCCGCCAGGGCCCACAACAGCGCGCCCGCGCCCGCGGCGGCCCAGCCGAAGCGGACCGCCTCCGCCTCAGTCAGCTCCCCGGTGAGCAACGGCTTGCGGGCGAGCTTGCGAGCCGGGGCGTCCGGGCCGTAGTTGGCCGCGTCGCTGCCGTCGCGCAGGCCGGTCACGTCGTCAAAGGCGACCGCGGCGCTCACCACGCACACCGTGCCGACGCCGAACGCCGCGAGCGTGCCCAGCACCGCGGGGGCGAGCCAGGCCGCGGCCCCGGCCAGCGACCAGGCCAACGGCAGCGCCAGGTAGTAGTCCCACACGTCGAGCTTGGCCAGGCGCGCGTAGGCGCCGACTCTGCCGGGCGCCGCGGTCAGCGACAGGGTCGCGGTCATCAGGGTCCTCCGGGAAAGTCGCAGACCGCGTCGGCGATGTGCTCGACCTGGGCGTCGGTCAGGTGCGGATACAGGGGCAGGGCGAGCGTGCGGGCGCAGGCGAGCTCCGCGTGCGGCCAGTACTGCCCGGGTCTGGCGTAGGGGGCGAACGCGGGCTGCGCGGGCAGCGGCGCGGGGTAGTAGACGTGGCTGCCGACGCCGCGGGAAGCGAGGTGGCGCTTGAGCTCGTCGCGCCGGTCGGCGAGCAGGGAGTACACGTAGTAGCAGCGGCCCTCGCGGCCGGGCGGCGGGGCCTGCACGCCGCGCTCGCCGAGCCCGGCGAACCGCTCGGTGTAGTAGTCGGCGATCTCCGCGCGCCGCTCCAGCCGGGCGGCGAGGCCGGGCAGCCGGTGGAGCTGGAACTCGGCCATGATCTCGTCAAAGCGGCTGTTGTAGCCGACCAGGTGGTGCACGAACCGGTTCTTGCCGTCCTGGCCGTGGTTGCGCAGCATTCGCGTCAGGCGGCCGATCTCCGGGTCGTCGGTGACGACCGCGCCGCCCTCGCCGATCGAGCCGAACGTCTTGACCTGCACGAACGAGAACACCCCCGCCTCACCCCAGCGGCCAGCCTGCAATCCGCGCAGCACCCCGCCCTGGGCCACGGCCGAGTCCTCGATCAGCCGCACGTCGTGGCGGCGGGCCAACTCGCGCATGGTGGGCATGTCGGCCATCACCGAGAACATGTGCGCGGGCATGATCGCCGCCGTGCGGGCGGTGATCGCCGCCTCGACCTCGTAGGGCTCGACCACCATCGTCCACGGGTGCACGTCAACGAAGACCGGGACGGCGCCGACGTTGACCACCGACGCGGCCAGCGGCGCGCAGCCGAACGCGGGCACCACGACCTCGTCGCCGGGCCCGATGTCCATCGCGCGCAGCACCAGCATCAGCGCCGCGGTGCCGCTGCCGCAGGCCACCACGTCCGCGGCTCCGGTGTTCACCCGCAGCGCCTCCTCGAACGCGGCGGTGCGCTCGCCGAGAATGAACCGCTGGTCGTCGGCGAGCCCTGCCCTGCGGACAATCTCCAGCACCACGTCGCGCTCGCCGTCGAACAGGTCGGGCGGGAAGAACGGCAGCCGGGGCATAGACGCGGTCACGACCGGCTCCCGCCGTAGAACGCGCGGATCAACTCGCACACCCGGTCGACCTGCGCTTCGGTGAGGTCCGGGTAGAGCGGCAGGGCGACGGCGCGCGCGCAGGCGGCTTCGGCGTGCGGGAACTCCCCGCGCCGGTGGCCGAGGTCGGCGAAGCACGGCTGCAGGTGCAGCGGGACCGGGTAGTAGGTCTCGGTGCCCACCTGGTGCGCGGCGAGGTGGGCGACCAGCGCGTCGCGGCGCTCCACTTCGACGGCGTAGACGTAGAACACCGGGTTCGTCTCGACCTCGCGCTCGACCACGGTCGGCAGCCTGCGCACGCCGGAGCAGCCGCGCAGCCGCTCGGTGTAGGCGGCGGCCAACTCGGCGCGGCGGGCGATGTCGGCGTCGAGCCTGCCCAGCTTGGCCAGCAGCACGGCGGCCTGGATGTCGTCCATCTTGCTGTTCAGACCCGAGAGCACGGTCTCGTTGCCGATGCCGGGGAAGTGGTCGAGGGTGTGCCCGAACCTGCCATGGTGGCGCAGCGCGGCGGCGGTCTCGGCGATCCGGTCGTCATTGGTGATGACCGCGCCCGCGTCGCCGAGCGCGCCGAGGGTCTTGGTCGGGAAGAACGACAGCACCCCGCCCGCGCCGTGCAGTCCGGCGTGCGTGCCGTCCCAGCGCATGCCGATGGCCTCCGCGCTGTCCTCGACCACGGTCAGCGCGTGCCGCTCGGCGAGCCTGCCGAGGGCCCCGAGGTCGGCGAGCTGGCAGAACAGGTGCACCGGCATGAGCATCCGGGTGCGCGTGGTGACCGCGGCCGCAGCGGCGGCCGGGTCGAGCGCGTAGGCGACCGGGTCGATGTCGGCGAACACCGGCCGCCCGCCCGCGAGCACCACCGAGGACGCCGAGGCCACGAAGCTGAACGCGGGCACGACGACCTCGTCGCCCGCCTCCAGGCCAGCGGCGCGCAGCAGCAGCACCAGCGCATCGGTGCCGGAGTTGACCCCGACCACGTGCGCGGCGTCCACGACCCGGCCCAGCGCGGCCTCGAACTCGCCGACCGCGTGGCCGTGGGAGTACTTGCCGCGCTCGATGACGGCGGTGACGTTCGCCTCGATCTCGGGCCACAGCGCGGCGAAGGCAGCCGCCTGGGTGAAAAACGGCACCCGCGCACCGGATGGGGTGGCCGTGCCGGGCTCCGCGAGCGTCGCGGCGTGCTCCATGCCTGTCCTTTCACCGACGGTGACCGTGCGCCGACAGCCGCCGTCGGCGGCCTCCCGGCGGATTCACGGTGGGGTCACGAAGCCGCGAACCCCGGTGGTCGCGGCCACGCCGACTGACGCCGACTCCCCGACGGTGGCCCCACTCGGCCCGCTGCCCAACCTAGGCCGTCACACATCCGTTGAACCGCAACGGAAACAAAAGATCACACGGTCGTGTGGCCGTTCCCGTCCCACGTTGACACTGGTGGGCCGCGCGGCCAAGGTTGGCGCGGTCGAGCGGAGCCACCCCCGCCCCCGCTCCACAGACCACCTTCTTTCCACCCGCCCGTCCCCTCACCCGAGACGAACCGCCGCGCAGGAGGCACGACCCATGCTGGGCACGCTCATCGTGGGACTGGGCCGATCGGGTTCGGGGCTGCACCTGCCGGTGCTGCGCGGACTCGGCTTCGGCACCGGCCGCGCGCTCGGCAGGCCGCCGATCGTCGTGTTCGACCCGGCCACCGCCGTGCCGGAGGCCCCCGATCTGGTCGTCGCCCGCTCACTGGCGCACGCCGCCACCGTGCTCGACCCGGCTCGCACGGTGGTGCACCTGTGCACCGGCCCGAGCGCGCGGCTGCGCCCGCTCACCGAACTGGCCGAGCTGGGGTTCCGCCGGGTGCTGGTGGAAAAACCCCTGGCGATGGACGAAACTGAGCTGCGGGACGTGCTGCGGCTGCGCGACGCGGCCGGGCTCGACCTGCTGCCGGTCGCCCAGTGGCGGTGCAGCGAGCTGACCGCCCGGATCGTCGGCGTGCTGCACGGCGGCAGGCTCGGCACGGTCCGGTCGCTGAACTTCCTGCAGCGCAAGCCCCGCTTCGCGCGCACGTTCGCTGGCGACGACCACCCCACGGCCTTCGATGTCGAACTGCCGCACTCGCTGTCGGTCGCGCTGCTGCTGGCCGGTCCCGCCGAGGTGACCGAGGCGGGCTGCGCGGACATGCTCGTCGGCGGCGCGGTGTTCCCGGGAATGGGCGGGGCGTGGCTGCGGCTGCGGCACGAGAACGGGGTGCTGACCGAGATCCGCTCCGACCTGACCGCCCCGGTGCGCGAGCGTCGGCTCACCGTCGGCCTCGACGCGGGCGCGCTCGTCGGCCACTACCCGATCAGCTCGGCCGACGACTACGCGCAGCTTTCCGTGCGCACCAAGGGCGGGCAGGTCGACTCGGTGTTCCGCGACGACGCGCTGGCCGCGTTCATCTCCCGCGCCTACCGGCATTTCGCCTGCGAGGAGCCTCTGCTCGACGAGCCCGTCATCGGCGCGTCCGTGGTCGGCCTGATCGCCGAGGCGAAGCGGCTCGCCGGTGTGGCAACGCCGGTGGGGTCGGCCCCATGAGGCCCGCGCCATCGACACCGCTGGTGTTGGCCGGCATCGGCGACGAGGCGGGACCAACGCTGGCCGACCAGGTGGCCGCGCTCGCGGAGCTGGGGTGGTCGGCGATCGAGTTGCGCACCGTGGACGGCGTGCGGATCGCCGACCTGGACGACGCCGCGTTCGACGCGGTGGCCGACACCCTCGCCGAGCACGGCATCAGCACGGTGTGCGTCGACTCCACCATCGGCGACTGGTCCACTGTGATCACCGGCGACTTCGGCCGCGACCTCGCGCAGCTGCGCGTGCTGGAGAGCCGCTGCGCCCGGCTGGGCACCCGGCACGTGCGGGTCATGTCGTACCCGAACGACGGGCTGCACGCCGACGAGTGGGAGCGGCGGGTGCTGCGCCGGATGCGCGAGCTGGCGCTGCGTGCCGAGCAGGCGGATCTGGTGCTGCTGCACGAGAACTGCGCGGGCTGGGCTGGCCAGGGCGCCGAGCACGCGCTGCGGATGCTCGATGAGGCGGGCAGTCCGGCGCTGCGGCTGCTGTTCGACACCGGCAACGGGCTCGCGTACGGCTATTCCGCGCTCGACCAGCTCACGGTGCTGGCCGAGCACGTCGACCACGTGCACATCAAGGACGGCCTCGCTGGTCCAGTGTGGACACTTCCGGGCGAGGGTGAGGTTGATCTTGTGGGTTGTCTGAAAGTACTGCTGGACAACGGTTATCGGGGCGCGCTGTCGATCGAGCCGCACCTGAGCCTGCGCCCGCACGAGGGCGGCGGGAGCCTCGGCGCCGCCGAGGGGTTCGTCGCGGCGGGCCGCGCGCTGGCTGGGCTGCTCGCCCGGGTCGGCTCGGCGCCGTGACCGCTGTGCCCTCCGTGGCCGCCGAAGCCGCCCGGACCGCCCCGACTCTGCTGACCGACGCGGACATCGATTTGCTGCTGCGCCTGATCGACCTGCCCACCGCGGGCCCGCTGGAGACCGACGAACCCGCGCGACTCTGGGAGGCGCAACGGGAGTACGCGCGCGCCGCCGCCGGTTTCACCGTGGTGCACCACGAACCGGCCGACCGGTCGGTGCTGGACCGGCCGGGGGTGCCCACGGTCGTGCGGGCCGCCGCCGGGCCGGGTTTCCTGTACTGCCAACCGAATCTCGTGCTGCGCCTGGGCCCGGAGCGGGCGCGCACGGTGATGTTCAACGTCCACCTCGACACCGTCGCCTGCCACGAGCCGGGCCGCCGCGACGGCGCGGTGGTGCGCGGGCGCGGCGCGGTCGACGCCAAGGGGCCCGCGGTCGCGCTGCTCGCGGGCATCCGCGACGCCGTCGCGCGCGACCCGGCCATCGGCACCGAGGTCTCGGTCCTGGTGCAGGCGGTGTCCGGCGAAGAAGGCGGCGCGCTGGGCACCTTCGGCACGCGCCCGTTGGTGGAGGCCGGTTTCATCGGCGAGCTCAACGTCTTCTGCGAGCCGACCAGCCTGCGCTACCTGCCGCGCGCCACCGCCTCGGCCACCGCCCGCATCCGGGTGGCTGGCCACGGCGCCATTGACGACCGGCCCGGCGACGGCCACAACGCGACCGTGCTGCTCGGCTACCTCGCCCAGCACCTCGCCGCCGAGCTGACCGGCGACGAGGGCGGCCACGCGTGCGTCGCGGGCCTGCACACCGGGAACCTGCACAACCGCGTCTACGGCACCGGCGACCTGCTGGTGAACCTGGCCTACGCCGACGCAGACGCGGGCGCCCGGCTGACCGCGCGGCTGGAGCACGCGGTCGCCACCGGCGTCGACCGGTTCCGCGCCGCGTTCGCCGCAGTCCCGGAGCTGGCTCGCACCGCCGCCGAGGCGGCCAAGGTGACCACGGTGCGCTGGGACAAGCGCGACCTGCCAGCGCTCGCGGGCGAGGACCCGTGGCTCGACGCGCTGATGGCCGAGGCGGGCATCCCCGCCTGGCCCGCCGCAGAGCCCGCGTTCACCTGCGACGCGATTTGGCTTGCCGGGGCGCCCGCGGCGACCGCGGTGCTCGGCCCCGGCGACCTGACCGCCAACAACGCGCACGCCGAGGGCGAGTTCGTCGCCATCGCCGACCTGGCCGCGTTCGCCGACCAGGTTTCCCGCCTGCTGCGCGCGTTCCGCGCGGCCCCCGGCAGACCCCACTGACCCGCTCGCCAGCCCGACAAGAACGGCTCACCATGACCGACCTGGACACCGCCCCACGCACCCGGGTGCGCGTCCCGCATGACGACCTGCTCGACTTCACCGCCGCCGTGTTCACCGCACACGGCGCCACCCGCGCGCGGGCGCGGACCGCGGCGGAAGCCCTGTGCCACGGCGACATCACCGGCACCACGTCCCACGGGCTGGTGAACCTGACCCGGATCTACCTGCCGCTGCTGGCTTCCGGCCGGGGAAGCGCCGAGACCGAGCCGCGCGTCCTCGCCGACCGCGGCGCGTCGGTCCTGCTCGACGGCCGCGGCGCGCTCGGGCTGTGGCTGGCGGCCGAGGCCATGGACCTCGCCGCGGACCGGGCCGCCGAGCACGGCATCGGTTTGGTGTCCGTGCGCGGCGGAACGCACTTCGGCTGCGCGGGCTTCCACGCGCTGCGCGCCGTGGCGCACGGCATGATCGGCGTGGTGGCCGCGAACTGCGGACACCAGCGGATCGCCCGGCCGCCGGGCGGGCTGGTGCCGATGCTGGGCACCAATCCGCTCAGCGTCGCCGCCCCGGCGGGCGAGCACCCGCCGTTCGTGCTGGACATGAGCACCACCGCCGTGCCCACCGGCAAGGTCCGCGCGGCCGCCCGCGCGGGCCGGGACATCCCGGCAGGCTGGCTCGCCGACGACCGCGGCGCCCCGGTCACCGACCCCACCCGCTTCGACCGCGGCGAGGCGCACCTGACCTGGCTGGGCGCGCCGGGATCGGGAGAGTACAAGGGATTCGGGCTCGGGCTGATGGTGGAGGTGCTCGCCGCCCTCGTCCCCGGCTCTGGCCTCGGCCCGTCCCCGGCCGCCCTCACCGGCACGCGCCCGGCTGGCGGCACCGGCAGGCACGCCAGCCGCGCCGCCGACCCCACCGGCGTCCCCGCGGCCGGAAAATCGGGCAGGCCAACGGAAAACACTCCGCGCAACCCAGCCGACGACGACATCGGTTACCTGGTGCTGGCCGTCGCCCCCGCCGCCCTGCGCGACCCGGACAGCTACCACTACGACGCCGGGGCGCTGTTCGGGTCGCTGCTGGGCTGCCCGCCCATCGAGCCGGGTGGCACCGTCGCCTACCCCGGGGTGCCGGAGGCCCGGCACGCCGAGGACGCCCGCCGATACGGGGTGCCGCTCAGCGCGGCGCTGCACGCCGAACTCGGGGCCGTCGCCGACCGGCTGAACCTGCGCCTGCCGGGAGCGTGCTGATGCGCATCGGCGTGATCGGACTCGGCGTGATCTCCCGGTTCTACCTGGCCGCGTTGCGCGAGAGCGGACCGCTGCGGCTGGGCGCGGTGTGCGACGTGCGGCCGGAAGCGCTCGCGCCCTACCGCGACGAGGTGCCGTGCTGGCGCGACCACCGCGACCTGATCGCCGCTGGCGGGCTGGACGCGGTCGTGGTGACCGTGCCCAACGACCGGCACGCCACGGTGTGCCTTGACCTGCTCGACGCCGGACTGCCGGTCTGCGTGGAGAAGCCGCTGGCGACGCGGCTGGTCGACGGGCTCGCCATGGTCGAGTTGGCCGCGACCCGCGGCGCGGTGCTGTTCACCTCGTTCCACCGCCGCTACAACGCCCGGGTCCGGACCCTGCTTGACGACCTGCCGCACGGGGTGCCGGTGGAGTCGGTGCGGGTGCGCTACCTGGAGCGGATCGAGGACCACGTCGGCGACGACCGCTGGTACCTCGACCCGGTGCGCTGCGGCGGCGGGTGCGTCGCCGACAACGGCCCCAACGCCTACGACCTGGCGAGCCTGTTTCTCGGGCCCCTGCAAGTGTCCCGCGCCGAGATCCACCGCGACGACACCGGCGTGGACCGGCAAGCCGTGGTGGAGCTGGAAAACGCGGGCGGCGCGCGGGCGCGGGTGGAGCTGGACTGGAGCTATCCGGGCGAGGTCAAGGACATCGAGGTCCGGCTCGCCGACGGCGGGCTGCGGCGCGCGGACCTGCTGACCGGGTTCGCCGGGTTCAAGCAGTCACTGTGGCACGAGTACGCGGGCGTGCTGCGCGACTTCGCGTCGGCCATCCACACCGGCGGGGTGGACCGGGAGGGGTTGGCGGCGCTGGCATTGGTGGACGCGACGTACCGCGCGGCGGGAAACCCGCGGGCGGCGCTGATCGGGGAAGGTCGAGGATGATCGAGAACGGTGACAAACGGGCGGTGTCCGGAGTGCTGGTGAAGGTGCTGGTGCACCGCCGCGAGGACCGCGGGATGCGGTTGGAGGAGTTCGCCAGCCGGTGCGTGCGCCAGGGCGAGGTGCACGAGTTGGTGACGACCGACCACACCGAGGCCGACCCGAGCATCGATCGCGTCGGCTTCCTCGGCTTCGCCGAGATCTCGCACGGCGGCGTCATCGACCGCGGCGACGAGGTCCGCATCGGCGACCGGGTGGTCGGCACGGTCCTCGGCTTCGACGCCTGCCACTTTCCCAACCACTACAACATCTTGATCCGCCGCGAGTCCCCGGTGACCGGCGAGCAGATCGCCCTCGCGCCCGAGTCGTCCGTCCACTTCGTCCAGTCGGGAGCCCGGTGAAACTCGCGGTCGTCGCGGGCGGCAGCATCGCGGGCCTGCTCGCGGCCCGCGTGCTGCACGAGTTCGCCGACGAGATCGTCATCATCGAGCCGGACGCGCTGCCCGATGGCCCGGCCCACCGCGCGGGAGCCGCGCACGGCGACCAGTTCCACATCCTGCTCGGCATGGCCCAGCACCTGCTGTCGCACTGGTTCCCGACGCTGCTGGGCGATTTGGTGGCCGACGGGGCGGTCCCGCTGGCCACCGGCGCCGACGGCGGGATGTTCACCGATGGCCGGATGCGCCCGCCAGTTCCCGGGGACCGGTTGCTGCCGGTGCACCGACCGCTGCTGGAGTGGCACGTCCGCCGCGCGGTCCTAGCCCTGCCGAACGTCCGCCTGTCCGCCGATCGCGTGGTCGGCCTGTGCGCGTTTCCCGGCCGGGTGACCGGTGTCCGGCTGGCCTCGGGTGAGCGCATCACCGACGCCGACCTGGTGGTCGACGCGACCGGCCGGTCGTCCCGGCTGTCCGACTGGCTGGTGCGGCTGGACTACGCTCCGCCGCCGAAGCGCAGGCTGAACCTGGACCTCGGCTACGCGACCACCGTCTACCACCGCTATCCCGGGCAGCGCCTGGACGACCTGCTGGTCGTCCACTCGGCCCGTTCCTCGGCCTGGGCCGCTCCCGGGGTCAGCTGTGTCGCGGCGATCAGCCGGGACCGCTGGATCTGCACCGTCTCCGGCTATGGCGCCGATCGCCCGACCCGCGACCCGGAGGAGTTCACCACCCGCTGTCTGCGCGAACCGGCCGCCGCTTTCCGCGCATTGGTAGAGGAATGCGTTCCCGCAGGCCCGGTCTCGGCTTTCCGCTTCCCGCATAGCATCCGCCGCGACTTCCACGAGCTCACCCGCTTCCCGATCGGCGTCGTGCCGGTGGGCGACGCGGTGGCGTCCTTCAACCCCATCTACGGCCAGGGCGTCCCCTCCGCCGCGCTGCACGCCTCCGCCCTCGCCGCGTGGCTGCGGACCGACGAGAACGCGCACGGCTATTTCCGCCGGCTGAAAGTCCTCGTGGACGCGGCGTGGCGGACCAGCGTCATCGAGGACTTCCGGCTCCCGCACGTCACCGGGCGGCGCCCGCGCGGCCACCGGATGCTGCGGGCGCTCGACGGCGCGATCGACCGGGCGGCGATGACCGATCCCGTTGTCGCCAGCCGGTTCGCCGACGTGGTCAACATGCGCGCGCGTCCGGCGGAACTGCGGCGCCCCGGACTGCTGGGCCGGGCGCTGCTGGCCGCCCTCGCCCCGACGGCGCGTCAACGGTGATGTGATCGGCGGACATACCGCTGCCCTGGGGGATCGCCCCAGGGCAGCGTCCGTTCACCGGGTTTCGGCCGGTCAGCGCCCGAGCATCGGGATGTCGATCTTGCCCTGGTGGTAGTCGCGGACCGCGTCCACCAGTTCCGCCACCGACAGGTGCCCGCTGCCGTCGGTGTCGAGTTCGCGGAAAGCCTGGTCCGCCTGGCGCTCGTCCACGCCGACCGCCCCCATCCAGCGGTGGAACTCCAGCAGGCTGACCTCGCCGTCGCTGTCGGTGTCGCACAGGTCGACGATCGCCTCGATGGTCGGGCGCAGGTTGCGGTCGAAACCGGCGTCGCCCGCGTCGATCAGCTCGCGCTCGGAGGCCTCGATGAACTGTCCCATGCTCACCGTGCCCTCCGGGCCGACGCCGGTCACCTGGGCCAGTTTGTCCCATAGGCCCAGGTATGCCGAGATCAGGGCGCGCCCCTTGGGCGAGGTCTCCGGCTCGCCGAATGCCCGCAGGATTCGCCGGGCCTCGGTGTCGTAATCCGATCGGTCGATCGTGCCGTCCCCATTGGAATCCCAGAGTTCAAAGCGACGCTTCAGGCGACTGTCCTGGACGCTAGCGGTCACAACCATGCTCCTTCGCATTCCGAGGTGCGCCGCCCATTCGAGCAGCTCCGTGATCGACGGTAGCAATGACCGATACCGATCAGACGGGTTCTACGCTTCCCTTTTCGGGTGTATCCCGATACTCCCTATCGAGGTGTCGGTAATCGATCCCGGGTCCGCGTCCAGCCGCCGCGGCGGCTTCGCCGAGCACGCGTGAACCCCGCGCACGATAGGGAAACCGAGTGCTACTCGCCACTGTCCGATAGGGTGAAAATAGATACCCGACTGAGCGACTGCGACGTTCCCCCGAAATGACCAACATGTGTCTCACAGGCCCAGATCCGCGAGGGGAAATCGTCATGCATAACCCGGAAGGCTGCACCGCTCCGCCGCTGGAGTCGCACATCGTCACCAACGATGACGCTTCGGGTCCGCGGCGCCGGGCCGGGCGCTGCCCCCAGCCCGGCCGCGGCACGCACGTCGGCAGCCGCCGCGCCTGAGCCCGTGCCCCACCGGAGAAAGCAACAGCGCGCGGTGTCCGCCGACCTGGTGGTCGTCGGGCTCGGCTATGTCGGGCTGCCGCTGGCGAGCCGCGCCTGCGCGGCTGGGCTCACGGTGGTCGGCGTCGACACGGACCCCGCCGTGGTCGACGGACTGCGGGCGGGCCGCTCGCACGTGCACGGCACCGCGGACCGGCACGTCAGAGCCATGCTGCGCCAGGGTTTCACCGTCGACACCGAGTTCACCGCGGTGGCCACCGCGGACACCGTGGTGATCTGCGTGCCCACCGGCCTGGTCGACGGCGAGCCCGACCTGCGGGCGGTGCTGGCCGCGGGCCGGGCGGTCGGCGAGCACCTGCGCGCGGGCACCCTGGTGGTGCTGGAGTCCACCAGCTACCCGGGCACCACCGAGGAGGTGCTGGCGCCCATCCTGTCCGCGAACGGGCTCGTGGCCGGGGTCGACTTCAACCTCGCCTACTCCCCCGAGCGCATCGACCCGGGCAACGGCGAGCACACGCTGGAGAACACACCGAAGGTCGTCAGCGGCCTGACTTCGGTGTGCGCCAAGCGATGCGAGGCGTTCTACGAGGACCTGGTCGACTCGGTCGTGGTCGCGGCGGGGCTGCGCGAGGCGGAGACGGCCAAGCTGCTGGAGAACAGCTACCGCCTGGTGAACATCGCCCTGGTCAACGAGTTGGCCGTCTTCTGCGACCGCGTCGGCGTCGACGTGTGGGACGTGCTGCGCTGTTCGGCGACCAAGCCGTTCGGCTTCGCGTCGTTCTCCCCCGGCCCCGGCGTCGGCGGCCACTGCATCCCGGTCGACCCGCGCTACCTGGCCAACCGCGCCCGCGCGGAGGGCCTGCCCTGCTCGATGGTCACCACGGCGCAGGAGGTCAACGCGGGCATGCCGGGCTACGTCGCGCGCCGCGCCCGCGACATCCTGATCCGCGAGGGCGGCCCGGTCTACGGCGCCCGGGTGCTGCTGCTCGGCGTGACGTACAAGGCCGACGTCGGCGACCAGCGCCAGTCACCGGCGATCGGCGTCGTCCGCCAACTGCGCGCCTTCGGCGTCCACGTCGCCTACCACGACCCGCACGCGCCCACCTTCACCGTGGACGGCGAGCCGGTGCCCGCCGAGTCCGAAGTGGAGCGCGCGGTGGCCGCGGCCGACCTGGTGGTGCTGCTGCAACCGCACCGCGTCTTCGACCTCGGCATGATCGCGCGCACCGCCCGCGCGGTCTTCGACACCCACGGCCGCATGGACGGCGACCGCGTGGAACGCCTCTGACCTTCCCCCGGCCCCGGTTCTCTGCCATCGTGAGCGTGTGGAGTGGACAGACGAGGACCACGCTGCCGCCCGGGCGCGGCTGCTGGCGCTGGCAGGGCGGCTGCCGGGCACGGTGACCGAGGACAGCAACGGCCACACCGGTTTCCTGGTCGCCAAGAAGCGCTTCGCCTGGCTGCTGGCCGACCACCACGGCGACGGGAAACTGGCCCTGTGCGTCAAAGCGCCCCCCGGGGAACAGCAAGCCCTCTGCGCCGCCGACCCCGACCGCTACTTCGTCCCCGCCTACCTCGGCGCCCGCGGCTGGGTCGCCGCCCACCTGACCGGCGCCCCGGACTGGGACGAGCTGGCCGCGCTGCTCACCCAGGCCTGGCGCATGACCGCCCCCAAGCGCGCCGTGGCCGCGCTGGAGAACAAGCCTTAGCGGCGCCTCGGTTACGCCTGTCAACCCAATGACGTACCGCCATCTACCGCAGCGGGTTGACTCCGCGCGGTCGAGCACGTCGGCCGGGTGACCGGAGAACACAACTCTGGGCAGATGCCGTTCCCTGGCTGGGTTCCCTACCTTGGCGTTGTCGGCGAGAACAGCGAGATTCGCTGGCACGGCAAGGAAAACGGGATCTGCGCACGAGACGAGGGGACAGCAGATGACGACACGATTCACCCGAATCGCGACGGCCGCCGGTGCGGCCGCCGCCGGATTGGCGCTCTTGGCGGCGCCCGCCGCGCACGCGGGCACTGCGGCAACAACGGCCACGGCGAGCACGGTGAGCACCACCAAGGCGCCGAAGTGCACGGTGTGGGAGCAGAACACCAAGCGGTTCTCGGGCTGGTGCGACGGCCGCGGCCCGGCGAGCTACCGCGCGACGATCGCCTGCCAGGGCGGGGCCCGCTACGAGCACCAGGGCGAGTGGCGCTGGCTGGGTGACCGGCGCGGATCCACGGCGTGGTGCACCCCGGGCCACGACCGGGTCGCCAGCAAGTTCCAGTTCCGGACCTAAAGCGCGCTGAGCGACGCGGCCCTTGGTCGACCGGGTGCGGTTGGCCAAGGGCCGCGCTCAGCCAGTTCTCACCACAGGCCCGCGGACACAGCCCGTGCGGCGCCCGGGATCTTGGCCCGCTCGAAGTCGAGCAGGTGCCGCTTGCGGTCCAGGCCGCCGCCGTAGCCGGTCAGGCTGCCGGATGAGCCGATGACGCGGTGGCAGGGCACGATGATGCTGATCGGGTTCTTGCCGTTCGCCAGGCCGACCGCGCGGGACGCGGTGGGGCGGCCGACGCGGCGCGCGAGTTCGGCGTAGGTGACGACTTCGCCGAACCGGATGTCGCACAGGGCTGTCCACACCATTTGCTGGAACGGGGTTCCGGCGAACGACAGGGGCAGGTCGAACTCGGTCAAGTCGCCAGCGAAGTAGGCCGCCAACTGCTCGACCACCGGCCCGAACGCCGAGCCGTCGCGGTCGCCGAAGGTTTCCTCGCCCGGGCGGTGGCGTTGCTCGGTCATATACAGCCCGGAAAGGACGCCGTCGGACGCGACCAGGGTCAGCGGGCCGACCGGACTGTCCACAATGGTGTGCGTGCGCACGCGCTTCTCCTCAGGCGGGCAGGTGGTTCACCGGGTGGTCCCCGGTGGCCCACAGGTACTGCACAGCGTAGGCGCGCCACGGACGCCAAGCCGAGGCGTGCGCGGTCAACCCGGCCGGGGAGAACGGCAGGCCCAGCGCGCGGGCGGCGGCGCGCACGCCCAGATCGCCGGGGAGGAACGCGTCCGGGTCGCCTAGGGCGCGCATCGCGATGGTCTCCACCGTCCACGGGCCGAACCCGGGCAGCGCGGCGAGCCGGGCGCGGGCCAGGTCGCGGTCGGCGCCGACGCCGAGGTCGATCGCGCCCGAGGTGAGGGCGTGGACCAGGGCGAGCAGGGTGTCCCGGCGGGCGTGCGGCAGGGCCAAGCGCTCCGGGTCGAGGTTGGCCAGCGTCGTCGGGGTGGGGAACAGGTGGGTCAGGCCGCCCGCCGGGTCGTGCACCGGGTCGCCGTGGTCGAGGACAAGGCGCGCGGCGTGCGTGCGCGCCGCCGCGGTCGACACCTGCTGGCCGAGGACCGCGCGGATGGCCATCTCGGCTCCGTCGACCGTGCGCGGGACGCGGCGGCCGGGGTCCTTGCGGACGTAGGGGGCCAGCACCGGGTCGGCGGCCAGCAGGTCGTCCACGGCCACCGGGTCGGCGTCGAGGTCGAGCAGCCTGCGGCAGCGGCTGATGGCGCGGGCCAGGTCGCGCAGGTCGGTCAGGGCGAGCTGGCAGGCGATGTGGTCGGCGGTCGGCCGCAGCGTGACGATGCCGGTGCCGTGCGGCAGGCGCAGCGTGCGCCGGTACGCGCCGTCGCGCCACTCCTCGACGCCCG
Source organism: Actinokineospora sp. NPDC051303 (assembly GCF_055586285.1). Lineage (NCBI taxonomy): Bacteria > Bacillati > Actinomycetota > Actinomycetes > Pseudonocardiales > Pseudonocardiaceae > Actinokineospora > Actinokineospora sp. NPDC051303. The sequence goes on from NZ_JBVJIN010000064.1 coordinate 28,384, forward strand.
GGACGGCGGTGGCGGCGAGGTGCCCGAACAGGTTGTCCGGGCACAGCGGCTCGCGGAAGGGCAGCCGCAGCGAGATGACGCCGGGGCTGGACACCTGCCGTCCCGCGCGGAGCCGCAACTCGGTGGGCGGCAGGGCGAACACCTCGCGCACGGTGTCGTTGAACGTGCGGATGCTGCCGAAGCCCGCCGCGGCGGCGACCTCGCTCATCGGCAGGGCGGTGGTCTCGATCAGCAGCCGCGCGGTCTGCGCGCGCTGCGCCCTGGCCAACGCGAGCGGACCCGCGCCGAACTCGGCGAGCAACTGCCGCTCCACCTGCCGGACGCTGTAACCCAGGCGCGCGGCCAGACCGGGAACCCCCGCGCGGTCGACGACACCGTCGGCGATCAGCCGCATCGCGCGCGCGGCCAAATCGGCGCGCTCGTTCCACTGCGGCGACCCGGGGCTGGCGTCCGGGCGGCACCGCTTGCACGCCCGGTATCCGGCCTGCTGGGCGGCGGCGGCGCTGGGAAAGAAAGCCATGTTCTCCGCTTTGGGCGGCATACCCGGGCAACTCGGACGGCAGTAGATGCGGGTGGTCCGGACCGCGGTGAAAAACCAGCCGTCGAACCGCGCGTCCTTGGACCGCACAGCACGCACGCAGCGGTCGAAATCCTCATGCACCCGCACAGGATGGTCTTCGACGCCACAGAGCTGCTAGCGGTAAAACGACTTGTGCGTCCAGAAGACGGCGGTGTCGTTTTTTCGCCAATCCCGGGTTCCGGTTTTTGTCGGTGGGTGGTGCTTGGCTCTTGGGTATGACCACTTCGCACCAGGATCGGGCCGCGCTGTTCCACGCACTGCACACCGGCGGCGAGGTGCTGGCCTTGGCAAATGCCTGGGATGTCGCCAGTGCCCGCGTGTCCGTGGCCGAGGGCGTGCGCGCGGTGGCGACCACCAGCGCGGGCGTGGCCTGGAGCCTCGGCGCACCTGACGGCGACCGGCTCGACCGGACCCGGGCGGTCGACCTCGTGGCCCGGGTGGTCGCCGCTGTGGACGTCCCCGTCACAGCGGATATCGAGACCGGGTTCGGCACGACGCCCGACGACGTCGCCGACACGATCCGGGCTGTGCTTACCGCCGGGGCGGTAGGCGTGAACATTGAGGACTCCTTCGCGACGGACAGCGGTCCATTGCGCACCGTGGACGAGCAGACCGACCGGTTAGCCGCGGCCCGATCAGCGGCCGAAGAAGCGGGAATCCCGCTCTATATCAACGCGCGCACCGACACCTACCTGCGCGCGGTCGGCGACGCGGACACTCGTTTCAAGTCCACCGTGGAACGCGCGAACGCCTACCTCACGGCAGGCGCGTCGGGCATCTTCGTGCCCGGACTGGCCGACCTCGACACGATCACCGCGCTGGCCCGGGAGATCCCCGCGCCGCTGAACGTCACCGTGAGCCCAAGGTCACCCAGTGTCGGCGAGCTTCGAGCGGCGGGCGTCGCCCGGGTCAGCCTGGGCCCGGCGGTCGCCGAGGCGGCCTACGGCCTCATGCGCAGCGCTACTCGCGAGTTGCTCGCGTCGGGTACGTATAAATCGGTACCGGACGCGATGACGTGGGGGGAGCTGAACGGCCTACTCGCCAGGTGATCGCGGTTGGCCAGGAACCTTCCGGGGTACCTGAGCCGTTGAACGGACGAGAGTCCAAGGTCGTCCATCGGCACGGAAGGAGCGCCATGCCTCTGCTGAAGAAGCTGACCGCGCTGGCGGGGGCCGCAGCGGCGGCCCGGAAGTACGCGCAGAAGAACCCGGAGAAGGTGAACCGGCTGGCCACGAAGGCCGGTCAGTTCGTGGACCAGCGGACCAAGGGCAAGTACCACCGCCAGATCGACGGAGCGGTGCGGAAAGTCCGGTCGGTGACGGGGCCTCGTCCGCCTGCCGCTCGCTGAGGTCTCAGGGGTTGGCTCCCTTGGGGCTGGCCGGTCCGCTCGGTTTCGTGGGGCTCGCTTGGGTGGGTTGCTCGATCGGGTGGAGCGGGTTCCCTGGGTGGCTGGGTTGTGGGGTCTGCTCGATGGGGTGGAGTGGCTTCTTTGGGGCCCCTACGAAGGAAGATCCCGTCGTGGGAAAGACGGGTGGGGAGCCTACGGCCCCACGACCACGGCAAGTTTAGGGATCTTCCTT
>NZ_JBVJIN010000065.1:0-30301 GCF_055586285.1 Actinokineospora sp. NPDC051303
GTGTGAGGCCGAAGGCATCCCACCCGTCTTTCACACGGCGATCTTCCTTCGTAGGGGCCCCGAAGAAACCACTCCACCCCATCGAGCAACCCCCAGAACCAGCCCCCCGGCGAGCACGCCCACCTACTCCAGATGCTGCTTCAACCGATTCAACGTAGTAGCGATATTCGCCCGGTTATGCCCAATCCGGTTCAACACCCCAGTGACCGTGATCGCGATCGGCAGGAACCACAACGGCGCCCGCAGCCAGTTCGTCTCCCTGACCCGACACCCGTCCCCCACCGGCTCGATGTCGTACTGCCACCGAGAGATCGGCACCCGAAACGCCGTCCGCACCTCAAAGGCGAACCGCCGCCCATGATCGGCGTCCGTGATCTCACAGATAGTGACCCACCGCCGCCGACCATTCCGGTTGATCCCCTTGAACTTCGCCCCCACAGCCGCCAGACCCACCCCGTCCAGCCACTGCGCCTCAGCGATCTCCTCTCCCAGCTTGGCCATCACCGATGGATCGCTGACCACCCGGTACACCTCGTCGGCGCCAGCGCCGATGATCACCTCGCCGGTCGCGAGCGGCTTCGTGTACAGCTTCACGGGCACCCCTCTCACACACACCATGTAAGCGCCGATTACATCGGTGCCCGGGACTCCCGTCAAGATCTTGACAATGCGGATTTCAGTCCGACAGGCCGCTGATGCCCTGGCCGAAGACCGTCAGCGCGCCCTCGACCAACCGCTCGGCGTTCTCAGCGGGCAGGAAACCGTCGACGATCATCTGGGAGAGCCCGTAGACAAGCGCGTGCGCGGCGAGGAGAACCATGTCCGGGTCACCCGGTCGCAGCTCCCCCGCCCGCTGGCCCGCCACGATCAGCTCCGTGGCGAAATCGCCGAACTGGGCCATCCCGGGGCGCAGCGCCTCAGGCAGTTCCCGACCGTAGACCGCTGCCCGGAGCAGGTCGAAACGGTGCGGGTAAGTCGCCGCGTAGCGGACGAAGGCGAGCCCGAAGGCGTAGAACGCAGGCCGGTCGGCGGGCGCGTCCGCGACCGCGGCCCGCTGCCAGGCGCCGAAGTCGGCCAGCACGCGTTCGGCCACGGCGGTGAGCAGTGCCTGCCGGTCGGCGAAATGCCGGAACGGCGCGCCCGGTGAGACCCCGACCCGGCGCGCGACCGCACGGACCGTGACCCCCGCCTGGCCACTCTCGTCCAGCATGTCGAGGGCGGCTTCGGTGAGCGCGGCGCGCAGCGCGCCGTGGTGGTACGCGCCGCGCTCGGCAGGCGGTTCGGTCACAACCGGTCAGGCCCGGGCGGGTCGCTTGGGGGCCTCGCAGCAGGCGACCGCGCACGGGGCGCCGTTCGCCGTGCGGCCCGCGAGCGGGAAGTCCGACAGCTTGCGCGGCTCGGCTCCGTCGAGGTGCTCGCGGATCAGCTCCACCACGAGCTCGGCGAACCGGGGGTCGCCGCTGGGGGTGGCGGCACGCGCGAAGGACATGCCCAGTTCCGCCGCCTTGGCCGCGGCCTCGGTGTCGAGGTCCCAGACCACCTCCAGGTGGTCGCTGACGAACCCGACCGGGCACACCACGACAGCCCGCACGCCGCGCCCGTGCAGCGCCTCGATGTGGTCGACGATGTCCGGCTCCAGCCACGGGATGCGCGGCGGCCCGGACCTCGACTGCCACACCACGTCGTACTCGTCGGCGCCGACCTCCCGCGCCACCAGCCGCGCCGCCTCGGCCACCTGGCGGGAGTAGCGGCGGCCGCCCTCGTCCGGCGGGCCCGCAGCCACGTCGGCCGAGTCCGGCACGGAGTGCGCGGTGAACACCAGCCGGTAGTCCTCCGGCACGCCCGCGGCGGCCGCGCGCACGGTGTCGGCGAAGGCCCCGACGAACAGCGGGTGGTCGAAGAACTGGCGCAGCTTCACCAGATCCGGCGCGTCGTCCCCGGTCGCGGCGCGGGCCCGGACGATGTCCTCGTGGTACTGCCTGCACGCCGAGTACCCGCCGTAGGCGCTCGTCGGGAACACCAACGCGCGGCGGACGCCGTCCGCGGCCATCTTGGCCACGGTGTCCTCGGCCATCGGGTGCCAGTTGCGGTTGCCGAAGTACACCGGCAGGTCCAGTCCCTGGCGAGCCAGCTCGGCGCGCACCGCATCGATGGCCTCCCGGTTGAGCCGATTGATCGGGGAGACGCCGCCGAAGTGCTGGTAGTGCTTCTCCACCTCGTCCAGCCGCTCCGGCGGGACCCCGCGTCCCCGGGTGACGTTCTCCAGGAACGGCCGGACGTCGGCCGGGGACTCGGGGCCGCCGAAGGACAGCCACAGCAACGCGTCGGTCATACCGCTGATTTAACTCACATTCCGAGGGCGTGCACGCCGCCGTCGACCCAGACCATCGACCCGGTGGTCGCGGGCAGCCAGTCCGAGAGCAGCGCGCACACGGACTTGGCGACCGGGGTGGCGTCGTTGACGTCCCAGCCGAGCGGCGCGCGCTCGCCCCAGGACTCTTCGAGCTGGGCGAACCCGGGGATCGACTTCGCGGCCATGGTCCGCACGGGACCGGCGGCGACGAGGTTGATCCGCACGCCCTTCGGGCCGAGTTCGCGGGCGAGGTAGCGGTTGGTCGACTCGAAGGCCGCCTTCGCCACGCCCATCCAGTTGTAGGCGGGCCAGGCGACCCGGGCGTCGAAGTCGAGGCCGACGATCGATCCGCCCGGCGACAGCAGCGGCAGCGTCGCGGTGGCCAGCGACTTCAGCGAGTACGCCGAGACCTCCAGCGCCACCGCGACGTCCTTCCACGGCGCGTCGAGGAACGGCGCGCCCAGGCAGGACTGCGGGGCGAAGCCGATCGCGTGGACGACGCCGTCGAGCCCGTCGACGTGCTCGCGCACGCGGTCGGCGAGGGTGGCCAGGTGCTCGTCGTTCTGCACGTCGAGTTCGATGACCGGCGCGGGCTCGGGCAGCCGCTTGGCGATCCGCTCGACCAGGCTCAGCCGCCCGAAGCCGGTCAGCACGACCTGCGCGCCCTGCTCCTGCGCGGCCTTGGCGACGTGGAAGGCGATGGACGAGTCGGTGATCACGCCGGTGATCAGCAGGCGCTTGCCTTCGAGCAGTCCGGTCATCGCTGGGGTGTCCTCCGTGTGGTTGGTGAGTGCTGCTGCTAGTGGCCCATGCCGAGACCGCCGTCGACCGGGATGATCGCGCCGGTGATGTAGGCCGCGCTGTCGGAGGCCAGGAAGGTGACCGCCGCGGCGACCTCCTCCGGGGTGGCGTAGCGGCCAGCCGGAACCGAGGCGAGGATCTGCTTCTTGCGGTCCTCGGTCAGTGATTCGGTCATGTCGGTGGCCACGAACCCGGGCGCCACCACGTTGGCGGTGATGGCCCGCGAGCCGAGTTCCCGAGCGATGGACCGGGCCATGCCGACCAGCCCGGCCTTGCTGGCCGCGTAGTTGACCTGCCCGGGCGAGCCGAGCAGGCCCACCACGGAGGAAATGTAGACGATGCGGCCGAAGCGGGCCTTAAGCATGTTGCGGGTCGCCCGCTTGGTGACCCGAAACGCCCCGGTGAGGTTCGCGTCGAGCACCCGGGTGAACTGCTCCTCGTCCATCCGCATGAGCAGCGTGTCATCGGTGATCCCGGCGTTGGCCACCAAGACCTCCACCGGCCCGTGCGCGTTCTCCACCTCGGTGAACGCCGCGTCCACCGCCGCGGCGTCGGTGACATCGCACCGCACCCCGAACAACCCCTCCGGCGCGGCGGTCCCCCGGTGGGTGACGGCCACCTTGTCCCCCTGAGCCGAGAACGCCCGCGCGATGGCCAACCCGATACCCCGGTTGCCGCCAGTGACCAGTACCGACCGTCCCATTCGCCGTCCCATCTACCCGCCAAGCCGTCGGCGAGGAGGCTATCGGTCCGCGCTGACATCCTCCTTAGCTGCCCCTGTTACCCGGGCCAACGCGGGATACCGTTCGCTTTCCGCCGGGCCTGCCGTAGCCGCGGCGGCTACGGCAGGCGTTGGCCGAGGGTCAGCGAGGCCGCGCCCGCCAGGAAGACGGCCAGGGTGCCGAGCGTCAGCCAGGGTCTGCTGGCGTCGGTTTCCTTGATCTCGTAGCCGATCTGCTCGCCCAGGGTGTCGTAGACCCGGCGTAGTTCGCCCGCGGTGGCGGCCTTGTGGAACTCGCCGCCGGAGAGGCGGGCGATTTCCGCCATGGCCTCGTCGTCCACGGCGACGGACTGGACTCGGCCCTCGATTTCGACGGTGCCGTCTGCGGTGCCGAAGGAGATGGTGGTGATGGGGATCTTCTTGTCCGCGGCCGCCTGGGCCGCGGTGAAGGAGCCCCTGGGGTCGTCCTCTTGTTCGGTGGGGATGGTCTGCTTGCCGTCCGACATCAGCACAATGCGGGCCGGGGGTGGGCCTTCCGGGCCGCCGACGACCTGGGAGAAGCCCTCGATCGATTGCAGGGCGGCGAAGATGGCCTCGCCGGTGGCGGTGGACTGGGCCAGTTTGAGGTTGTCGATGGCCTTGGCCACGCCCTCGCGGTCGGTGGTGGGGGCGACCAGGACGGTGGCGGTGCCCGCGAAGGTGATCAGGCCGAGGTTCACCCCCGGGGTCAGGCCCTGGGCGAAGGACTTCGCCGCGACCTGGGCCGCTTTGAGCCGGGTCGGCTCGACGTCGGTGGCTTCCATCGACAGGGAGACGTCGATGACCAGGATGACCGTGGCGCGGTTGCGCGGGACCTTCTGCTCGGCGGTCGGGCCCGCCATGGCCGTGGTCAGCAGCAGCAGGCCCAGCACCATGACCACCGCGGGCAGGTGCCGCGGCCAGGTCTGGCGCTTCGGGGCGACCTTCTCCAGCAGTTCCAGGTTGGTGAACCGCAGCGTGCGCTTGCGCCGCGCGCGCTGGGCCAGCAGGTAGCCCGCCGCCAGCGCGGCGACCGCGATCAGCAGCAGGAACGCCCAGGGCTCGGCGAAGTTCCGGAAGCTCATGCCGCTCCCCCCGACCAGCGGCGCTTGCGGGCGACGACGAAGCGCACCATGTCGGCGATCCAGTCCGAGTCGGTGCGCAGGACCAAGTGGCCGCTGCCCGCGCGCCGGATGCCGGTGGCGACCTCGGCGCGGTGCTCAGCGGCCGCGGCGTGGAACTCCTTGCGCAGCAAGGCCGACGCGGTCACCTCGCGCTGCCTTCCGGTCTCCGGGTCGGCCAGGACGACGGTGCCGACGTCGGGCAGGTCGATGTCGCGCGGGTCGACGACCTCGACGGCGATCAGCTCGTGGCGCAGCGACAGCGCGCGCAGCGGGCGCTGCCACTCGGTGCCGCCGAGGAAGTCGGAGACCACCACGGCCAGTCCGCGCCTGCGCGGCGGCCTGCGCAGCTGCTCGACCGCGTTCGCCAGGTCGCCCCGGACGCCTTCGCTGGCCCGCGGGGTCTCGGCGACCTTGCGGACGAGGCCGCGCGCGTGCGCGAGCCCGCCGCGGGCCGGGATGCGGATCATCTTCTCGCCGTTGGCGATCAGCGCGCCGATCCGGTTTCCGCCGCCCCGGGTGAGGTGCGCGATCGCGGCGACCGCGGCCACGGCCAGGTCGCGCTTCTCGCAGGCCGCGGTGCCGAAGTCCAGGCTCGCGGACAGGTCGACCACGACCCAGGTCTCCAGTTCCCGGTCGGCGACGGTCTCGCGGATGTGCGGGACCGTGGTGCGGGCGGTGACGGCCCAGTCCATCCGGCGCACGTCGTCGCCGGGCTGGTACGGGCGCGCCTCGCCCGGCTCGGAGCCGGGTCCGGGGACCAGGCCGAGGTGGTTGCCCTGCAGCAGGCCGTCAAGCCGACGCCGGACGTCGATCTCCAGCAGCCGCAGCCCCGCCTCCATCCGGTCGCCGCGCAGCACCGGCGGCGCCCAGTTCGGGCGCTCGCCCTCGGCGGCCTTGTGCCTGCTCACGGCCTGCCGCTCACCCCGGCGGGGGCCGCGTGGCCCGCGGCGGTTTGCGGGCGCGCGGAGACCTGCGGCAGCGGCACGGTCTGCAGCACGCGGGAAATCATGTGGTCGATGGGCACGCCGTCGGCGAGCGCGTCGTAGGACAGCACGAGCCGGTGGCGCAGGACGTCGGGGACGACGTCGACCACGTCCTGGGGCAGCACGTAGTCGCGGCCGCGGACCAGCGCGAGCGCGCGGGACGCGGCGACGATGCCGAGGCTGGCGCGCGGCGACGCGCCGTAGGCGATCCAGCCCGCGACGTCGGACAGGCCGTGCTCGGCGGGCGTGCGGGTGGCCAGCACGAGCCGGACGGTGTAGTCGACCAGGGCGTGGTGGACGAAGACCGTGGACGCGACGCCCTGGAGGCGCTTGAGCTCCTCGGGGGTGAGGACCTGGCTCGGCTCCGGCGGCGTGACGCCCATCCGGTAGACGATCTCCCGTTCCTCCTCCACCGTCGGGTACTCGACGATGATCTTGAACAGGAACCGGTCGCGCTGCGCTTCGGGCAGCGGGTAGACGCCCTCGTTCTCGATCGGGTTCTGGGTGGCGAGCACCAGGAACGGGTCGGGCATCGGGAAGGTCTGGCCGCCGATCGACACGTGCCGCTCGGCCATGACCTCCAGCATCGCCGACTGCACCTTCGCTGGCGCGCGGTTGATCTCGTCCGCGAGCACGAAGTTGGCCACCACCGGGCCGAGTTCGACGTCGAAGCGCTCGCTGCCCTGCCGGTAAATGCGGGTGCCGAGGATGTCGGCAGGCACCAGGTCGGGGGTGAACTGCACGCGGGAGAACGACCCGCCGACGACCCGCGCGAAGGTCTCCACCGCGAGGGTCTTCGCCACGCCGGGCACGCCCTCCAGCAGCAGGTGCCCCTTGGCCAGCAGCCCGACCAGCATCCGCTCGACCAGGCGGTCCTGCCCGACGATCACCCGCTTGACCTCGAACACGGTGCGTTCGAGCAGCTGCGCGTCCCGCGCCGGAGTGGTCGTGGGCGTCTCGCTCGCGAGTTCGGCCTGCCCAGGCTCGGTCACCGGCATCCTCCTCTTCAAAAGGTCATTCCACCGGGGTATAGACAACCTCAGAGACGGTGTGAGCCCTGTGAACTGGAGTGCGCGTCGAGATCGGCGGGCGTGTCGATGTCCGAAGACGACCCGTCGGCGTCGGGCACCCGGACGGGCGCCAACGCGCACAGCACCTGGCCCAGCGCCGCGTTTTCCGGGTGTTCGGGAAGGACCGCGCGCAACGCGTCCCTGCGCCACGCGCTGAGCAGCCACTGGTCGCGGCCGTCGTCATCGATCAGGACGGCGCCGGACTTCACGACCGCCGCCCTGAGCCGCCCGATGGTCGCCGAGGACACCGAGGGCAGGTCAGCGGCGAGCACCACGACGACCGCGTCATCGGGCAGCCCGGCCGCACCCACCGCGTCGAGCCCGGCGGCGAGCGCGGCGACCGGCCCGGAACCGGGCACCCGCTCCCGGGTCCACCGCACGGGCACGGCGGTCGGCCGCTGGGGACCGACCACGACCACCGTGGCCGCCCCGTCGACGGCGGCCACGGCCCGGTCCAGCAGGGTCCGCCCACCGATCACCAGTCCCGGCTTGTCGGCCCCGCCGAGCCGGGACCCGCTACCACCCGCGAGCAAAATCGCCGCCCATGCAGTCATGCGGCGAGCCTACGGCCGACGAGCAGGCACCGTTCGTCGGAGATGGGCTTTCCCCACAGCCGGGGGTCGTCCAGCCGCCGGACCGTCACGTGTTCTCGGTGCTGGAGAACCAGATCGCGGCAGTCCGCGGCCGAAATCCCGGCCCCGGTGTGCCACCGGCCCTCCACGAGCACGATGCGGCCCCCTGGCCGCAGGAGGCGGCACCACGTGGCGAGCGCCCGGTCCGGATCGGGCAGCGCCCACAGCACGTGCCGGGCGAACACGACGTCGAAAGTGGACGGTGGCAGCGGCGGGTCCGCCGCGTCGGCCTGATGGAACGCGACCGCCCCGGCTTTCGCCCTCGCCGCCTCGATCATGCGCGCCGAATAGTCCACACCGGACACATCGTGCCCCGCGTCGGCGAACAGCAGCGCCACGCTTCCGGTGCCGCAACCCAGATCAGCGATCCGCGCGGGCGCGGGCGGCAGCGCGGGCAGCAGCACCCGCGCCCACGCCGCGTGGACTTCCACGTCGAGCAGGCCGTGGTCGGGTTCGGCGTCGAACGTGGCGGCTTGGGCGTCCCAGAAGCGGGAATCGGTCATCGGTTCGCCAGTCTCGTGAGGCGGGACAGGACCGCGAAGCCCTCGTCGGCGCCGGGCCAGTGGGCGCGGACCGTCTCCAGTCCGCGGCGGCGCACGACGGACCGGAGGACCGCCGCGACCAGGATCGCATCGTCGGCGTGGCCGAGCACCGGGATGAAATCGGGGACGAGGTCGATCGGCAGGGCGAGGTAGGCCGGCAGCAGGCCGACCGCGGCCCTGATCAGCCAATCCCAGGCCATGCCCGCTCCTCGTCGTCCGCGTCAGAGCAAGCCTGCCAGTTTGCAGAGGACGGCCAGGCAGGCGCCCACGGCGTCGCACGTCCGCAGCAGGGTGCCCAGATTCTGTCCGTGCAGCGGCCACAGCGGCGCGGCGATGAGGTGACCCCAGCACGAGAGGGGCGGCGCGCGGTACGGGGCGGGTGCGGGGCCGGATCGCCGGGCTCACCGCGGGCGGGAGGAGCCCTCCCGGAAAGCGTCAGTCATGCGGACGGGCGCTTCGCGGCGCGCCCGGAGCCATCGACGGTGTTGCGGTCCGCACAGCATAGCGGGGTTTTGTCGGCGCCGGATGCGAACATGTGTTCGTGTCGAACGAGGGCCCCATCCTGCACGCCGACCTGGACGCGTTCTACGCCTCGGTCGAGCAGCGGGACGACCCTGCCCTGCGCGGGCGGCCGGTGATCGTCGGCGGCGGGGTGGTGCTGGCGGCCAGCTACGAGGCCAAGGCGGACGGGGTGCGCACCGCGATGACCGGCGGGCAGGCGCGGCGGCTGTGTCCGGGGGCGGTGGTGGTGCCGCCGCGAATGTCGGCGTACGCGGCGGCGTCCAAGGCGGTGTTCGAGGTGTTCCACGCGACGACGCCGCTGGTCGAGGGGCTGTCCATTGACGAGGCTTTCCTCGATGTGGGTGGGCTGCGGCGGATCGCGGGCAGTCCGGGCGGCATCGCCGAGCGGCTGCGGCGGGACGTGGCCGAGCGGGTGGGGCTGCCGATCACGGTGGGGGTGGCGCGGACGAAGTTCCTGGCCAAGGTCGCCAGCGCCGTCGCCAAGCCGGACGGCCTGCTCGTCGTCCCCCACGACGGCGAACTGGCGTTCCTGCACCCGCTGCCGGTCGAGCGATTATGGGGCGTCGGCGAGGTCACCTCGGCCAAGCTGCGCGCCCGCGGCATCGCCACCGTGGGGCAGGTGGCCGCCTACGACGAAGCCGACCTCGTCTCCCTTCTCGGGCAGGCCGCCGGACGGCACCTGCACGCCCTGGCCCACAACCGCGACCCGCGCCCGGTGCGGGTGGGTCGGCGGCGGCGGTCGATCGGCGCCCAGCGCGCCCTCGGGTCCCGGCAGCGGTCGCCCCAGGAGTTGGACGCCACCCTCACCGCCCTGGCCGACCGCCTGGCGCGGCGACTGCGGCGCGCCCGCCGGTCCTGCCGGACCGTCACCCTGCGGTTGCGCCACGCGGACTTCACCCGCGTCACCCGCTCCCACACGCTCGCCCACCCGACGACGAGCACGGAGACCATCCTGCTCACCGCCCGCGGCCTGCTCGCCGTCGCAAGCCCCGCCATTGAGGCCAACGGCTTGACCCTCATCGGCCTCGCCCTGTCCAACCTGGCCGACGACACCCCCCGCCAACTCGAACTCCCCCTCCACCAACCCCGATCCCCAGAGCAACACCCGCCACGGTCCGCGCACCGGCGTCCCGCGCCGGGCCACCACATCGAGCAGCGGCTCTCGACCCGCGCGTCAAGCGACCTCGACGCGACCCTCGACACCCTGCGTGACCGCTTCGGCTCGACGGCGATCACCCGCGCCGCCCTGCTCGGCCACGACCCGGGACTGTCCGTGCCACTGCTGCCCGACTAGACACCCGCGGCGCGTGCCTTCGGCGGAACCACAGTCACCGCGGGCCGCCACCCGACCAAGGGGCGACCCGCCCGTGCCTGATTCCCAGCCAACCGGACATCCACTGCCCGTGAGAGCGCGACAGGTCGGCTTGCCTGCGGCATTCGCGTCTACTGCCCGTAAGAGCGCCGGAGACGGTCGTTGACCAGCAGATTCAGGCGGTACCGCAGGTGTCCGAGCCTGCTGGCGCTCGGCGGCTCGCCGGTGGTCGTGAGGGTCCAGCGCAGTCCGCACTCCTGCCCGACGGGCCGCAAATCGAAGCGGACGCGGTCGTCCGGGCGGTCCGGCCACAGGGACGACCACACGACCAGGTGCGGATGCGCGCTGTCGAGGACGTGCGGTTCGGTTTCGTCGGGCAGGAGGTCAAGCCAGGGGCGGGTCCCGGGCGCGCGCGGCTCGGTCAGCGACTCCCACACGACGTGGGCGGGGGCGGGTTGCCTGCGCTCCCGGCTTCCGAGTTCCAGCACGGCGCCGACGATAGGATGAGACGCGCGTCCGCCGCGCGGGTTTACTCTGCGGCCGCGTCCGCCCGGCGCATGATCTCGGTGACGACGGCGGTCTTCGCGTCGGCGTAGTGCTGCACGTGCCGCCAGGTGTTCTTGGCCAGGTCGCGTTTGCCTCGGGCGTAGCGGTCGCGGTCGGCGGGGTTGGCCCGCAGCCAGTCGCGGAAGCGCAGCATTCGGTCGATCTCAGCCGCGCCGTCGCTGAAGACGTGCAGGTTCACGTCGGTGTCCGGGCCTTTGAGCAGGCGGTGCTCGAACCAGTCCGGCTCGCGGATGCGCAGCACGTACCCCGCCTCCTCCAGCACGGGCACATACCCGGCCTCGTCGCCGGAGTCGCGCACCACCAGCAGGATGTCGATGATCGGCTTGGCGACCAGTCCCGGCACCGAGGTCGACCCGACGTGCTCGACGCGCAGCGCGGCGGGTCCGAGCGCCGCGGTGATCCGGTCGGCTTCCCGGGCGAACAGCTCCGGCCAGCGCGGGTCGTAGTCGACCAGGGTGATGGTGGCGTTGTGCGGGGTCAGCTCGGTGACGGTGAGCTTCCGCAGGTCCTCGTCGCTGATCAGCTCGGGACCCGCCGGGTTGGGGGTGGATGGCATGGGCGCTCCCTCTCGCAGGCGTTCGGCACCGCCTCTCCCAGTGTGCCGGGGCGGCGCGGGCCCGTCCTTGACGCAGCGTCCCCAGGTTCTTGATGGTGCGTCTACTCAGCCGGTTTTCGCCACCGGTCTCGCTCGGTCACGGAATGGAGAAACCGCTCACTCCTTCATCACCCGAACGCGGAGTGGTGCGCCGCCCCGAAACACGCTGGACTGACACGTCCGGGGAATTGTTCCCGGCGGGACCGTGGAAGGCGGCGACGACATGGATGACGTCAGGGCGCTGGAGGCGCTGAAGTTCGTCGGAGACCCGCTCGCGGACGCGGTGATCGCCGATCTGGTCGCCTCCGGCCGGATCGGCGCGGTGAACGAAGTCCTCGCCCATTTCCGCGACAACGACCAGCCCATTCCCGAGAACCTGCCCGAATCGGTGCGCGCCTATCTCGTCGCCACCGACGCCCCGCCCGCGTGGGCCGATCTCGACCGGGTCGCCGAGGCGTACGAGTTCTTCGTCGACGACGGGGTGCACGTGGCCTCGGTGCTGTCGTACGGGGCGATGGTGAACTGCTACGCCCAGCCCAGGTCGTCGCGGGTGCTGGCCCTGACCCACGGGCTGAACCAGCCGCACCGGCGGCTGTCGGAGACCTCGCAGTTCGTGTTGGACATGATGGGCCGCGACCCGTTCGGCTCCGGCGGGGCGTTCGTGCCGACCATTCAGAAGACGCGGCTGATCCACGCCGCCGTCCGCTATTTCATCGACGCGTCGGCCCAGTGGGACGACGACGCGGACGGCGTGCCGATTTGCCAGCTCGACATGCTTGCCGCGCTGCTCATCTTCTCGGTCCAGGTGATCGAGGGAATGCGCCGAATGGGTATCTCGGTGACCGACCGGGAAGCCGAGAATTACTACTACGTGTGGCGGGTGACCGGCGCGATGCTCGGCATTCCCGCCGAGATCATGCCCGAGACGCTGGCCGAGGCCCAGCGGATGAGCACCGACCTGGTCGAGACCAGTTACGCGGGCTCGCCCGAGGGGGCCGAACTCACCCGGGAACTGCTCGAACTCTACGAGCGGATGATTCCGGGCAAGGCGTTCGACGGCGTGGCGGCCGCCATGATCCGCCAGGTGGTGAATCCGGAGGTCGCGGACTCGCTCGGCGTGCCGCATTCCCTTGCCTGGAGCCGGGCCGTGCGCGCGGGAACCCGAATCGTGCGGTTTCTGGAGCGCTCGGAGGACAGCAACGGGGTCGCCCGGGTCATTCTGGACAAGGCGGGCAGCATGCTGCTCGGCGGCAGCGTCCGCACCCTGACCAACGGCCAGTCGACGGCGCTGACCATTCCGGCGGACCTGCGGGAGAGATGGCTCGCCGCGGGCATGTGCCCCGCCGCGGCGGACGACCTCACCCAGACACCGGGTTGACGCACCACGCCTGAGCCTCAGGAGCGGTCAACGGCGTAGGCACCCGATCGAGGACGACCCCGGGTCCAAGCAGCGCCGCGATCTGGTCGGCGACGACCGCGGCCCGGTCCCGGACCGACGGCTCGGCGATGGCCGTCCCGCACGGCCTCGGCGTCGGGCGCGAGCACGCCCGCTCCGGCGGCGGCGACATGACCAGCGGCACGCCGTGCCGCGCGCGGCCATGGCAGCATCAGCGCGCTGTGACTCGCTCCTGAGGAAAATGAGGAGGCATTTCCGCACGGCGCTGGATCTTCGGCGGACCGCGGCGGCTCACCGGCGCGGGGCCAGGCCGAGGTGGTCGCGCAGGGTCGGGCCGGTGTAGTCGGCGCGGAAGAGGCCGCGATCCTGGAGCAGGGGCACGACGGTGTCGGCGAACTCGTCCAGACCGCCCGGGCTGACGTGCGGGACGAGGATGAACCCGTCCGCGGCGTCCTCCCGCACCAGCCGGGCGATGGCCTCGGCGACGGTCGCGGGCGCGCCGACGAACGTCTGCGGCCCGACGACCCGGATGACCAGCTCCCGGATCGACAGGCGCTCGGCCGCCGCCCGGTCGCGCCAGCCGCGGGTGAGCGTCAGCAGATCCCGCGGCGCCCAGCTCCGGGCGCGTCCTCGCGCGATCGGCTCGGCGTCGACCAGCGGGTCGACCTCGGGCAGCGGGCCGTCCGGATCGTAGGAGCTCAGGTCGCGGTTCCAGTGCCGCTCCAGGAACTTGATCGCGACCGGCCCGGACACCTGGGCGCGGCGGACGGCGTGGGCGCGTTCGCGCGCCTCGGCGTCGGTGTCGCCGAGCGCGAACGTCGCGGCGGGCAGCACCAGCAGGTCGTCGGGGGTGCGGCCGTGCCGGGCCAGCCGGCCCTTGACGTCGGCGTAGAAAGCCTTGGCCGCCGCAGGCTCGGCGTGCTTGCCGAAGATCGCGTCGGCGGCGGCAGCGGCGAACTCACGGCCCTGGTCCGAGTCGCCCGCCTGGAAAATCACCGGCCGCCCCTGCGGCCCCCTGGGCACGGCGAACCGGCCCGCGATGTCGAAGTGGTCGTCACGGTGCTCGAACGCCCCGACTTGGGAGTCGCGCAGAAACCGCCCCGACCGCTGGTCGGCGACCACGTCGTCCGGTCCCCAGGAGTCGAACAGGGCCCAAGTCGCGCGCAGGAACCGTTCTGCCCGCTGGTAGCGCTGCTCCTCGGGCAGGTACCCGCCGCGCCGGAAGTTCTCCCCGGTGAACCCGTCCCACGAGGTGACGACGTTCCACGCCGCCCGCCCGCCGGACAGGTGATCCAGCGACGCGAACTGCCGAGCCACCTCGTACGGCTCGTTGAACGTCGAGTTGATCGTCCCGGCCAGCCCCAGCCGGTCGGTGACCGCCGCCAGCGCGGCCAGCACGGTGAAGCTGTCGGGCCTGCCGACCACGTCCACGTCGTAGAAGGCCCCCGCCTGCTCCCGCACCCGCAGCGCCTCGGCCAGGAAGAAGAAGTCGAACTTCGCCCGCTCCGCTGTCCGCGCCATGTGGGCGAACGAGGCGAACTCGATGTGGCTGCCGGACGCCGGGTCACTCCACACCGTCGTGTTGTTCACTCCCGGAAAATGCGCGGCCAGGTGAATCGGCTTCGGTTTCCCCCGCACGCGCCCCGCCTCCCGTCGCCCGCTCCCGACACCACCGCACAGTGTGCCCGCCCACACGCGGCGATGTCCCGGGGCGAATCGATCCTCCCGGCCGCGCCCGCACTGGGCCGGTGCGAAGGTGTCGACCATGACCAGCCAGGTGCGCACCTCCGCCGGAACAGTCCAAGGAGTCTGGAAGGACGGGGTAGCCGTGTTCCGCGGTGTGCCCTTCGCCGCGCCGCCAGTCGGGCCGCGCCGCTTCGCCGCCCCCTGTCCCCCTGCGCCGTGGGAGGGAGTCCGCCCGGCCACCGCGTTCGGCCCGCCCCCGCCACAGCCGGGTCGCCCGACCGCGGGTGACGACTGGTTGAACCTCGCCGTCTGGACTCCTTCTCCCGGCCGGACCGGGCTGCCGGTCGTCGTGTGGATCAGCGGCGGCAAATACCTGCACTGCGACACAGCTAATCCGCACTTCGACGGCGCGATCCTGGCCAGGGCGGGCGTGGTCGTGGTCAGCGCCCACTATCGAACCGGGTTCGAGGGCTTCGCCAGCCTCCACGGCGCGCCCGACAACCGCGGGCTGCTCGATCAGCTCGCCGCGCTGCGCTGGGTCCGCGACACCATCACCGCTTTCGGCGGCGATCCCGCGAACGTCACCGTGTTCGGCGAGTCCGCTGGAGCGGGCTCCATAGCCGCGCTGCTGGTAATGCCCACGGCGACCGGGCTTTTCCGCCGCGCCATCTTGCAGAGCATTCCGGGAACCTATTTCGCCCCCGCTCTCGCCACCGATATCGCGACCGAGATCAGCGCCGAACTCGGCCGCTCACCACGGGTGGGCAACCTCGCCGAGGTACCACCCGACGATCTAGTCGAAGCCGCCCGGACCGTGACCGCCCGACTCCCGCGGCACGCGCGCCGGTGGGGCGCCGTCGCCCACACCCCCACGCCCTTCTCCCCGGTCGTGGACGGCGACATCCTGCCCGTCGCTCCCTGGTCCGGTCTCGGCGACGGCGCGGCCCGCGACGTCGACCTGCTCATCGGCCACACCCGCGACGAGTTCAGCCTCCTCGCCACTCGGTTGGGCGACATCGGCGACGCCGAGGTCGACGCGCTCGTCAGCGGGCTGACCCCGACGCCGGGCGCACAGCGCTACCGGGCCGCCTACCCGTCCCTTCCGCCCCGGAAGCTGCGCGAGACGGCCTTGTCGGACTGGCTGTTCCGGATGCCCACCGTCCACATCGCCGAGGCGGCCCACGCGGGCGGGGCCCGGGTGTGGCTCTCCGAGCTCCGCTGGGGATTCGGGCCCGCGGGCGCCTCCCACGCCCTGGACACCCTGCTCGTGTTCGGCACCACCCACATCGGCACCGGGCTGTCGGAAGCGGGCCCGGCCGCCATGGATCAGGCCGCGCGGCTGTCCAAGCTGATGCGGTCCGAACACCTGTCCTTCGCCGCGACGGGCGCCCCCGGCTGGGCGCGCTACGAACCACGAGGACGAGCCACCCGCGTCTACGACACCGCGCCCACAGTCACCGAATACCCCGAAATGCCCTCGCACAAGATCTGGCGCGACCAGCGATTCGGCATCCTCGACGTGACGGGATGACACCGGATCGCCGTCCCCGTCAGAGGACTCGGGTCACCTGGGGGACGATGCCGCCGTAGCGGACCGGGGCGATGCGGACGCGGGAGCCGGAGTAGGGGGCCTCGACCATCTGGCCGTTGCCGATGTAGAGGGCCACGTGGTGGATGCGGCCGCCGGTGGACCAGAACAACATGTCGCCGGGGGCCATCTGGCTCAGTGGAACGCGGCGGCCCGCGGCGGACTGGTAGCCGCTGTAGTGCGGGAGGCGGACGCCGACGCCCGCGAAGGCGTAGATCATCAGGCCGGAGCAGTCGAAGCCGACCTTGGCGTAGTCGCCGAAGGCGTCGGCGACGCCGCCGTCGCGGATGCCTCGGGTGGGGCCGTGGGCGTTGCCGCCGCCCCAGGCGTAGGGGACGCCCAGTTGGGACAGCGCTCGGTTGATCACGACCTGGGCGCGGTTGCCCGGGCGCGGGTTCGGGGGGCGGGCTGCGGGCGGGCCCGCGGCGCCCGCGCCGGAAGACTGGGCGGCGCTGTTCTGGGCCGCGTTGGCCTGGGCCGCGAGCAGCGCGTTCTGCTCGTCTTCACGCTGCTTGGCCACGAGCCACTGCTGGTAGCGCTCCCGCTGGTTCTCCAGGCCGCCGACCGCTGCCTGGGCCGCGGCGAGTTGGCGCTCGTAGTCCGCGCGGGTGCTCTCCAGGGCTCGGGCCTGCTCGACCTGGCCCTGGCGGGCGCGGTGCGCGGCGGCGGTGGCGGCGTCGGCGGTGCGCTTGGCCGCTTCCGCCTCGGCTTGGCGCTCGGTGGCCTCGGCGAGGGCGGCGCGGGCGCGGGAGTCCTTGTTGGCTTTCTCGGCGCGGGCGCGGTCCATGGCCGCGAGGGCGTCGAGTTCGCTGCCGCCGACCGCGTTGAGCAGTTGCGCGCGGGCGAGCAGGTCTTCGGGGCTCTTGGCCCCGATGTACGCGGACATGGAGCCGATCGTGGCGCCCTGCTTGTAGCTGCCCGCGGCGAACTGGTCCAGCCGCCCGCGAACCTCCTCGATGGTCTCGCCCGCCGCCTCGGCCTCCCGGTGGGCGGCGTCGGCGTCAGCCTTTGCCGCCGCGGCGGCGTCGCGGGCGGCCTCGAAGTCCACCAGCGCCTTGTTGGCGTCCTCCATCGCGGCCTCGACCTCGGCCTGGAGCCGCAGCAACCGGGACTCGGCCTCGGCGAGCTGGTTGGTCAGCCTGCCGACCTCGCCCGCCTTGGTCTTGGCCGCCGCGCGGCCCGCGTCGAGTTCGGCGTCGCTGGGGTTCGGCGGCGGTGGCGGGACGGCGACGGCGGCGTGGACGCCGGTAGCCGCCAGCGCGCAGACGAGGGCGAGCGTGGTCGCGAACCGGGCCCATCCGCGAGCGGTCACGACGCCCACCTCCGTGTCGACACAGGAATCCCCACAGTGCCAGCGTGCCACTTGGGACACTCGAATTACCAGTTGTAACAAGGGAAACACCAGCACCAGTGGCGCGACTCGCCCGACGGCACACTGTGCGTGTCCGCGCCGACCCGAAAGTGTCGACAAAGGACGTTTAGCGACCCGGACGAGGGCGCTGTGCTGCGCTGCGTGCCGGGCTGCGAGCATGGTCCGGTGCCCGTCCGAAGCTCACGACTGCGCGTCGCGGCGCCCGCCGCGGTGGCCGCGCTCGGCATCGCGCTGACG
The DNA here is from genome assembly GCF_055586285.1 of Actinokineospora sp. NPDC051303. NCBI lineage: Bacteria > Bacillati > Actinomycetota > Actinomycetes > Pseudonocardiales > Pseudonocardiaceae > Actinokineospora > Actinokineospora sp. NPDC051303. The sequence goes on from NZ_JBVJIN010000065.1 coordinate 17,520, forward strand.
GTCGCCGGAATGTTCCTGCCCTGGTTCCGCTCGGGGGCGGTGCTGCGCGACAGCTTCCAGGTCGTCGGCGTGATCAAGACCCTCGGCTTCCTGGAGGGCGACGTGCTGGAGCTGCTGCTCTACGCCTGGCTGGGGATCATTCCGGCGATCACGCTCAGTGTCGTCGCGTACGCGCTGCGTTTTCGCCGAACCGCCGCAACACTCGGGGTCCTCTCAGCGATAATCACCGGAACCGTTTCCGGGGGTGCGACCGTCGAACGTGGCGACGGGAACAGCCCGCTCGGCATCGCGGGCGGCGGACCGATCGTCACGTTGATCGGGTCGGCGCTGGTCGTGCTGGGGGCCGTGGGCATCGTCGTAAGCGGGCGCAGGAGCGCAAGCAGGATCGCAGGAGGGGAACCGTGACCTATCCACCAGGTTCTGGCGGCCAGTGGCAGCCGAACGACCCGTATCAGCAGCAAGGTGGTCCGGGTAGCGGCCCCTTCCCGGCGCAGCCGGGCCAGCCCCAGCAGGGCTACCCGCAGACCGGCCCGCAGCCCACCCAGCAGTGGGGGCAGCAGGCGCCGGGCCAGCAGGACTACGCCCAGCAGGGTTATGGCCAGCAGCAGTACGGCCAGCAGCAGTACGGCGGCCAGGGCTACCCCGTGCCGCCCGAGCAGGCGCCGTCGAAGAAGCGCAAGGGCCTGATCATCGGCACGGTCGTCGCGGTGCTGGCCGTCGCAGCTGGCGCGGGCGTGACCGTGTGGGCGCTCAACCGCGGCTCCACGCAGGCGGGCGCGGAGAGCCCCACGGCCGCGGCCACCAGCCTGGTCAACGCGATCGGCCAGGGCGACGTCGCTGGCCTGCTCACCGGGCTGGCCCCGGCCGAGCGCGACCTGATGACCGTGCTGAACTCCGAGGTCACCAAGGAGCTGCAGAACCTGGAGGTCTACAAGTCCGACGTGGACCCGAACAAGATCCAGGGCTTCGAGCTCAAGACCGAGAACCTCCAGTTCGATGAGGGGGGCGCGGAGAAGGTCAACGACCACCTGACCATCACCAAGCTGGTCGGCGGCAAGGTCACGATCAGCTCGGACGCGAGCAAGCTCCCGCTCACCGAGGAGTTTGTCGACTTGGCGTTCCCGCGCGGCATGGTCAGCGAGCCGCAGACCGAGACGGTGGACGTCGCCGAGCAGGTCAGGAAGAACGGCGGCGAGCCGATCCGGATCGCGACCGTCAAGGTTGACGACGAGTGGTACCCGAGCCTGTTCTACACGATCGCCGACTACGCCCTGGCCGAAGAGGACATGGAGTGGCCGCGGCAGTCGATCCCGGCCAACGGCGCCGACTCTCCCGAGGCCGCCGTGCGCCAGCTCGCCGAGGCCGCGCTGGACTCCGACCTGACCAAGGTCATCGAGGTGCTGCCGCCGGATGAGATGGCCGTGCTGCACGACCTCGGCCCGCTGCTGGTGGAGATGGCGGGCGACGAGCCGCCCAGCGGCGTGAAGATCACCAAGCTGGAGACCGACACCCAGAGCGTCGAGGGCGCCACCAAGGTCTTGCTCACCGAGGTCGAGGTCGAGACCGAGGGCGAGCGGATCCGCGTCACCAAGGACGGCGAGTGCTACGCCGCCGAGTTCCAGGGCGACCGGCAGCAGTTCTGCGCCGACGACCTGGCCAAGGAGATCGGCGGCTCGCGGATGAAGTCGGACGCGAAGAAGGCGCTGACCAACCTGGTCAAGGGCATGATGGCCAACACCGGCGTGGTCACCACCGAGGTCGACGGCAAGTGGTACGTCAGCCCGATCCGCTCGGTCACCGACGTCGCGGTCACCGCGCTCAAGAGCCTCGACGCGGCCGACGTGAAGGCCCTGGTCAAGATGGCCAAGTAAGCCGCACCAGCCCCGCGTGTGTCCCGCCCTCCGAGCACCTGGAGGGCGGGACACGCTCGTTTCAGGGGGCGCGGTCGGGCGATCCGTACGTGGTGGATCACATTTCCGGTGCGGCGTGGCGGCTTGTCGCGTTATACAGGACAAGCGTACTGTTAGACCGTGAGGCCGTCGACGCGCTCCCCAGCGGCGTGCGCGAGACTCACAAGCGAGTACCTGACTTACCCGAACCGACATGCGCCGCCACTGGAGTTGGACGTGACCACACCGAGTAAGGACAGCTTCGGCGCCCGTGCCACGCTGAACGTCGGCGACGCCTCGTACGAGGTGTTCCGGCTGGACGCGGTGGAGGGTTCCGAGCGCCTGCCGTACAGCCTGAAGATCCTGCTGGAGAACCTGCTCCGCACCGAGGACGGCGCGAACATCACCGCCGACCACGTGCGCGCGCTGGCGAGCTGGGACCCGGCGGCCGACCCGTCGACGGAGATCCAGTTCACCCCCGGCCGCGTGGTGATGCAGGACTTCACCGGCGTGCCCTGCATCGTGGACCTCGCCACCATGCGCGAGGCGGTGACCCAGCTCGGCGGCGACCCGGCGAAGGTCAACCCGCTCGCCCCGGCCGAGCTGGTCATCGACCACTCGGTCATCGCCGACATCTTCGGCCGCCCGGACGCCTTCGAGCGCAACGTCGACTTCGAGTACGAGCGCAACCGCGAGCGCTACCAGTTCCTGCGCTGGGGCCAGACCGCCTTTGACGAGTTCAAGGTCGTCCCGCCGGGCACCGGCATCGTGCACCAGGTGAACATCGAGCACCTCGCGCGCGTGGTTATGACCCGCAACGGCCAGGCTTACCCCGACACCCTCGTCGGCACGGACTCGCACACCACCATGGTCAACGGTTTGGGCGTGCTGGGCTGGGGCGTCGGCGGCATCGAGGCCGAGGCCGCGATGCTCGGCCAGCCGGTGTCGATGCTGATCCCGCGCGTCGTTGGCTTCAAGCTGCACGGCGAGCTGCCCGCGGGCGCCACCGCGACCGACCTGGTGCTGACCATCACCGAGATGCTGCGCAAGCAGGGCGTGGTCGGCAAGTTCGTGGAGTTCTACGGCTCGGGTGTGTCGGCGGTCCCGCTGGCCAACCGCGCCACCATCGGCAACATGAGCCCCGAGTTCGGCTCCACCGCCGCGATCTTCCCCGTTGACGCGGAGACCATCGACTACCTGAAGTTCACCGGCCGCTCGGCCGAGCAGGTGGCGCTGGTCGAGGCGTACGCCAAGGAGCAGGGCCTCTGGCACGACCCGTCCGTCGAGCCGGTCTTCTCCGAGACCCTGGAGCTGGACCTGGCCAGCGTCGTGCCGTCCATCGCGGGCCCGAAGCGCCCGCAGGACCGCATCGAGCTGACCGACGCCAAGAGCGCGTTCCGCGCGGCCCTGGGCAGCTACGCCACCGACGCGCCGAAGTCCGCGGTGGACGAGTCGAGCGAGGAGAGCTTCCCGGCCAGCGACTCCCCCGCGCACAGCGGCGGCGGCAACGGCGACGGCGCGCCGTATGACTATCACTCCGCCGCGCGCGGGGCGCAGGGCCGCACCAGCAAGCCGACCAAGGTCACCGTGGACGGCGCCGAGTTCGAGATCGACCACGGCGCGGTCGCCATCGCCGCGATCACCTCGTGCACCAACACCTCGAACCCGTCGGTCATGATCGGCGCGGCGCTGCTGGCGAAGAAGGCCGTCGAGCGCGGCCTTGAGCGCAAGCCGTGGGTGAAGACCACCCTGGCGCCGGGGTCGAAGGTCGTCATGGACTACTACGACCGCGCGGGCCTGACCCCGTATCTGGACAAGCTGGGCTTCAACCTGGTCGGCTACGGCTGCACCACCTGCATCGGCAACTCCGGCCCGCTCCAGGAGGAGATCTCCGCCGCGGTACAGGAGTCCGACCTGGCCGTGGTGTCGGTGCTCTCGGGCAACCGCAACTTCGAGGGCCGGATCAACCCGGACATCAAGATGAACTACCTGGCCTCCCCGCCCCTGGTGGTGGCCTACGCGCTGGCCGGTTCGATGGACATCGACATCACCACCGAACCGCTGGGCATCGGTTCGGACGGCCAGCCGGTGCACCTGTCCGACATCTGGCCCACCCCGCAGGAGATTTCGGACACGATCACCGCCGCCCTGTCTGCGGAAAGCTTCGCGAGCAGCTACTCGGACGTGTTCGCCGGTGACGAGCGCTGGCAGTCCCTGCCCACCCCGACCGGCAAGACGTTCGAGTGGGACCCGGAGTCCACCTACGTCCGCAAGCCCCCGTACTTCGAGGGCATGGAGATGGCCACAACCCCGGTCACCGACATCACCGGTGCCCGTGTCCTGGCCCTGCTGGGCGATTCGGTCACCACCGACCACATCTCCCCCGCGGGCGCGATCAAGGCGGACACCCCCGCGGGCAAGTACCTGACCGAGCATGGCGTTGACCGCAAGGACTTCAACTCCTACGGCTCCCGCCGGGGCAACCACGAGGTGATGATCCGCGGCACCTTCGCCAACATCCGCCTCCGCAACCTCCTCCTGAACGACGTCCAAGGCGGCTACACCCGCGACTTCACCACAGGCGGAGAACAGGCGTTCATCTACGACGCCGCCCAAAACTACGCGGCGGCGGGCATCCCCCTGGTCGTCCTGGCAGGCAAGGAGTACGGCTCCGGCTCATCCCGCGACTGGGCCGCCAAGGGCACCTCCCTACTGGGCGTCCGCGCGGTGATCGCGGAGTCCTTCGAACGCATCCACCGCTCCAACCTGATCGGCATGGGCGTCCTCCCCCTCCAGTTCCCCGAGGGCGAAACAGCGTCATCCCTGGCCCTGGACGGCACCGAAACCTTCGACCTCACCGGCGTCACCACCCTCAACGAGGGCACCACCCCCCGCACGGTCAAGGTAACGGCCACCCGCACCGACGGCTCCACCGTGGACTTCGACGCAGTAGTCCGAATCGACACCCCCGGCGAAGCCGACTACTACCGCAACGGCGGCATCATGCAGTACGTCCTGCGCAAGATGGTCAACAGCTAACTCACCATCGCCACATCAAAGCGGGGGGGCGTCCGACACAGGACGGCCCCCCGCTCCATGTGGAATAACGCACTCGACCCCCTGCCAACCCACCGCACGCCCGCCAGGTGCTAGATGGGAGCAGTAGTGCAACCCAGCCGAGCACCTGCCAGGCCGCACCGAGGCTCGCCAGGTGCTCGATGGGGTGGAGTGGTTTCTTTGGGGGTGAAGGAAGATCCCTAAACTTGCCGTGGTCGTGGGGCCGAAGGCTCCCCACCCGTCTTTCCCACGACGGGATCTTCCTTCGTAGGGGCCCCAAAGAAACCACTCCACCCCATCGAGCAACCCCACCCAAGCGAGCACCCACAAAAGCCACAAAACGAGCGGAGGCCGCCCTCGAACCCCGAAGGCGGCCCCGCGAAAGCAGCCGATCAGTCAGCCCGAGACAGAGACAGCGCGAAGCGCCCAGCCTCATCAGTCCACCAATGCTCAAGACTGAAGCCAGCGGCAGCAAGCTCCCCACTCACCCCATCCCGGCGGAACTTGGCGGAAATCTCCGTCCGCATCTCTTCACCCTCATCAAAGGCAACCTCAAGCCCCAGCGCCCCAACAACAGCCGTCAGCGCCTTCTTAGCCCGCAGCCGCATCTCAATCCACTCGTTCTCCGCATCCCAACACGCGACATGCTCGAAGTCATCAGGATCGAAGTCAGCCCCAAGCTCCCGATTGAGCACATGCAACACATTGCGGTTGAACTCACCGGTAACGCCAGCGGCGTCGTCATAAGCCTGAACCAGAGTAGTCTCGTCCTTCACAAGATCAGTCCCCAGCAACAACCACTCCCCCGGCTTCAACACCTCCCGAATAGCCGCCAAAAACCGAGCGCGTTCATCAGGAAGGAAATTGCCGATAGTGCCGCCTAGAAACGCGACCACCCGCGCCGGTTCACCAGGAAGCAAGCCAAGATGCTGGGTGAAGTCGCCAACCACACCCGTGACCTGAACACCAGCGTATTCCGACGCCAGCGCCCCCACGGCGTCACGCAAAGCCGTCTCCGACACGTCCAAGGCGACGATCTGCGACAAACTCCCGTTGTCCCGCAAGGCATCCAGCAGCAACCGCGTCTTCTCCGACGAGCCGGACCCCAGTTCGACCAACGTATGGGCACCAGTAACAGCCGCGATCTCCGGGGCGCGGGCCGCCAAAATCTCGCGTTCGGCGCGAGTCGGATAATACTCAGGCAGGCGGGTGATCTGCTCGAAGAGGTCACTGCCTCGGGCGTCGTAGAACCACTTGGGCGGCAACGTTTTCGGGGAGGCGGACAGGCCCGCCCTGGCGTCGGCGGCCAGGGAGCGGGCCGCGTGGTCCTCGGGCAGGTGCACTTCCACCACAGGGTCGGTCATCGGTGTCCTTTTCGGAGTGTCGGGGTTCGGCGCCACGGCGCGCACGCGCACGTCCGGGGCCGGGTTCAGGGTCGCGGTGACCAGGAGGCGGTCCCCGAGGGAAGTCCACTGTGGATCGTCGTCCCACGGTTCCGAGGCCAGGACGACGAAGTCGGCGCCTTCGAGCACGCTCAGCGAGTGCCACCAGGTGACCGCGGCCAGCGTCGTGCCGTCGGTCAGCAGCATGGTGAGCCGGGAATCGGGGGCGACGGCGGCGACCGCGCGCACCACTTCGGCCAGCGCGTCCGCCGGGGCAGCGCCCGCGCGGAGCCGGTGACGCACCAGCGCCCACAGCAGGGCGCTGTCGGTCGGCGCGTCCAGGGTCATCAGGTCGACCGTGGGGAGTTCGGCGGCCAGGCCCGCCACGCTCTCGGGCCACCCGCGCACCACGCCGTTGTGGCTGAACAGCCACCGCCCCTCGGTGAACGGCGCGCACGCGGTCTCGGTGACCGGCATCCCCACCGTCGCCGAGCGGACCGCCGCGAGGACGGCGTGGCTCGACGTCGCCGCCGCGACCGAGGCGAACGACGCGTCCGTCCACAATGGAACAGCGCGCCGGTAGCGGGCCGGGGGCAAGACGTCGTCGGTGTACCAGCCGACGCCGAAGCCGTCGGCGTTGACCGCGCCCCCGCCGCGCATGTCGGCGGGGGCCCAGCTCTGGCGCAGCAGCGCGTGCGGCCGGTCGAGGATCAGCCCGGCCAAGGGCACGGCGGGGCCGAGATAGCCCAGGTGGCGGCACATGCCTCAGCGCACCTCGGCGGGCGAGGCGTCCCGAGCGCAGCGGAACCCGGCGAAGATCTGCCGCCGGATGGGGTGGTCCCAGTTGCGGAAAGTGCCGCGCACGGCCGAGGCGTCGGTGCCGAACGAGCCGCCGCGCAGCATCTTGTAGTCGCCGCTGAAGAACACCTCCGAGTACTCCCGGTAGGGGAACGCCGCGAACCCCGGATACGGCTGGAAGTCGGAGTCGACCCACTCCCAGACGTCGCCGATGAGTTGGCGCACCCCTAGCGGCGACTCGCCCTTGGGGTAGGCGCCGACCGGGGCCGGTCGCAGGTGCCGCTGGCCCAGGTTGGCGTGCTCCACCCCGGGGTCCTCGTCGCCCCAGGGGTAGCGGCGGGACCGGCCGGTGGCCGGGTCGAACCGGGCGGCCTTCTCCCACTCCGGCTCGGTGGGCAGGCGCTTGCCCGCCCAGGCCGCGTACGCCGCCGCCTCGTGGAAGCACACGTGCACCACCGGCTCGTCCAGCGGGACCGGCTCCACGACGCCGAACCGGGTCCGCGACCAGCCGTCGCCGTCGCGGGCCCAGAAGCGCGGCGCGGTCAGGTTCGCCCGCTGCCGGTACGCCCACCCGGTCTCGCTCCACCAGCGCGGGTCGTCGTAGCCGCCCGCGTCGATGAACGCCAGGTAGTCGCCGTTGCTGACCGGCACCGTGTCGATGAAGAACGCCTCGACGTGGGTGCGGAACGCGGGCCGCTCGTTGTCCAGCGCCCACGGCTCGGTCGAGGTGCCCATGGTGAACTCCCCGGCGGGGACCAGCACCTCGCGCCGCGCGGGCGGGGTGGCCGCCGCCGGGTCCGGGGCGTGCAGCACCGGCGCGCCGACCCGAAGCTGGTGGGTGGCCAGCATGGTCTCGTCGTGCTGCTGCTCGTGCTGGACGATCATGCCGAATGCGAAGCCCTGCTCGACCAGCCTGCGGCCCTCCAGCGGGCTGCGGTCGAGCACGTCGAACACCTTGTCCCGGACCTCGCGCACATAGGCGCGGGCCTCGGCGGGCGGCAGCAGCGGCAGCGTCGGGCGGTTCGCGCGAGGGTGCTGGAACGCGTCGTACAGCTCATCGATGTCGCCGCGGACCGGCTCGCGCCCGCCGACATCGCGCACCAGCCACAGTTCCTCCTGGTTGCCGATGTGCGCCAGGTCCCACACCAGCGGCGACATCAGCTTGGAGTGCTGGCGCACCAAGTCGTCGTCGTCCACCGCGTCGGTGAGCGCGTCGCTGCGTTCCCGGGAGCGGCGCAACTGCTCGGCGACCCGCGCGCGCACTTGCTCCGGCCCTAACAGTCGGTCCTCGGTGCTGGTCACGACTTCCTCCCATTCGTCGTGGTCTTCTTCGTCGTGGTCTTCGCGACGAGCCGCGTCAGGTGGTCGGTGACGGCGGCGTGCGATCGCGGTGGCAGGCCCAGCCGCGCCACGGCCGGGACTCCCAGGTCGAGCACCCGCCGGGCGGCGAGCGCGATGGGCGCGTCGGCGAGGCCGAGACGCGCGGCGTCGAGCCACCGGTCGGCGACCGGGGCGCAGATTTCGACCACCGCGTCGACCGTGCCCGGCTCGGCCATGAGCCCGGCGAGCAGGGCGGTCGGGGTGATCCAGTCCATGCCGTCCTGGGCGTCGAGGTAGCGCACCTCGAAGTAGCCGTGCGGGCGGACGGGCGGGAACAGCGTCGAGATGTGGTAGTCGAGGTCGTCAAGGGTGGGCGGTTGGGGCAGCGCCCCGGCTATCCAGTCGGCGAACGTGACCCCCGCGGGGGCGTCCCACCGGCCGTGCGGTCTTCGCACGCACAGCAGCGGGGTGTCGAGCACGTGCCTGGCCCAGGTCAGCGCCGGATCGTCGGTGACCGGGACCGGCCGGGCGCGGAACGGGTCGATGCCCAGGACCGTCCGGGTGCGCTGCGAGGCCCAGCCCGGCCGAGGCGAGTTGGCGAACAGCGCCACCAAGACCGGGCCGAGTGAGTTGACCGCGGCCCACCTGGCCACCACGTCGCCCCGCTCGCCCGCGTCGACGCACACCTGGAGCCCGGCGGTGGCGCACATCATCGTGATGCCGTCCGGGCCGTTGGCGGCGAACGCGCGTTCCATGGCGGCGTAGCGCGGGGTGTCCAGCACGCGGCGCGGCGCGCGATGCTGGTCGATGCCCTGGGCGCCCAGAATCAGCCCGGAACGGGCGAGCAGGTCGGTGAGGTAGCGCTGATCGGTGGCCACCGCGTCTATCAGGGGGCCGACCGCGGGCGCTGGGAGAGAGGAGATTTCCACCTGGCCGCCGGGCTCAAGGGTGAGTGGTGAGCCGGACGGGAGGGGCAGGTGTGGACTGTCGGGGCGCAGTGTGCGCGGGGTGTGGGGACCGAGAGCGGCGGCGAGGTGGTCCGGGTCGAGGGGCCGCCGGGGATCGTCGCGGTGGTGGACGGTCCATTCCAGCTCGACGCCGAGCAGACCCGGCGGGCCGTGTTTGAAGCACACCGAGGCGACGTACGCCTCGGCCTCCACCCTGGCCCGCAGCCGTCTGCGGTCAGGCTCCATAGTCTCCGACTCGAACAGGGCAGTCACCGCGGAGCACCCCTTCCCATGCCGGTTCGTGGCCTCGAATCGACGCTACACGCGGGTACCGACAGCCGCACCAGACCGAAGCGGCGGCTAGGGGTTAGTGACAACCAATACGTACGTACGGATTGCTTCCCGGGAGACCTGCTGCGACGATCGTCGGGTGCCACGGGTAAGCCAGGACCATCTTGACGCGCGCAGACGCCAGATCCTCGACGGCGCGCGGTCTTGTTTCGCGCGTCACGGCTACGAGGGCGCGACTGTGCGCCGGTTGGAAGAGGCTACCGGATTGTCCCGGGGTGCGATCTTCCACCACTTCCGCGACAAGGAGTCGCTGTTCCTCGCCCTGGCCGAGGACGACGTGCTGCGGATGACCGAGGTGGTCGCCGAGCAGGGCCTCGTCCAGGTGATGCGCGACCTGCTGTCGACCCCGGCGGGCAGCGGCGGGGAGACGCTGAACCCGGCCGACTGGCTGGGCACCCGGCTAGAGGTCTCGCGCAGGCTGCGCACCGACCCGGAGTTCCGCGCGCGCTGGGCCGAGCGCTCCGAGCAGCTCACCATCGCCACCCGCGAGCGGCTGCTGCGCCAGCGCGAGGCCGGGAACCTGCGCGACGACGTGGACGTGGACGTCCTGACCGGATTCCTGGAGCTGGTGCTCGAAGGGCTCGTCTCGCACCTGGCGATGGGCCTGCCCGCCGACTACATGGACCCGGTGCTGGACCTGGTCGAGGAAACCGTCCGCCGCCACCGCCGCACGCACTAGGGCCTGTATCGAAGTACCGGGCGGCGCGGCGGCGGGTTTGCTGGACTGGGGCCATGGATCCGCGAGAGGCCTACACCCGCGCCCATGACGTCTTCGACCGGGCCGTGCGCCAGGTCGGGCAGGCGTGGGACGCACCGACGCCGTGTGCGAAGTGGACAGTGCGGGACCTGGTCAACCACCTGGTGTCCGAGCAGCTCTGGGTGCCGCACATCGTCGCGGGCGAGACCGTCGAGCAGGTCGGCGACCGCTACGACGGCGATGTCCTGGGACCCGATCCGGCCGCGGCGTGGACCTCGGCTTCGGCCGCCGCGCAGCGCGCCTGGCGGGACGTGCCCGACGACCGCCCGGTGCACCTGAGCTACGCCACCGTCCCGGCGATCGAGTACCGCTGGCAGCTGACCCTCGACCTCGGCGTCCACGGCTGGGACCTGGCCACAGCGGTCGGCGCCACCCCCGACCTCGGCGACGCCCTGGCCACCGCCCTGCTCGACGAGTTCATCGATGAGATCCCGCGCTGGCGCGGCGAGCTGTTCCCCGACGAGGTCGACGCGCCCGCCGGGGCCGACCCGCAGACCCGGCTGGTGGCCCTGCTCGGCCGCGACCCGGCCTGGGCCCCGCCCGCCTGAGCACCGGGACGCAACACCCGCGCCTTCTGTCCGCATTGTCCGGTCGCGCTCGCCCGCGTCGCGATCGGTCGGTGTGCGGCGTGGCACGCCCCGCATCCGGTCCCCGGCGGGCTCGGCTCCCTCTAGACTGGGCCGGTTCGAGGACGTCCACCGGAGTCGAGGAGCACACCGTCCGTGCGCAAGGCGCAGTCCCCGGGTCGCAGTAGCGGGCCGGGAGAGAGTCCCGGCGACCATATCGGCCCGGAAACCGAGCGGGGTGCTCGGTGACCGGTCCCCTGTTCAGCCTTCTCGGCCTGCTGGCCGTCATCGCGCTGACCCTCGGCACGGCGCTGTTCGTCGCCGCCGAGTTCTCCCTGACCACTTTGGAACGCAGCCAGGTCGACCACCACGCCGAACAGGTGGGCGACCGGCGGGCGCTGGCGATCCAGCGGGCCCACCGGACGCTGTCGTTCCAGCTCTCCGGCGCCCAGCTCGGCATCACCATCACCACCCTGATCACCGGCTATATCGCCGAGCCCGCGCTGGCCAACCTGATCGAGCCCGTCCTGGGCTGGACCGGCCTGCCCCCGGGCGCGGCGGACGTGGTGGCCCTGGTGATCGCGCTGCTGCTGGCCACCTCACTGTCGATGGTCTTCGGCGAACTGGTGCCGAAGAACCTCGCGATCGCCCGGCCGCTGCCGACCGCGCGCGCCGTGGCCGGACCGCAGGCGGTGTTCTCCCGGGTGTTCCGCTGGCTGATCCACGCCCTCAACGGCTCAGCGAACTGGACCGTGCGCAGGCTGGGCGTCGAACCACAGGAGGAGCTGCGCTCGGCCCGCTCGCCGCAGGAACTGGGCGGCCTGGTGCGCTCCAGCGAGGCCCTGGGCACCCTCGACAAGGGCACCGCGAACCTGCTCAGCCGATCGTTGCGCTTCGGCGACCGCACCGCTGAGGACCTGATGACCCCACGCGTGCAGGTGCAGGCTCTGCGCGCGGACGCGACGGTGGCGGACCTGGTGGCGCTGGCCAGGACCAGCGGGCACTCGCGATTCCCTGTGCACGGCGGCGACCTTGACGAGGTGCGCGGGGTGGTGCACGTGAAGCAGGTGTTCAGCGTGCCCGCGGGGATGCGGGCCACTACCCGCGTGTCGTCGCTGGTGCGGCCCGTGCCGACGGTGCCGGAGACACTGGACGGGGATGTGCTGTTGGAGCGGCTGCGCGGGTCCGGGCTGCAGGTGGCGGTCGTAGTGGACGAGTACGGGGGCACCGCTGGGCTGGTCACGCTGGAGGATCTGATCGAAGAGATCGTGGGCGACGTTCGGGACGAACACGATCGCGAGGTCAATCCGGTGCGGCCGTTGGGGCGGGACAGCTGGATGGTGTCCGGGCTGCTGCGGGGGGATGAGCTTGCCGAGGCCACTGGGTTTCGGATGCCGGACGGGGAGTACGAGACCGTGGCTGGGCTGGTGCTGACCCATTTGGGGCGGATACCTGAGGTGAATGACGAGATCCGGGTTGATGGGTGGCGGGTCACGGTCATGCGGATGGATCGGCATCGGGTTGCCGAGTTGCGGGTTGCTCGGGTTCCGGCTCGGCAGGAGGTCGCTCGGTGAGCTCGGCTGGGTTCCGGGGTTGCTCTCTGGGTTCCGTAGGTGGCGTGGTTGTGGGGGTTGCTCGATGGGGTGGAGTGGTTTCTTTGGGGCCCCTACGAAGGAAGATCCCGTCGTGGGAAAGACGGGTGGGGAGCCTTCGGC
>NZ_JBVJIN010000066.1:0-28762 GCF_055586285.1 Actinokineospora sp. NPDC051303
CTTCGGCCCCACGACCACGGCGAGTTTAGGGATCTTCCTTCTCCCCCAAAGAAACCACTCCACCCCATCGAGCACCTGGCAGGCTCGGGTGCGGCCTGGTTGGGGCGTGGTTTGCTGCTGCTCGTTCCGCCCCATCGAGCACTGGGCGAGCGTCGGTTCGGCCTGGCAGCAGAGCGGGTTCGCGGCTCCGTCTACACCATCAAGCACCTGGTGGGGGGCGGGGTTAGCGGCAGGTGTGCCGCTGGGCTCGGGTGCGGCCAGGTGGGTGGGTCCGAGATGGGGGTGCGTGCGGGTGCCTGGGGGCGACTTTGACCGGAGTCAGCCGTGGGGGCGGACTGGCAGGGTGCGTAGGCCGCGCATCAGGGTGCTGTCCCGCCATTTCACGCTGGTGGTGGGTTCGCCTGCTGGGGCCAGGGTGGGGAATCTGGTCAGGAGGGCGCCTAGGGCGATTTCTGCTTCCAGTCTGGCCAGTGGGGCGCCTACGCAGTAGTGGATGCCGTGGCCGAAGGCCAGGTGGGCCGAGGGTGCCCTGGTGACGTCCAGTTGGTCTGGGTTGGGGAAGCGGTTGGGGTCGCGGTTGGCTGAGCTGAGGGAGACCAGGACCAGTTCCCCGGCCGGGATCTCCACGTCGGAGTAGGTGACTGGTTCGGCGGTGTAGCGCAGGGTGGCGAGGTTGACTGGGCCCTCGTAGCGCAGGAACTCCTCGATCGCGCCGGGCAGCAGTGCTGGGTTGGCGCGCAGGGTGGCTAGTTGGTCGGGGGCTTCCAGTAGGGCGAGGACGCCGTTGCCGATGAGGTTGACGGTGGTGTCGTGGCCTGCGACCAGGAGCACGAAGACCATCGCGATCAGTTCTTGTTCGGTGAGGCGGTCGCCGTCCTCGACGGCGTGGATGAGGTCGGTGATCAGGTCGTCGGCTGGGGCGGCGCGTTTGGTGGCGATGAGTCCGGTCAGGTACTCGGTCATCGACACGGCGGCGGCGCCGGAGTCCTCGGTCATGGGGGTGGCCACCAGGCGGGAAGTCCAGTGGCGGAAGGAATCGCGGTCGGTGTCGGGGACGCCGAGGAGTTCGCAGATCACCGTCATCGGCAGTGGGAAGGCGAAAGCGTCGAGCAGGTCGACCTCGTCGTGGGTGGCCAGGTCGTCCAGAAGGTCGGCGGTGATCTCTTCGATCCGGGGACGCAGGCGCTCGACCCGGCGGGAGGTGAACGCCTTGGTCACCAGCTTGCGCAGCCGGGTGTGGTCGGGCGGGTCGGAATTGAGCATGTGTTCGGAAAGGACGCTCAGGAACTGGATGAGCGGGCCGTCCGAGGTGCGGTGGCGGGTGATCAGCTCCCGCATCGCGGCGATGTCCTTGCGCACGCGCGGGTCGGCCAGCACCGCGCGGGCGTCGGCGTAGCGGGTGACCAGCCACGCGTTGACCCCGCCCGCGCTCACGATCCGGCGCACCGGGCCGGTTTCGCGGAGTTCCGCGTAGAGCGGGTACGGGTTCTGGATGAAGCCCTCGTCAAGGGTGATCGTCGTCGTGGTCATGACAGCCGCACCGGGAAAGCGTTGAGGGCGCGCACGATCGTGCTGTTCCGCCAGGCGAGGTCGGCCGGGTCGGCCGCGAGCGCCAGGTTCGGGAACCGGGCCAGGAGCGCGCCGATCGCGATCTCGGCCTCCATTCTGGCCAGCGGAGCGCCGACGCAGTAATGGATGCCGTGGCCGAAGGCCAGGTGCGCGGACGGCGGCCGGGTGACGTCGAGCTGATCACCGCCCGGGAATCGGCGCGGGTCGCGGTTGGCCGCGCCGATGGCGACCGCGATGAACTCGCCCTCGGGGATCTCGACATCGCCATAGGTGACGGGCTCGACCGTGTAGCGCATCGTGGCGAGGTTGACCGGGCCGTCGAAGCGCAGGAACTCCTCGACCGCGCCGGGCACCAGCGTCGGGTCGGCGCGCAGCGCGGCGAGCTGGTCGGGCGCGCGCAACAGCGCGAGCGTGGCGTTGCCGATCAGGTTGACCGTGGTCTCGTGCCCGGCCAGCAGCAGCAGGAACGTCATGGAGACCAGTTCCTGCTCGCTGAGCCGGTCGCCGTCCTCGACCGCCTCGATCAGGGCGGTCAGCAGGTCGGGCCCGGGGGCGGCGCGCTTGGTGGCGATCAACTGGACCAGGTACGCCTGCATGGCCACGGCCGCGGCCTGGACCTCCTCGATCGGCGCGGCCGAGAGCAGTGTGGCGCTCCAGCGCCGGAACGACTCGCGGTCGCCGTCCGGCACGCCGAGCAGTTCGCAGATCACCGTCATCGGCAGCGGGAAGGCGAAGGCGTCGAGCAGGTCGACCTCGTCGTGGCCCGCCATGTCGTCAAGCAGGCTCGCGGTGATCTCCGCGACCCGCGGCCGCAGGTGCTCCACCCCGCGCGCGGTGAACGCCTTGTTCACCAGCTTCCGCAGGCGGGTGTGGTCCGGCGGGTCGGAGTTGAGCATGTGCGCGGCCAGGTCGGTGGCGAACCCCTCCCGACCGGGCCGCTCCGACCCGTTGTGCCGCTCCAGCAGCGGCCCGGCGCCCGCGAGGTCCTTGCTCAGCCGGGGGTCGGCGAGCGCGGCCCGCGCCTCGGCGTAGTCGGTGATGATCCACACGCGCAGGCCCTGTGGGAGCACGACCGGGCGCGCGGGGCCGGTTCCCCGGAGTTCGGCGTAGAGGGCGAACGGATCGTGGAAGAAGCTCTCGTCAAGCTCGATGGCCGTGATGTCCTCGATGGCCGTGGCTTCGCTGTCCAGCACGGAACACCATCCCCCTAGTGACCCCGGTAAACCCCGTTAACCACCACGGTACCGAGGATCACCCGAAGAAGGAGAAGATTACGCCGAACGGGTGATCTTAGGACAGGCAGTTCGGCCCAAGCAGCGCCTTGAGATCGCCCATCAGGGACGGCGACGGGCTCACCCGCAGCGCGTCATCGAGCTTGAGCAGGGTCTGCCGGGGGCCGTTGATCAGCTTGAGGTGGACCTCGGTGGTGCCCGGGTACGCGCCGAGGACCTCCTTGAGCTGCGCGACCAGCGGCGGGGTGCACTTGGTCGCCGCCATGCTCAGCCGGAACGGGGCGCCGTCGGCGTTGGACAAGTCGGGCACGGCGAGGTCGTTGGCGATCAGCGAGATGCGGTCGTCGCGCTTGGCCACCCGGGCCTTGACCAGGACGATCGCGTCCTCCAGCACCCCCATGCCCACGACCGCGTAGGTCTTGGGGAAGAACAGCACCTCGATGCCACCGGCGAGGTCTTCGAGCTGCGCGGACGCCCACGGCTCGCCGTTGCGGTTCACCCGCCGGTTGACCGAGGCGAGGATGCCGCCGATCACGACCTGCGCGCCGTCGCCGACACCGCCGTCGAGGATCGTGGTGATCGCGGTGTCCGACTGCGCGGCCAGGATGTGCTCGACGCCGTTGAGCGGGTGGCCGGAGACGTAGAGGCCGAGCATTTCCCGCTCCAGGGCGAGCTGGTGCTTGGTCTCCCAGACGTCGTCCGGCACGCGGACGTCGAAAACACTGCGGACGCTGTCGTCGGCGTCGTCGCTGCCCGCGCCGAACAAATCGAACTGGCCGACCGCCTCGGCCTTCTTCGTCTCCATGACCGCGTCGATAGCGTCGGTGTGGATGAGGAACAGGCCCTTGCGCGGGTGCTTGAGCGAGTCGAACGCGCCCGCCTTGATCAGCGATTCCACGACCTTCTTGTTGCACCCCGACGCGTCCACCTTGCGCAGGTAGTCGGAGAAGTCGGCGAACTCGCCCTTCTCGACCCGCGCCTTGATGATCGCGTCGACCACGTTGGCTCCGACGTTGCGGATCGCGCCGAGACCGAAGCGGATGTCGTTGCCGACAGGGGCGAACTCCTTCTCCGACTCGTTGACGTCGGGCGGCAGGACGGTGATGCCCATCTTGCGGCACTCGGCCAGGTAGACCGCCGCTTTGTCCTTGTCGTCGCGGACGCTGGTGAGCAGGGCGGCCATGTACTCGGCCGGGTAGTTGGCCTTGAGGTAAGCCGTCCAGTACGAGACCAGCCCGTACGCGGCCGAGTGCGCCTTGTTGAACGCGTAGTCGGCGAACGGGACCAGGATGTCCCACAGGGTCTTGATGGCGTCCTTGGGGTAGCCGTTCTTCTCCATGCCGCCGGAGAAGTTGACGAACTCCGCGTCCAGGACTTCCTTCTTCTTCTTGCCCATGGCGCGGCGCAGCAGGTCCGCTTGGCCGAGCGTGTAGCCCGCCAGCTTCTGCGCGATCGCCATGACCTGCTCCTGGTAGACGATCAGGCCGTAGGTCGTGCCGAGGATGTCTTCGAGCGCGTCGGCGAGCGCCGGGTGGATCGGGGTGATCTCCTGCTGCTTGTTCTTGCGCAGCGCGTAGTTCGTGTGCGACTTGGCGCCCATCGGGCCGGGCCGGTAGAGCGCGCCGACCGCCGAGATGTCCTCGAAGTTGTCGGGGCGCATGAGGCGCAGCAGGTCGCGCATGGGCCCGCCGTCGAGCTGGAACACCCCGAGCGTGTCGCCGCGCGAGAGCAGCTCGTAAGTCGCCTTGTCGTCCAGGCCCAGGGTTTCCAGATCGGGCACCGGCTTGCCGTTGCGCTCGATGTTGCGCAGCGCGTCATCGATGACGGTGAGGTTGCGCAGGCCCAGGAAGTCCATCTTCAGCAGGCCCAGCGACTCACAGGTCGGGTAGTCGAACTGGGTGATGATCGAGCCGTCCTGCGGGCGCTTCCACAGCGGAATCGTCTCCATCAGCGGCTCCGCGGAGAGGATGACCGCGCAGGCGTGCACGCCCGCGTTACGGATCAGGCCCTCCAGTCCCCGGCCGGTGTCGATGATCTCCTTGACCTGCGGGTCGCTGTTGTAGAGCTCGCGGATCTCGGTGGCCTCGTTGTACCGCTTGTGGCTGGGGTCGAACAGGCCGTTGAGCGGGATGTCCTTCGCCATCACGGCGGGCGGGTACGCCTTGGAGATCTTGTCGGCGATGGCGTAGCCGGGCTGCCCGTAGAGCACCCGGGCGGAGTCCTTGATCGCGGCCTTGGCCTTGATCGTGCCGAAGGTGATCACCTGCGCGACCTTGTCCGCGCCCCACTTCTCGGTGGTGTAGCGGATGACGTCGCCGCGCCTACGCTCGTCGAAGTCGATGTCGATGTCGGGCGGGCTGACGCGGTCGGGGTTGAGGAACCGCTCGAAGATCAGGCCGTGCGCCAGCGGGTCGAGGTCGGTGATGCCCATCGCGTACGCGATCAGCGCGCCCGCGGCCGACCCTCGGCCGGGGCCGACCCGGATGCCGTTGTTCTTCGCCCACTGGATCAGGTCGGCGACGACCAGGAAGTAGGCCGGGAAGCCCATCTGCAGGATGACGCCGATCTCGAACTCGACCTGCCTGCGGTGCTCCTCGTCCACGCCCTCGGGGAACCGGCGGTGCATCCCCGCCCACACCTGCTCGCGGAAGAACTCGTCCTCGGTCTTGCCCTCGGGGATCGGGAACTTCGGCATCAGGTTCCGGAACTCGAACATCCCGGTGGTGTCGACCTTCTCGGCGACCAGCAGGGTGTTGCGGCACCCCTCCTGCCACGGGTCGGACGAGTCGATCGCGCGCATCTCATCCGGCGACTTCAGGTAGTAGCCGTCGCCGTCGAACCGGAACCGGGTCGGGTCCTGCAATGTGCTGGCGGTCTGCACGCACAGCAGCGCGTCATGGGCGGTGCTGTCGCTCTTGTACGTGTAGTGCGAGTCGTTGGTGACCACGAACGGGATGTCGAGCTTGCGGGCGATGTCGACCAGCCCGCCGCGGACCCGGCGCTCGATCTCGATGCCGTGGTCCATCAGCTCGACAAAGAAGTTGTCCTTGCCGTAGATGTCGCGCCAGTCCGCCGCGGCCTTGAGCGCCTCCTCGTCCTGGCCGAGCCGCAGCCGGGTCTGCACCTCGCCGGACGGGCAGCCGGTGGTGGCCATCAGGCCCTCGCGGTTCTCCGCGATCAGCTCCCGGTCCATCCTGGGCCACTTGCCGAGCTGCCCCTCCAGGGAGGCGAGGCTGGACAGCCGCATCAGGTTGCCCAGGCCGGTCGCGTCGCGCGCCCAGATCGTCTGGTGGGTGTAGGCGCCGCTACCGGCGACGTCGTCGCTCTTCTGGGCCGGGTCGCCCCACCGGATACGGTCCTTGGTGAACCGCGACGCGGGCGCGATGTAGGCCTCGATGCCCAGGATCGGCTTGATGCCCGCGCTCGTGGCCTGCTTGAAGAAGTCGTAGATGCCGTTGGTGTGACCGTGGTCGGTGATCGCCACCGAGGTCATCCCCAGCCGCTCGCACTCGGCGAACATGTCCTTGAGCTTGGCCGCTCCGTCGAGCATCGAGTACTCGGTGTGCACATGGAGATGAGCGAAGGAGTCAGCCACGGCGACACCCTAGCGACACCCGCCGACAACCTCGCCCAAGGGGCGGCGCGACACGCTGATATCTCTCGTCACAGCGGGATTCTCTTGGCACAGCGGCAAAAGCGCCGCATTGTAGCCGCCGAACGGGCACAGTGGGACACATGCGTTTCCGTCCTGTTTCGCCTGACGTGCTCGCCGACGAGCTGACCGCGCGGATCGACGCGCGGGAGCGCGCGGGGTGGACGCGGGTGATCGTCGACGGCGCCCCGCCCACCGAGCCGGGGGCGCTCGCCGACGCGCTCGGCGAGCGGTTGCGGGTGCTCGGGCGGCCGGTGCTGCGGGTCTCGGCCGCGGACTTCCTGCGGCCAGCGTCGCTGCGTTTCGAGCGTGGCAGGCATGACGCCGACGCCCGCTACGAGACCTGGTTGGACGAGGGCGCGCTGCGCCGCGAGGTGCTCGGCCCGCTCGGCCCCGGCGGGTCGGGCCGGGCGCTGCCCGCGCTGTGGGACGCGGCGACCGACCGCGCCACCCGGGCGGAGTACGTCGCCCTCGGCGCGGGCGGCGTCCTCCTGCTCGACGGCGAGTTGCTGCTCGGCCGCGGCCTGCCGCACGAGCTGTCCGCGCACCTGTGGCTGTCCGCCCCCGCGCTGGCCCGGCGGCTGCCCGCAGACGAGCACTGGGCGCTGCCCGCGTTCGCCCGCTACGACGCCGAGGTCCGCCCCCTGCACACCGCCGACGCGGGCGTGCGCGCCGACGACCCCCGGCACCTCGCGCTGCTGGACGACGCCCCGGTGTGAGGTCGCGCTCCGTGCGGATTCGATCACCGAAACCGATCTTGCCCGTGTCGAGTCCCGGCTTCCGCCGCGAGCCGCCCGCCAACCGGGTAGCGTGCGGCCCGTGGTCGTGACGGATCCGGTTGATGCCCGCCTACTCGGTGTGGTCGCCGAAATGGGCAGGGCAGCGGTGCACGAGGTGGCCGCGAGGCTGGGCATGGACCCCCGGGAAGTGGCCTCGCGGCTGGTCGCCCTGTCCGGCGCGGGCCTCCCCCTCCTCGTCGGCGTCGAATGCGATCCCAACGGCGTCCGCGCCGCACTGGCCAGGACACCCGCACCCCCCTCTTACGGCGTGCAGGGCACCCCCTCCGGCGTCTACCCGCCACCCCCCGGCCCCCAGAGCGGCGGCTACCAGCCCCAGCAGGCGCAGTACCCCCCGCAGCAGCAACAGAACTTCGCCCACCACCCTCCCAGCGGCCCATACCAGGTGCGCACCGGCCCACCCAGCCAGCCTTTCCCCACCCCCGCGGGCCCACCCAGCCAACCCATTCCCCAGCCCCACCCCGCTCCCCCCGCGAACGAGCCGATCAGCACCTGGGGCCCACCCGGCAGCGCCTCCTGGGCCCGTGGCGACCAGCCCCCGGCCCTGGCCGTCGACCGCACCCAGCCGACAACCCGGATGAACACCCCCACCCGCCAGGGCAAGGTCGGCACCACCCTGGAAACCTCGGGCCTGGAAGGCGAACGCCTCTCCGTCCAACTGGTGGAGGTAGTAGACCCCGCCGACTACTTGTTCACCGCCGCCGGCTACCGCCTCCAACCAGGCGAGCGGTCGATAGTGGTGCACACGGAGTTGACCAACCGAGGCACAGTCCCGTTCAGCACCCTGCCTGACCTCTACCTGGTCCTGGTCACCCCGGACGGCCAAACAATCTCCAAGGCCCCAGTCTCTCTATCCTCACGCCCCCCACACCGAATAGGCGTGGCCCCCGGCGAGACAGCAGGCGGACACACGGTTTACGTGGTCCCAGAAGACATAGTGGTCACCTCAGTCCGCTGGAGCCCCCGCCCAGACGAGGAATCCCTAACCCTCACCTGGACAGTCGAGAACTGAGAACCAGCGACGCTGGCTGGCCCCCCTCCTGCCAGGCAGCACCGCCCCTGCCATGCACTGGTGAGAGCGGAACAGCGAACCCACGCTCCTGCCAACCGAACCCGGCCCTGCCAGGTGCCCGGTGGTGCAGACCGAACAGCGAACCCGAGCATCTGCCAACCGCTGCCCGGTCCTGCCAGGTGCTCGATGGGGTGGAGTGGTTTCTTCGGGGGAGAAGGAAGATCGCTAAGCTGGCTCCGCACGTGTGAGGCCGAAGGCATCCCACCCGTCTTTCACACGGCGATCTTCCTTCGTAGGGGCCCCGAAGAAACCACTCCACCCCATCGAGCAACCCCCACCAAGCCAAGCCCCCGAGCAAGCCCCGACTACCGCCCGAACAGCTTGCTCAGCCATCCCTTCTTAGACGGCGGCGGCGCGGCCTGAGCCTGAATAGGACTGGTAGGCGGCTCCCGGTCATAAGCGACCTCAGCCGTATCACCGCCCCCGATGACCTGAGGCGCGACCCCATCCACCAGGAACCCGCCAGTGTCCTCGTCCGGTCTATCCGTGCCGCTCATAAGCACCGCCTCTAGCCGTCGCCAAGTCAAATCCAACTTAGCCGAGGATCTCCGCACGGACCTCAGTAATCGGCGGCGAGCGTGTCCAGCGCCCCAGCGAGATCGGCCGGATACTCGCTGGTGAACTCCACCCACCGACCGTCGTCGGGATGGTGAAACCCCAGCGTGCGGGCGTGCAGCCACTGCCTGGCCAGGCCGAGGCGCTTGGCGAGGCTCGGATCGGCGCCGTAGGTCAGATCACCGACACAAGGGTGACGGAGGGCGGAGAAGTGGACCCGGATCTGGTGCGTCCGCCCGGTCTCCAGTTTGACGTCAAGCAGTGACGCGGCCCGGAACGCCTCGATCGTCTCGTAGTGGGTGACGCTGGGTTTGCCGCCCGCGACGACCGCCCACCGGTAGTCGTGGCGGGGGTGCCGGTCGATGGGCGCGTCGATGGTGCCGACGCTCGGGTCGGGGTGGCCTTGGACGAGCGCGTGGTAGCGCTTCTCGACCGTGCGCTCCTTGAAGGCGCGTTTGAGCACGGTGTACGCGTATTCGCTCTTGGCCACCACCATCACCCCGGTGGTGCCGACGTCGAGGCGGTGGACCACGCCTTGGCGCTCGGCGGCGCCGGAGGTGGAGATCCGGATGCCCGCGGCGGCCAGGCCGCCGATGACCGTTGGCCCGGTCCACCCGGGGCTGGGGTGGGCGGCGACGCCCACCGGCTTGTCGACCACGACCACGTCGTCGTCCTGGTGGATGATCTCCATGCCTTCGACGGCGATGGCGCGGACCTCGACCGGGCGGTCGGGCTCGGGGAGGGTGACCTCCAGCCAGGTCCCGGCGAGCAGTCGGTCGGATTTGCCCGCGGGCCTGCCGTCGACCAGGACGTCGCCGGACTCGGCGAGCGCGGCCACGATGGTGCGGGACAGGCCGAGCAGCTTGGACAGCCCGGCGTCGACCCGCATGCCGTCGAGGCCGTCGGGCACGGGCAGGGTGCGTGATTCGCTCATGCGGCCACCTCACAAGTTCGGTGGCTCCGCTCGCGGGCGCACTGTGTCAACGATTCGCTCGCAGGCTCGCTCATGCGGCCACCCCACAAGATCGGCGGCTCCGCACGCGGGCGCACTGGGTCGATGATTCGCTCGCGGGCTTGCTCATGCAGCGTCTCCGGCCTTGTCGCGGGTGGTGCTGCCGTCGTAGTCGCGGCCGAGGATCGCCATCAGCACGATCAGGACGCCGCCGATGGAGATGCCCGAGTCGGCGACGTTGAACACCGGGAAGAAGTCGCCGTTGGGCGCGAAGACGGAGATGAAGTCGACCACGTGCCCCTGAAACACCCCGGGCGCGCGGAAGATCCGGTCGGTGAGGTTGCCCAGCGCGCCCGCGAGCACCAGGCCCAAGCCCAGCGCCCAGCCCGTCGAGCGCAGCTTGGGCATGATCCACACGATGGCGACGACGACCCCGGCCGCGATCAGGGTGAACAGCCAGGTCATGCCGGTGGCCATGGAGAACGCGGCGCCCGCGTTGCGGACCAGTTGCAGGTAGACCGCGCCGCCGAGTACCCGGACCGGGGGCTCGCCCTCCAGCGTGGCGGTGGCGATGATCTTGGTGATCAGGTCCAGCGCGAAGACCACCATGGCCGTGGACAGCAGCAGCGCGCCCCGCCGGGGTGGCGGCTCGGCCGTGGCCTCCTGCTCAGCCGTGGCCTCCTGCTCGGTCGCCGCGTGTTCGATCTCGGTGCCGCGGTCGTCGCCACGTTCTGTGCTCACCGGCCCATTGTCCATGGTGGCCGTGCGCGGCCGGTCAGGAGACCTCGCGCAGGAACGGCGGCAGGGGGCGCGGGTCGTTGGCAGGCGTCCACCGGCCGTCCACGAGGACGTAGTCGGCGGCGGGTCCGTCGGTCACCAGCGACCGCAGCGCGGCCACGAGCCGGTCGACGTGCTCGGTTGTGGTGCCCAGCCCGATGCTGACCCGCAGCGCCCGCTGCTCCCCCGCGCCCACGCGGCCCAGGAGCCTGCGGGTGGCGATGTGGGCGCAGAACGCGCCGTCGCGGACGCCGATGCCGTGCTCGGCCGACAGGACCGCGGCGGCCAGGCCCGCCTCGACGCCGTCGATGGTGAAGCTGACGACGCCGACCCGGTCGTGCTCAGGTCCGAACAGGCTCAGCCCGCGCAGGCCGGGCACCGTGGCCAGGCCCGAGCGCAGCCTGCGCAGCAGCGCGCGCTCGTGCGCGACGATCGCGTCCCAGCCGTGCCGGGTGATCGTCTCGCAGGCGACGGCCAGCGCGTGCGCGCCGACGACGTTGGGCGAGCCAGCCTCGTGCCGCTCGGGCACCTTCGACCAGGCCACGCCGAGCCGGTCGCCCCAGTCGACCACCTGGGCGGTCGCTCCCCCGCCGACTAGGTAGGGGTCGGCGGCGTTGAGCCAGTCCGCGCGGCCGATCAGCGCGCCCGCGCCGAAGGGGGCGTAGAGCTTGTGCCCGGAGAGGGCCACGTAGTCGACGTCGAGCGCGCGGATGTCGATCGGCCGGTGCGGGGCGAGCTGCGCGGCGTCGAGCACGATCCGGGCGCCGTGCCTTCGCGCGACCTCGGCCAGCGCGGCGACCGGCCAGATTTCGCCGGTGACGTTGGACGCCGCGGTGAGCACGACCAGGCGCGGGCCGACCGCGCAGGCCGAAAGCGCGGCGTCGAGGGCGAGCACCGCGTCACCGGCGCTGGCCGGGGTCTCGATCCGGTGGACCCGGGGGCCGCGCCAGGGCAGCAGCGCCGCGTGGTGCTCGGTGTCGAACAGCACCACCGAGGTGTTCTTGGGCAGCGCCTTGGCCAGCAGGTTGAGGCTGTCGGTGGTGTTGCGGGTGAACACCACCGCGTCGCTCGGGCGGGCGCCGACGAACCGGCGCAGCACCGCGCGGGCCTGCTCGTAGACCTTGGTGCTGACCTGCGACGCGAAGCCCGCGCCGCGGTGGACGCTGGCGTACCAGGGCAGCAGCTCGTCCACCGCGTCGCGCACGGCTTCAAGACACGGCGCGCTGGCGGCGTGGTCGAGGTTGGCGTAGCCGACGCGGCGGCCGTCGACCAGCGGGACGACCAGTCGCGCGCCGACCACCGGCGGCACGGCGACAGCGGCCGTCTCCGGGGCGGTCTCGGGCGTGCGGGCCGCGGGAACAGCGAGCGTCATGGGGGCTGACCTCCAGGTCCAGGGGACCCGCGAGGGGTCCGCGCTTGCCCGTCCCGCACCGCGCGGGAGGACCAGGTCCTCACCCGGGGCACCCCACCGCGGAGGAGGGTTGCCGGCCAGCAAACCGGGGTTTGACGCTGGCGCTCGTGACCTTGCCGCAGAACATAGCCGACGCGCTGCTCAGGATCGAGCGGCAGCCCACCAGGTGAGAGCGGGCTCACTCGTCGCCGGTCTCGCCTTTCCAGCGGGCGTAGCGGCCTGCCCGGTCGACCGCGCGGATGCGGTTCTCGGTGGCCTCGCGGGCGTCCTGGGTGGTGACGACCAGGACTTGGTCGCCAACCTGCAAACGAGTGTTGGCACCTGGGGTGAACGCGCCCGTGGCCCGCGCGACCAGGCTCACCGTCGCGCCCACGGGCAGGCGCAGCTCGGACAGGTAGACGCCGTGCAGCTTCGAGCCCTGCGGGATCGTCACCTGCAACAGCTCGGCGTTGAGCTCGTCAAGGGTCGCCGCGTCGACCTCGACCTCCTTGGCGCGAGCCCCGGCGTCGAGCCCGAGCGCCTTGGCCAGCAGGCCAAGAGTGCTTCCCTGCACCAGGGTCAGCACGATCACCAGGACGAACACGGCGTCGACCAGTTGCTGCGCGCCGGGCACGCCCTGCGACAGCGGGATCATGGCCAGCACGATGGGCACCGCCCCGCGCAACCCGGCCCAGGACAGGAACACCTGTTCTCGCCAGGGGACGCGGAACGGCGTGACGGACAGCAGCACCGACAGCGGCCGGGCGACCAGCGTGATCACCGCCCCGGCCACCAGTCCGGGCACCAGCGCGTCGAGCAGCCGCGAGGGCGAGGCGAACAGTCCCAAGAGGACGAACAGGCCGATCTGCGCCAGCCAGCCCATCCCCTCGGCGAAGGACACGGTGTCCGACCGGTGCGGCAGCCGCGAGTTCCCCAGCACCAGCCCGGCGATGTAGGTGGCGAGCAGCCCGGAGGCGTGCGCGGCCTGCCCGCAGGCGAAAGCGAGCACGCACACCGCGACCGTGGCCAGCGGGTAGAGGCCGGTCGCCGGGAGCGCGGCCCGGCGCAGCGCGTGCGTGCCGAGCCAGCCGAGCCCCAGGCCGATCAGCGCGCCAGCGCCGAGTTCGTAGAGCATGGTCAGCGGCAGGCCCCAGCCGATCGGGTCGGTGGAGGCCAGCAGCACGACGGCGATGTAGCTCGGCGCGTCGTTCATGCCGCTTTCCAGCTCAAGCGAGCCGACCAGCCGCCGGGTGACCGAGAGCCTGCGCAGCACGCTGAACACCGCGGCGGCGTCGGTGGAGGCGAGCACCGCGCCCCACAGCAGGGCGAGCCGCCAGTCGAAGCCGAGAATCCAGTGCAGTCCGGCCGCGGTCAGCCCGACGCTGATCACAACCGCCACTGTGGACAGTGCGATTCCCGGCCACAGCGCGGGTTTCACCTCACCCCAGCGCGTGGTGAGGCCGCCCTCGGTGAGGATCATGACCAGGGCGGCCAAGCCGAGCGCCTGCGTCAACTCGGCGTTCTCGAACTCGATGCCCAGGCCCGCTTCGCCGACCAGGACACCGATCCCGAGGTAGAGCAGCAACGAGGGCAGTCCGAGTCGGACGGACACCCGCACCGCGAGAACGGCCAGCAGGAGAACGGCCGCGCCGATACCGAGCGCCAGGGTCAGGTCGTCCATCCCACCTCCTCCTGGCCGCGCGGCGGCCCGCATGGTGCGAGCGCCTGGTGTTGTGAGCGCATTGTCCCCTTTCAACCGGGTGGGGGCGCACTCGACAAACCGGTCACGCGCTGGGTGAGGCAATGGTCACGGCTGGTCGCCGAGCAATCGGGCCAGCGTGCGCGCGGCATTCGGCGGCACCGGGTCCAGTTCGACCACCTTGTCCCTGCCCCGTTCCCCGGCCACGATCCGCACGTCGTTGCGGCGCGCGCCGAACGCGTCGGCGAGCGCGCGGCGGACCGCTTCGTTCGCCTTGCCTTCCACCGCGGGCGCGGCGACCGCCACGACGAGCGTGTCGCCGTCGCTAGTGCTGTGGCCGGGCCACCGACCGCCGACGGCGGCGCGGCGCGCGCCCGGTTTCACCCGAACCCCGAACCGGAACACCATCAGGCGTCCACCGATTCGGTCAGCAGCACGCGCAGCACTTCGGCCACGTGCGCCCGGCGGGCCGCGGCCGACCGCGGCAGGGTTTCCGGCGCGCCCCGGCTGAGCTGGGCCTGTCCGAGGTAGACGGAGTAGGCGATCACCGCGCGCCGCCTGGCCTGGGCGCGGCCGAAGCCGTGCTGGGCGAACTGGGTCGCGAGGTACTCCACCCGCCGCTCGCCGACCCGCGCGACGGCAGCCGCGACGAGTGGATCGCTCAGCGAGGCCAGGAGCGCGAGTTCCACGTCGGCCCCCTGTTCCGGGTAGAGCACGGCGCCGAAGAGGATGCGCAGTCGCTCGGTGGGGGTCTCACCCGCTTCGGCGAGGTCGATGACCGCCTCGGTGTGCTCGCGCTCCCACCGTTCGAGGGTGGCCTGCACGAGCGCGTCGCGCGTGGCGAAATGCCAATAGACGCTGCCTTTCGTCGCGCCGACCCGCGCCGCGAGCGGTTCTACCGCGAGCGCGGCGAGTCCGCCTTCCGCGAGCGCGGAAAGCGCGATCTCGGTCCAGTCCTCTCGGGTTCGACGCTGTGCTGCCACGAATCCATACGCTAGCGTACGGGGTGAACCATACGCTTCCGTACGGAAGGTGATCTGATGATCGACAATCGGCATGAGCGCGCCCTGCCCGTCGCTCCCGCGCGCGTCGGCGCGCTGCTGGACCGGATCGCGGGCGCGGACAGCCCGCTGTGGCCGGTCGACCACTGGCCGCCGATGCTGTTCGACGCCCCGCTCGGGCCGGGCGCGACCGGCGGGCACGGCCCGGTCGGCTACACCTGCACCGCCTACCAGCCGGGCAAGATGGTCGAGTTCACCTTCACGCCGGGGATGGGCCTGCGCGGGACGCACACCTTCCTGATCCTCGACGGCCCCTCGCCAGACTCGTGCGTCCTGCGGCACATCCTGCGCGCCGAATCGCACGGCATCGGCCGTGTCACCTGGCCCCTGGCCATCCGGTGGATGCACGACGCCCTGCTCGAAGACCTGCTCGACCGCGCGGCCGCCCACGTCGGCCACCCGCCCGCCCGACCCGCGCGGTGGTCCCCTTGGGTGCGAGTGCTGCACCGGATCGCGAGCGCCCGCGCCAAGGATGACGACGGAAAAGACCCACAGGTCAGCGGCCCGCCACGACCTGATCGGGGTAACCGGCACTGACGACGTCACTCGTAAGACAGAGCATTCGCGACACAGAAAGTCACAGTGCGCACACGACCGATTACGGGTTTAGCATGGGTCGACCGCAGCGCGCGGCGGTCGACCCCCACCCTCCCGAATCACCCATCGAAGGAGGTACCGGCTCGCTCCCGTTTCTCGGGACCGCAGAGCAGGCATCCCCTATGTCCGCACACCATGTGAGCGCGGATTTCCCCGCGCCGCGCGTTTGGCATGCCGCCGAGGCCGGGGCGCGGGCGCTGCCCGCCGCCGCCCTGGCCGCCGTCACCGCGCTGCTCCGCCTGGCCGCGGGCGACGCGCCCACTCAGGCGGGCGAAGGCAGGCACCTCGCCCAGGTCTTCGCCGTCGACGCCCTCGACCGCATGCTCGACCCGTTCGTGTCGTCTCTAGCCTGGCTCCAGGTCGCCGCCTACACCACCGCCACCGACGCGTTCATCCGACACGCCACCGCGCTCAGCGCGGTCCGCGAGCCGATGGTGCTCGCCGCGACGGCCACCGGCGCGCTGCTGTGGCTGCTCGCCCGCCGGATGGGCCTGACCCGCTGGACCGCAGCGGCGGCGGTCGCGATCACGGCGCTGTCGCCGTTGGCGCTGAACCTGCAACTCGCCGTGCGGCCGGAAAACGTGGCCGTGCCGTGGGCGCTGGCCGCGCTGGCGCTGCTGTGGACCCCGCACCGGCACCGCAGGATCACCCCCGACCTGTGGGCGACGGTGTTCCTGGTCGTCGCCGTGCTCACCGCGCCGGTCACCCTCGCCCTGGTCGGCGCGGCCGCCCTGCTGGTGTGGCGGCGGGGGCGCAGGCGGCTCTCGCTCATGCTCGCCGCGCTGTTCAGCCTCGGCACCGGGATCGGCCTCGGCGCCGGGGCCGCCGTGACCGCCTTCCGGCACGCCTCCTATGGCCCCGGCCCCGGCGAGTGGCTGCGGCTGGACCCGCTGCTCGGCACGGCCGCCGTGGCCGCCGCGCTCGGCGCCCTGCTCTCCTACCGGCTGCGGCCCCTCGCTCTCGGCGTGCTCACGCTCGTCCTGCTCTCCGTCCTGCCCGACGGACCCGACACCGGAGCCCTCGCGGTCGTGGTCGCGCCTGCCGCGCTGTTGGTGGCCGCCGTGGTCGAACGCGGGCTCACGCACGGCGGCCGGGCGGGCAAGCACACCAGGACCCGGCCATTCCTGGCGCCGACCGCCGCCGTGGCGCTGACCGCCCTCGCGTTCGCCGTGCCCTCCTGGGTGAGCGGTTTGCGCGCCGCAGCCGACAGCCACACCGACCCGGTGGTCACGGCCGCGGCGACGAGGTGGCTCAGCGAGAATCTGCCGACGACTCCGGTCGTCACCGACTCCGCCACCTGGGCCGAGTTGGTGCGCGGGGGGCGGCGGCCCGAAATGGTGCTCCTCCCGGACCCGTGCGCGCGGGCTTGCGCGACGCGGTCCTGGCTGCTGGTGACCCCGACCCTGCGCATCGCCCTGCCCCACCTGCCCGCTCTGGCCGACGCGGCCGAGCACGCCGAGACCATCGCCGTCTTCGGCTCGGGCGCCGACCGCGTGGAGGTTCTGCGGCCCTCGGACGCCCAGGACGTCCCGCTCCTGACCGCCGCCCCGGAACTCCCGGACCTGCCGACGTCGCATCGCCTGACAGCGCACCGGGTCGACCTCGGCGTGCTGTCCACCCTGGCCGTCCTGCCTTGCGGCCGTCCCGTGGCGCCCGTTCCCGCCGACCAGCAGGAGACGGTCATCGTCACGGACGAGCCGGTGATCGGCCCGCTCGACCGACCGGAACCGGCGATCCTGCATCCGGTCGGGTTTCCGACCGGATGACCGCTCACTTCGCGGCGGCCAAGAACTTCCCGGTCACGGTGACAGCGGGCGCCGCGGCCCCGGCGTCGGCGACGAGCACCGCGAACGCGAGGTCGCCCCGGTATCCGGCGAACCAGCCGTGCGACCGGGTCCCGTCGCCGTACTGGGCGGTGCCGGTCTTGCCCGCGACCGCGCCGTGCCCGCGCAGCGCGCCACCCCGGCCCGAGGTGACCACCTCGCGCATCATCGGGCGCAGCGCCGCCAGGGTCGCGCTGGACGGCCCCCGGTAGCCGGTCTTGACGACTGTCTCCACGCCGGTAAACAGCTTCGGCGTCACCGCCGAGCCCTTCGCGACCGTCGCGGTCATCAGCGCCAGGCCGAACGGGCTGACCTGCACGGTGCCCTGCCCGATGCTGTTCTCCACCTGCTGCGGAGTCCCGGTCGCGGGCCGCACCTGGCCGGTCTGCGTGGTCAGTCCCGGGATCTCGAAGTCGGCGGCCAGCCCGAACTGGGCGGCGGCCCGGGACAACGAGTCCGCGGGCAGCTCAGCGGCCAGCGCGGCGAACGTGGTGTTGCAGGACTCGGCGAACGCGGTGCGCAGCGGCACCGGGCCCAACTCGAAGTCGGCGTTCTTGATCGAACGGGTGCCGATGGTCTGCGTTCCCGGGCAGGGCAGGACGGTGTCGACGGTCGCCTTGCCCGCGTCGAGCACGGCCGCCGCGGTGACGACCTTGAACGTCGAGCCGGGCGGGTAGAGGCCGTTGAGGGCGTCCAGCCGGTCCCCCGCCGCCGCGTTCTGCGCCACCGCGAGGATGCCGCCGGTCGAGGGCTGGATGGCCACCAGATACGCCGGACCGGCCGCGCTGTCCACCGCGGCCTGCGCGGCCGCCTGGGTCCGCAGGCTCAGGGTCGACTTCAGCGGCTCCACCGGCGCGGCAGGAGTGCCGAAAAGGCTCTCGACCTCCTTGCCCGCCGCGTCGACCAGCGCGATCCGGGTGCCGCCGCTGTCGGCTGGCAGGGTGACGCTCCCCTTCAGCGCGCTCGCCAGCAGCGGAGCCACTGCGGGGTCCACCGGTTGGGCGGTGGCGCCCTGCCAGGTCAGCAGCGGCTTGCCGTCCCGGTCGAGCACCGCGTTGGGCCCGGTCGCGCTGACCACCACGGCCAACTGGGTGCCCTCGGTCAGCTTCGGGTGGATCACCGCGGGCGACCACTTCACCCGCCACTTCCCGTCGACCCGCACCACCGACAGCGTGTTCGAGTAGGCCCACATCTGGCTGGACGGGAGCCGCCAGGACAGGGTGAACGTCTCGCTCACCTCGGTCGCTCCGGCGGCGGGCGTGGTGAGCGCGCTCGCCGTGGCCTGCACCGACTGCGGCCGCAGCGCCGCGCCGACCTTGGTCAGCAGCGCCACCGCGGCCGGTGGGGCGTCGGTCAGGTCCGCCGCCGCCTGGAACCGCTGCGCGGATAACGCCGCGAGGAACCTCTCGGCCACGTCCGTCGCGCCTAACGGCGCCTCGGTTCGCTGCGTTGTCGTCCCACCCGCCGCGGACGTCGGGGCCACCTCTCGCGGCACCAAGACGAACACCGCCAACAAGACAATGGCGACTACCGCCAGACCCCCAATGGACAAGATCCAGCGCTTGCGCGTCGTGGACACGCCCGACCCCCAGAACTACCCCAGCCCCCGACGCGCGACGTTCACGCCTCTGGCCACAATGCCAGGGAGCGGCTTCCGCGACCAGAGGCCGACGAAAGCCGCTCCCGTACCGTCACAACTCTCACACTTTGCGCACAACCACCCGCACGTCGACGCCTTCGCCCACCGAGCCCGCGAAGCCCTCCGCCGGGCCGTACTCGACCGCGTCGGCCAGCGTCTCGCCCATCAGGAACTCCCGGTGGGCCTCGGCGGCGGCGACCACGTCGTCGGGCGCGTCCACGGTGACCGCGATCCGGTCGGACACGTCCAGCTCCGCGTCCCGCCGGGCCTGCTGCACCACCCGGACCAGGTCGCGGGCGACACCCTCGGCCGCGAGGTCCGCGGTGACGTCGGTGTCGAGCACGACCAGCCCGGAGCTGCCCGGCAGCTCGCCGGTCGCGCCCGCGTCGGTGGCCACGAGCCGCCGCTCGTACTCGCCGTCGAGCAGTTCGACACCCGCCGCCACGACCGCGCCCTCGGCGGTGGTCGACCACTCCCCCGCCTTGACGGCCTTGATCACCTTCTGCACGTCCCGGCCCAGCCGCGGCCCGCAGGCGCGGGCGTTGACCACCAGCTCGAACCGCCCGTGCGCGGCCACGTCGGTGGTCAGCTCGACCGCCTTGACGTTGACCTCGTCGCGGATCAGGTCGGTGAACGGCTCCAGCACGGCCGAGTCGGCCGCGGCGACCAGCAGGCTCGCCAGCGGCAGGCGCACCCGCAGCCGGTTCGCCTTGCGCAGCGCCAGCGCCGCCGAGCAGACCTGCCGGACCCGGTCCATCCCCGCGACGAGGTCGTCGTCCGCGGGCAGCGCGTCCGCCTCGGGCCAGTCGGCCAGATGCACTGACCGCCCACCGGTAAGACCCCGCCAGACCGACTCGGCGGTAAGCGGCAACAACGGCGCGGTAAGCCGGGACACGATCTCCAACACCGTGTGCAGAGTGTCGATCGCGTCGGTGTCACCGGACCAGAACCGGTCACGCGACCGGCGGACGTACCAGTTGGTCAGCACCTCCAGGAACTCGCGCACCGACTGGCACGCGCCGGAGATGTCGTAGGCGTCCAGCGCCGCGGTGACCGACTCGACCAGTTGCCGGGTCTTGGCGAGCGCGTACCGGTCGAGCACGTGCGGCGAGTCCGTCCGCCACACGCCGTCCTTGCCTTCCGCGTTCGCGTAGAGCGCGAGGAAGTACCACGAGTTCCACAACGGCAGCACCGCCTGTCGCACGGCGTCGCGGATTCCGCGCTCGGTGACCACGAGGTCGCCGCCGCGCAGGATCGGGCTGGCCATGAGGAACCAGCGCATCGCGTCCGAGCCGTCCCGGTCGAACACCTCGTTGACGTCCGGGTAGTTCTTGCGCGACTTGGACATCTTCTGCCCGTCGTCGCCCAAGACGATGCCGTGCGCCACGCAGTTGACGAACGCGGGCCGGTCGAACAGGGCCGTCGCCAGCACGTGCATCGTGTAGAACCAGCCACGCGTCTGGCCGTTGTACTCCACGATGAAATCGCCCGGATAGTGGTCCTCGAACCACTCGCGGTTCTCGAACGGGTAGTGCACCTGGGCGAAGGACATCGACCCGGACTCGAACCAGCAGTCCAGCACCTCCGGCACCCGGCGCATGGTGGACGCGCCGGTCGGGTCGTCCGGGTTCGGCCGGGTCAGCTCATCGATGGTCGGCCGGTGCAGGTCGGTCGGCCGCACGCCGAAGTCGCGCTCCAACTCGTCCAGCGAGCCGTAGACGTCCACCCTCGGGTACTCCGGGTTGTCCGACACCCACACCGGGATCGGCGAGCCCCAGAACCGGTTGCGGGAGATGTTCCAGTCGCGCGCGTTCTCCAGCCACTTGCCGAACTGGCCATCCCTGATGTGGCCGGGCACCCAGTTGATCTGCTGGTTCAGCTCCACCATCCGGTCCTTGAACCGGCTCACCGCGACGAACCACGACGACACCGCGCGCTGGATGAGCGCGTTGTCGCAGCGCCAGCAGTGCGGGTACGGGTGGTCGTAGGTCTCGTGCCGCACCAGCAGCCCGAGTTCCTTGAGATCGCGGATGATCGGCTTGTTCGCCTCGAACACCTGCGTGCCCGCGTACGGCGGCACTTCACTGGTGAAGCGGCCGTGCGCGTCGACCGGCACCACGACCTCGATGCCCGCCGCGTCGGTGACCGCCTTGTCGTCCTCACCGAAGGCCGGGGCGATGTGCACGACGCCCGTGCCGTCCTCGGTGGTGACGTAGTCGGCGGGCAGGATCTGGTGGGCGTTCTCGCGGCCAGCGAAGAAGTCGAACGGCGGCAGGTACCGGGTGCCAACCAGGTCCGCGCCCTTGTACCGGCCCACGACCGGCGCGTCCTCGCCGAGTTCGCGGGCGTACGCGCCGAGGCGGGCCTCGGCCAGCAGGTAGCGCTGATCGCCAGCCTCCACCACGACGTAGTCGACCTCGGGGTGCACCGCGGCGGCGAGGTTCGACGGCAGCGTCCACGGGGTCGTGGTCCAGATCAGGGCGTGCACGCCGTCGAGATCGGTTCCCGGCGCCACCAGCCGCAGGCCCACCGTGACCGCGGGGTCCTGCCGGTCGCGGTAGGTGTCGTCCATTTTGGTCTCGGTGTTCGACAGCGGCGTCTCGCAGCGCCAGCAGTACCACAGGACCCGGAAGCCCTCGTAGACCAAACCCTTGTCGTGCAACGACTTGAAGGCCCACATGACTGATTCCATGTAGTCCAAGTCGAGGGTCTTGTAGTCGTTGTCGAAGTCGACCCAGCGCGCCTGGCGGGTCACGTAGTCGCGCCACTGGTCGGTGTAGCGCAGCACCGACGTGCGGCACGCCTCGTTGAACTTCTCGATGCCGAACGCCTCGATCTCGCTCTTCGAGGAGAACCCGAGCTGCTTCTCGGCCTCCACCTCGGCGGGCAGGCCGTGGGTGTCCCACCCGAACCGGCGCTCCACGTGGCGGCCGCGCATGGTCTGGTAGCGCGGCACGAGGTCCTTGACGTAGCCGGTGAGCAGGTGGCCGTAATGCGGCAATCCGTTAGCGAACGGCGGCCCGTCGTAGAAGACGAACTCGTTGTCGCCGTTGTCGCCCGTCGGGCGGGCGTCCACAGTGGCCTGGAAAGTGCGGTCGGCCGCCCAGTAGTCCAGCACGGCGGCTTCGAGCGCGGGGAAGGACGGCTGGGCAGGCACGGTCCGCGCGTCGCCGGTGCCAACGTGTGCCCTGGGGTAACCCATGGGTGGTGCTCCTCGTACGGATCGGTCGGACCCACACGGGGACGACGCGCGCGAGCATTCCGTGCCGCACGTGCCGCGGTACCACCCCGCTTGCCACCGGCGTGCCGGTGACCTCTCTCGGCCGGCTGTCACGGGCCGGTCCCGTCCGGTTCTACTGGGGCTCGCGCCCGTTCTTCCGGAGGCTCCCCGGTGATGGCCGGATCAACGCCTGTGCCCTCAAGGGTAACGCGTCTCCGCAACCGATATGCCGGAGGAGGTGACCTCCCACCACCGCTGGGCGGCGGCGCGGATCAACAGGTACAGCACCGCGGCGTTGCACACGTGCCAGGCGAAGTGCGTGCCGACCGGAAACCCGCCGCACACCGGCCCGTCGATGGTCCGCAAGGTCAACGAGACCGCGAACAGCGCCGCGACTATCCCGAACCTGGTCGCGTGCGCGCGTAGACCCCGCAGGTAAAGCACGACGGCGAACACGACCATCCCCAGGAGAGCGGGCAGGTAAGTGCCGCCGCCGACGACAAGGTTCACCAGCACCGCGAATGCCACGAACGCGGGCGCCCCTAACCACGCCAGCCGCCAGGGCAGCCCGAGGAACCAGCGCGGGAACACCACCACGTAGGTCAGCATGAACAGCAAGATCGGCCCGACGTCCAACGCGGCGGCCCACGTCGTGGCGACCGTGTGGAACGTGAAGCTGCCCACCCCGATCGCGACCAGCAGGACGACGAGCGTCACCACGCTCGCGGGCGCGCCCCGCCGGGCCACCAGGCGGTAGGCGACGACGGCGGCGA
The DNA here is from genome assembly GCF_055586285.1 of Actinokineospora sp. NPDC051303. Lineage (NCBI taxonomy): Bacteria > Bacillati > Actinomycetota > Actinomycetes > Pseudonocardiales > Pseudonocardiaceae > Actinokineospora > Actinokineospora sp. NPDC051303. The sequence goes on from NZ_JBVJIN010000066.1 coordinate 22,809, forward strand.
CGAGGAACGCCACGTTCGTCAGGGCGTTGACCGGCTCGGACCAGAAGTCCGGCCCGGTGCGCTCGCAGTACCCGTCGACCGGCATGTCCGCCACCCTGGCCGTCCAGGATGAACGGAGGGTGACCCGCGACCGGTGACTCTCGTCACCGACAGACGACCTGTGACCTTGCCGATACCAGCCGGTCGATCAGCCCGACCCTGGCCGGGGCTGCTTGGCCGCCCGACTCTCCCGATGCTTGCTGGCCAGGACGGCGTCCGGCGTGCAGAGCCCGCAGGGGGTGAAGCCAAGCTGTCGGGCCTCGGACACCGGCAGGATCAGCGACTGGCGACCCGCCAGCCAACTGCACCCGGTCAGGTGATACCTCGGACGCTCGTCCAGGACGCGGACGTCCGCGGTGAGTTCCGAGACCACCAGCAGGTCGGCGGCGTCAGTCGCCTCTTCCGCGGGCTCGTCCGCCGGGTCGGCGGGCCGAGGCTCCTCGGGCGCGACCGGAGCGGGAGCGGGCTGGTCGACCGCGGTCGACGGCACCGGCTTGTCCGGTTCCGCGGCCTCGGCCGCCGCGGCGCGACGGCGGTTGCCCAACCAGTCGAGAAGCAGGATCGCGGCGGCCACCAGCGAGATGACGACCGAGACCCACGCCCACAGCGTGTTCGCCGTGGTGAGAGCGGCGATCAACAGCCCGAAGGCCGCGAGCACCAGCAACAAGACAATTAGCAGCACCATGTGCCCCGTCTGCCTGGGCGAGCCGCCTCAGCGATCCCGCGGACACCCGTCCGCGCGACGGCGACCCGCCCGGCTACCGGTCAGCCCGCTTCGGCCCGCGGGCCGAACGAGTAGCCGCTCTGCTGGCCCGCCCCACGACCGCCCTCGGTGCTCGGCGCGGCCGAGCCGCGGTCGCCGAGTTCGCGCAGGCTGGACTCCAGGAAGGTCTTGAGCCGGGTCCGGTACTCCCGCTCGAACGTGCGCAACTCGTCGATCTTCTTCTCCAGCGTGGTGCGCTCCTGCTGCACCGCGCCGATGATCTCGGTGTGCTGCCGCTGGGCGTCGCGCTCCAGGGTGGTGGCCTTCTCCCTGGCCTGCCGCTCCAGGGTCTCCGCCCGGGTGCGCGCGTCGTTCAGCATGGTCTCGGCCCGCGTACGCGCCTCGTTCACCATGGTGTCGGACTTAGACCGCGCCTCGGAGAGCAGCTGCTCGGACTTGGTCCGGGCTTCCGCCAGCATTCCGTCGGCCTCGGCCTTGGCCTCGCCGGTGAGCCGGTCGGCCATCTCCTGCGCGAGCCCCAGCACCTTGGCGGCCTGCACGTGGTGATCGCCGCTGCTTCCCGGGCTGGTCTGCTCCAACGAGCTGGGCGGCGGGACGGGCGTCAGGCGGCGCGGCTCCTCCACCTGCCGGGCGGGCGCGACCGAGGGGCCGCCGCCGGACCGGGCGTCATCGAGGTCAGCACGCGCCGACTCAAGCTGCGAGTCGAGCTGCTCGACCTGCGCACGCAGGTCGTTGTTCTCCTCGATCAGGCGGGACAACTCCACCTCGACCAAGTCGAGGAACGCGTCCACCTCGTCCTCGTTGTAGCCCCGCTTGCCAATGGGAGGCTTGCTGAACGCGACGTTGTGCACGTCAGCGGGGGTCAACGACATCTGATCACCTCACGCACTCCAGGGCTGCAGGTACCCAGGTTCCCGACTACCCGGGATAGGCCAGCCGCATCAGAATGAATACGACCAACAGCAGCACCATAATCGATAGGTCCAGGCCCACGCCTCCGATCCGGATCGTCGGGATGAGCCGACGGACCAGACGTACCGGAGGATCGGTCACTGTGTAGATGGTCTCCAGCGTTACCGCAACCCCACCCGCGGGCCGCCATTCTCGGGCGAACGTGCGGACGAGCTCCACCACGACGCGCGCGGTGAGCAACAGCCAGAAGGCGAACAACACCCAATAGACGGCAAGTAGCACTGGTTGCACAGCTCAACTCTGCCATCACTCAGCTTCGGGTGGCGAACCCGCCCTCCGCCAACCGCCGCTTATCCTCCGCGGTTGGGTCGACATTGGGCGGTGAGATCAAGAACACCTTGTTGGTGACCTTGTCCATAGAACCACGCAACGCGAACGCTAGCCCGGCCGCGAAGTCGACCAGACGCCGGGCGTCCGCGTCGTCCATCTCGGTCAGGTTCATGATCACCGGACGGCCGTCGCGATAGTGCTCGCCGATCGTCCTGGCCTCGACATAGCTGCTCGGATGCAGGGTCACGACCCGGCCGAGCGGGTAGCTCGCCGGGGCAGGCTGCTCCGCCTGCCGAAGCCGGGACGCCGGGTCGCGGCGTGCGTCCATCGCAAGGGCTCCATGGGTAGGGGCGTCCGCGGCCGGTGCCCAGGTGGTGGGCCTCGGACGGCCGCGCTCGGCGGGCTCGTAGTCGTCTTCGATCTCGTCTCGGTAGCCCGCACGCTGGCCACCGAACCAGCGGCGCCTGCCGCTGCCGTAGTCGTCGAACTCGTCGTCGGGCAAGTACTCCGGGCGGTGGCGGTAGCCACGTCGGTCGTACTCGTCGGCGTCGTAGTCGTCGAGTTCCTCTGCCGGGACCATTCCGAAGTAGGCCTTCAGCTTCTGCAGCGTACTCATGGCGTTCCTCCGCGACTCCCCAAGCGTGGTCCCACGTGCGTCGACTACCACATCCCCGCACGTCTCAACCGTCGCTCCGGGGATCTTGCCTCCCGGAACCTTGCTAGGGGGAGGCTAGCCCGCGTCCCCCGAGCAGCGCGGTTCCGACACGCACGCATGTCGACCCATAGTCGATCGCTATCTCAAGATCGTTACTCATGCCGCACGACAGTTCACGAGCAGCGGGATAGTGCTCCCGCAGCCGTTGAGCGGCACTTGCTAGACGCGCGAAGGCGGCGGAAGGTTCCATCCCGAGGGGCGCCACGGCCATGATCCCCCGGAGTCGAAGATCACTCGATCGAATGACCACGTCGGCGAGTCCGACAAGATCGTCCAGCGGGCAGCCGCCCCGCGCGGGGTCGCCGTCGATGCTCGCCTGCAAGAGGACGTCGAGCGGCTCGGCCCGCTCGCCGGACTCCCGGGCCGAGGAGACCGCGCGCGCGAGCGCCTCGGCGAGGCGGGTGGAGTCCACCGACTGGACCTCGGCGGCCCAGCGGATCACCGAGCGGGCCTTGTTCCGCTGCAACCGGCCGACCATGTGCCAGCGGACAGCGGACTCCGGCCGGAGCCCGGCCACCGCCGCCGCCTTCGGACCCGCCTCCTGCTCCCGGTTCTCGGCCAGGTCCAGCACGCCGAGGTCGGCCAGCACGGCGGCGTCCTCGGCCGGGAAGGTCTTGGTGACCGCGAGCAGCCTGACCTCAGCCGGGTCGCGGTCGGCGCGGGCGCAGGCGGCGGCGATCCGGGCGCGAACCTCGGCGAGGTTGGCCGCGATCTCGGCGGCCCGATCGGTGGGATGGGTCACCGGCTCGCTCACCGGTCCTGACCCTGATCAACCCAGGTGATCGCGGCCAATCGCCCAGTGGTCCCTTCCCTGCGGTGACTGAACAGTGACCGTTCCTCGTTCGTGCACCGCGGGTCGATCCCGATCCGGGACACCCCGGCGTCGGCGAGTTGGCGCCACAGACCCGCGCGCAGATCGATGCCCGGGGTGCCCTTTCGGGTTCGGCACGCGCTGCCGGGCAGGTGTCGCTCCACATCGGTCTGCATGGCCTGCGGCACCTCGTAGCACTCGCCGCACACCGATGGCCCGAGCAGGACCTCGACGCGGGCGAGGTCCGCGCCCGCCTTCGTCATCGCGGCGAGGGCCGCGGGCACCACCCCGACCCGCGCGCCGACGCGGCCCGCGTGGACGGCCCCGACGACCCCGGCTTCCGGATCGGCGAGCAGGACCGGAACGCAGTCGGCGACGAGGACGACCAGAGCGAGTCCGGGCACGGCGGTCACGGCCGCGTCGGTGGCCTCCAGCGGGGCGTCCCTCGGCCCGTCGACAACCGCGGCGGTGCGGCCGTGGACCTGCTCCATCCACACCAGCCGGTCCGGCCCGAGGCCGAGTTCGGCGGCGAGGCGCGCGCGGTTGGCCGCGACGGCAGCAGGGTCGTCCCCCACGTGATCGCCGAGGTTGAACGACTCGTAGGGGGCCGAGGAGACCCCGCCGTCACGTGTGGTGACCACCCGGCGAATCCGCAACCTGCACTCCTCAACGAGCTTAGGGAGCCTGTCCGGCTCCAACTTAGTGCCTTCAGACGACCGCGAACCCCGGCGGGGAGCGCCGGGGTTCGCGGGTGTCGCAAGGCCGGGTTCGCTACCGGCGCATGAACGGGGGCACGTCCACCTCGTCGTCCGGGTCCTCGGTCACCGGGACGGCGCGGTGCGGCAGGTTGCCCCGCACGCTCGGCAGCGACTGCCCCACACTCGACGGCGGAGCCGAGGACGTCGGCTGGTAGCCGGTCGACGGCCGCGCGGGCTGGTAGCCGTCGCTCTGCGGCTGGGCTTCCTGCTGCGCGGGCTGCTGGTAGGCGGGCGGCTGCTGGTATGTGGGCTGCGGCTGCGCGGGCGGAGCCGGACGCTCGACCGGCGGCGGCGCTTGCCGCTGCGGCGGCTGCTCTGGCTGCGCCTGGGCCGTCGATCCGCCGACCTGACCCGCCTGCGCCGACACCGTGGTGTTGCGCGAACCGAACCCGGTCGGGTCGAGCTTCTTGTGCGTCGGGCCACCGCTGTCGAATCCCGCCGCGATGACGGTGACTCTGACCTCGTCGCCGAGCGAGTCATCGATCACGGTGCCGAAGATGATGTTCGCCTCCGGGTGCGCGGACTCCTGCACCAGCGACGCCGACTCGTTGATCTCGAACAGGCCGAGGTCGGACCCACCGGCGATGGCCAGCAGCACGCCGTGCGCGCCGTCCATGGAGGCCTCCAGCAGCGGCGAGTTGATCGCCTTCTCCGCCGCCTGCACCGCACGGCCCTCGCCGCGCGCCGAGCCGATGCCCATGAGCGCGCTGCCCGCGCCCGACATGACGCTCTTGACGTCGGCGAAGTCCAGGTTGATCAGACCGGGGGTGGTGATCAGGTCGGTGATGCCCTGGACACCGGAAAGCAGCACCTCGTCCGCCGAGCGGAACGCGTCCATCAGGCTCACGCCGACGTCGCCGAGCTGCAGCAGCCGGTCGTTGGGGATCACGATGAGCGTGTCGCACTCGTTGCGCAGCTCGGTGATCCCGTCCTCGGCCTGCTTGGCCCGCCGCTTCCCCTCGAAGGAGAAGGGCCGGGTGACCACGCCGATGGTGAGCGCCCCGAGCTTGCGGGCGATCGAGGCCACCACGGGCGCGCCCCCGGTGCCGGTGCCACCGCCCTCGCCCGCGGTCACGAAGACCATGTCGGCCCCCTTGAGGACCTCCTCGATCTCCTCCCGGTGATCCTCGGCGGCCCGGTGCCCGACCTCGGGGTTGGCGCCCGCGCCAAGACCGCGGGTCAGCTCACGGCCGATGTCGAGCTTGACGTCCGCGTCGGACATCAGCAGCGCCTGCGCGTCGGTGTTCACCGCGATGAACTCGACACCCTTGAGGCCGACCTCGATCATGCGGTTGACGGCGTTCACGCCGCCGCCACCGATGCCGACGACCTTTATCACGGCGAGGTAGTTGTGCGGGGGCGTCATCGAAGCCGCCTTCCTTTTCGTGGTCCTGCGGTGTGCTCTGGCCCTGGACCCTCGACCTCAACCAGAGAGTGAGAGTTATGTCAACCCCGGACCTGCAAGGAAGGTAGGCATACGGAGAGCCACGATCCAGCCGCCACGCCGTACGGGGGCTCCATTGTTCGTCACCGTACCTACGCAAGGGTCTCCGAGAAGCTGGTTAGTGGACTAGGGCCTGTATCGAAGTACCGGTGCGTGTCAGTCGTGATCGGGGTGGTTCCTGGCGGTGCGGCCGCGGCGCCGCTCGTACCGGTGTTGTACTT
>NZ_JBVJIN010000067.1:0-28530 GCF_055586285.1 Actinokineospora sp. NPDC051303
TGCCTTCGGCCTCACACGTGCGGAGCCAGCTTAGCGATCTTCCTTCTCCCCCGAAGAAACCACTCCACCCCATCGAGCACCTGGCAGGACCGGGCGGCGGTTGGCAGATGCTCGGGTTCCTGTTCGGTCCACACCATCGAGCACCTGGCAGGGTTGGGTGTCTGCTGGTAGGGGCTTGGGTTGCTCGCTGCTCCCATCGAACACCTGGCAGCTTCGGGTCCGGCTGGCAGGAGCGTGGGTTCGCTGGTCCGCTCCTACGGGTGGCTGGCAGCGTTAGGTGCGGCTGGCAGGAAGGCCGGTTCGCTGTCTCCAGCCCATCGAGCACCTGGCAGGGGCGGGCTTGGTTGGCAGGTGCTCGGGTTTGCTGTCCCGACCTCGTCGGGTTCGACGCTTGCCCGTTCAGCGGGTGGTGACGATCGCGAATGTGTTGGGGGGCAGGCACAGGCTGTTCGGCTCGATCTGGGCGCCTTCTGCGGTGAGCAAGGTGGTGCGGACGGGCACGGGAATGGTGGCGGCACTTTCGCCCAGGTTGGCGGCCACCCGGATTGGGCCCCGGTGCAGTAGCACGCATCCGTCGATGTGGTCCACGTGGAAGTGGTTTAGGCGGGGGTCGCTCAGTTCGGGATGCGTGCGCCGCAATGCGATCAGGGTGCGGTAGGTGTCGAAGGTGGCTCGGTGCGCCGGGTCGGCCAGTTCGCCCCAGTTCAGGGTGGAGTTGAGGACCGTCGCCGGGTCCATCGGGTCGGGGACTTCGGCCTCGCCCCAGCCGTGCGCGCCGAACTCGCGGCGGCGGCCGGTGCGCACCGCCTCGGCGAGGTCCGGGTCGGGGAACGAGGCGAAGAACTGCCACGGGGTGGTGGCCGCCCACTCCTCGCCCATGAAAAGCATTGGCGTGTAAGGGGAGCACAGCAGCAGCGCCGCCCCGCACAGCGCCCGCGCCACCGGGATCGTCGCGGTGAGGCGGTCTCCGGTGGCGCGATTGCCGATCTGGTCGTGGTTCTGTAGGTACGCCAGGAACCGGTGGCCCGGGGTCGTGCGGGTGTCGACCGGCCTGCCGTGGGTGCGTTCGCGGAACGACGACCAAGTGCCCGCGTGGAAGAACGCCGAGCGCAAGGTCTTCCCCAGCGCGCCGGGGGCGGCGAAATCCGCGTAATATCCCGAAGTCTCGCCGGTGAGGGCCACATGCAACGCGTGGTGCACGTCGTCGCACCACTGCGCGTCCAAGCCGTAGCCGCCCGCGGCGCGCGGGGTGACGTGCCGGGGGTCGTTGAGGTCGGACTCGGCGATCAGCGTCAGCGGCCTGCGCAGCGCGGTGGCCAGCGCGTCGACCTCGATCGCCAGTTCCTCCAACAGGTTCGTCGCGCGCGTGTCCACCAGGGCGTGCACGGCGTCCAGCCGCAGACCGTCCACATGGTAATCCCGGAACCAGCCCAGGGCGTTGTCCAGCACGTACCGGCGGACCTCGTCCGAGCCGGGGCCGTCGAGGTTGAGCGTGGGACCCCAGATGTTCTTGCCCGCGAAGTACGGCCCAAACCGGTCCAGATACGCCCCGGACGGGCCGAGGTGGTTGTAGACCACGTCGAGGATCACGCCGATGCCGCGCGCGTGGCAGGCGTCGACGAACTGCTTGAACGCGGTCGGCCCGCCGTAGGGCTGGTGCACCGCGCCCCACAGCACGCCGTCGTAGCCCCAGCCCGCGGCGCCGTCGAAAGCGTTGACCGGCAACAGTTCCACCAGGTCCACGCCCAGCTCCACCAAGTGGTCGAGCTTCTCGATGGCGCCGTTGAACGTGCCTTCCTCGGTGAAGGTGCCGATGTGCAGCTCGTAGAGCACGCTTCCCGGCAGCGCCCGGCCCGCCCACGCGGCGTCGGTCCACTCGAACGCGCGGTGCTCGAAGCGCCGCGACGGCCCGTGCACGCCTTCGGGTTGCCAGGGCGATCGCGGGTCGGGCAGCGGCGTTTCGTCGTCGTCCAGCAGGAAAGCGTAGTCGGTGCCCGCGCCGGTGCCGGGAACGTGGACGTGCCACCAGCCGCGGTCGTCGCGGGTCATCTCGTGGTGGTTGGTCCCCAGAGCCAGTTGGACGCGGGTCCGGTCAGGCGCCCACACGCGGAAGTGCTCGTCGTCCGAGTGGTCGACTGGGGCGTCGGAGTTCATCGGCCACCTCGCGGGTGCGTTCCCCGCAGCAGCAGCGCGACGGGATAGTCGGTGAGCAGGTCGGCGAGGCCGCCGTCGGTCTGGCGGCCGGTGAGTTTGTCGATCCACTTGCCGTCGAGGTCGAGCCGGGTGTCGCCCCAGCCGGTGAGCCGGACCGGGAACCGGGTCGCCACGGCGATCAGGCCGTTGCGCTCGAAGGCGACGACGTGCTCGGCCGCGGCTCCGATCGCCTCCACCGGGCGGTATCCGGTGAACAGGTCGGGCCGGTCGCGCCGCAGCCGCAGCACGGTGCGCACCACGTGCAGCTTCGCCGCGCCGGTGTCGTCAACCGGCGGCCGCTGCCGCTCCAGCAGCGCCCGCCGGGCGGCGAAGTCCACCGGCCTGCGGTTGTCCGGGTCCACAAGGGACAGATCCCACAACTCGCTGCCCTGGTAGACGTCCGGGACGCCGGGACCGGCGAGCTGCACCAGCTTCTGCCCCAGCGAGTTCGACCAGCCGTAGGGGGTGATCTTCTCGGCGAACGCCCTGATCTCGGGCAGCAGCACCGGGTCGCCGAGGACCTCGCCGGGCCACGCGCGCACGGCCGCCTCGAACTCCTCGTCGTGGTCGGTCCACGAGGTGCGGACCTTCGCTTCCTTGGCGGCCTTGTCCAGATAGGCGGCCAGCCGGTCGGCGCTGATCGGCCACGCGCCCAGCAGGCTCTGCCACGCCAACAGGTTCAGCGTCGGCTCGGGCAGCCCCCGGCGCGCGCTCCAGCGCCGCACGTTGTCCGCGAACTCGTCGGGCAGCTCGGCCAGCACCGCGAGCCGGGCCCGCACGTCCTCCGACCGCTTGGTGTCGTGAGTGGACAGTGTGGTCATCGCCTGCGGGTGGGCCGTCTCGCGGGCGGCCTGCGCGGCGTGGAACTCGTCCAGGCTCACGCCGAACTGGTCGGGGCAGCTCCCCACCTCGTTGAGCGCCACGAACCGGGTGTAGCGGTAGAACGTGGTGTCCTCGGTGCCCTTGGCCACGACCATGCCTGAGGTCTGCTGAATACGGGTCGCCAGCTCGCCCGCCGGGGCCGCGCGCACCTGGGTGTCCAGCGCGTCGACCGCGTCCGCGAGGTCCGGGCAGCGCTCGCGGACCTGCGCCACGGCCGCCAGCCAGTGGTTCTCGCCCTCCGGCAGGTACGACCGGTAGACGGGGAAAGCGGCCATCAGCTCGGCCACCACCCGCCGCGCCCGGTCCGTGTCCACATCGGACACTAGGGCGGCGATCCTGCGGACCTCCGACGCCAGGGACGTGTCCGTGATGAGCCGCCTGCACTCCGCGCGCACCGCGTCGTAATCCGTCGGCACGCCAAGGGATTCGGCCAGCTCGGTGAACGGCGCCTCGGCGGCGGGGTCGATGAACACCCCGCACACCTCGCGCAGCGCGTCGTAGCCGGTCGTGCCCGCCACCGGCCACGACCCGGGCAGCGCCTCGCCGCGCTCCAGGATCTTCTCCACCACGACCCAGCACCCGGCCCGCGCCGCCAGCCGCCGCGCGTAGCCGCCCGGGTCGGCGAGGCCGTCCGGGTGGTCCACCCGCAGGCCGACCACCTCGCCCTCGGCGACCCAGCGCAGCACCTCGCCGTGGGTGGCGTCGAACACCTCCCGGTCCTCGACGCGCACCCCCGCGAGGGTTGTGATGTCGAAGAACCGCCGGTAGTTCAGCTCCGCGCTCGCCCGCCGCCAGTTGATCAGCCGGTAGTGCTGGCGCTCGTGGACCTCGGCCGCCGAGCCGGCGCCGGTGCCGGGCGCGATCGGGAACTCGTGCTCGTAGTAGCGCAACCGGTCGCCGTCGACCATCAGCTTGTCGGTGTCCTCATCGGACCCAAGCACCGGGGCCAGGATCGGGAACGACTCGATGTCGAAATACCCCGCATACCGCGAATCCGGGCCATGGGTGAGCACATCCCACCACCACGGGTTCGCCGCCGGGACCTCCACCGCCATGTGGTTCGGCACGATGTCCACGACCAGGTCGAGGCCAAGCGACCGCAGCCGCGCCACCAGCGCGCGCCTGCCTTCCTCGCCGCCCAGCTCCGGATTGGCCCGCGTCGGGTCGACCACGTCGTAGCCGTGCGTCGACCCGGGCGTCGGGGTCAGGATCGGCGAGGTGTAGAGCGCGCCCACGCCCAGTTCGGCCAGGTAGTCGGCGATCTCGGCGGCGTCGGCGAACCCGAAGCCGGGCCGCATCTGCACCCGGTAGGTGGACCTCGGCGCGCGCATCAGTCCTCGGTCCCGATGCGCCGCAGCACGATCAGCGACCGCGACGGCAGCACCATAATGCTCTTGCCCGAGAAAGTCTCCCGCTCCACCGGAGCCACTTCGCCGGTCGCGGTGTCGAGCACCACTTCCCACTTCGCGCCGTAGTTCCCGTCCGGCACGGTCACGTCGATGTCCTCGTGGTGGGCGTTGAAGCACAGCAGGAACGAGTCGTCGGTGACCCGCTCGCCGCGCTGGTCGAGGTCGGGGATGCCCTCGCCGTTGAGGAACGTCACCACGCACCGGCCGAACCCCGACCCCCAGTCCTCATCGGACATCTCCTGCCCGGACGGGGTGAACCAGGCGATGTCGCGCAGCTCGTCGCCGCTGCGGATCGGCCTGCCCTGGAAGAACCGCCTGCGCCGGAACACCGGGTGCCGCGCGCGCAGCGCCGTGACCGCCGTGGTGAACTCCACCAAGTCGGCGTTCTCCTCGGCCAGCGACCAGTCCACCCAGGACAGTTCGTTGTCCTGGCAGTAGCCGTTGTTGTTGCCGTCCTGGGTGCGGCCCATCTCGTCGCCGTGCAGCAGCATCGGCACGCCCTGCGACAACATCAGCGTCGCGATCATGTTGCGGCGCTGCCGGGCCCGCAGGGCCAGGATGTCCGCGTCGTCGGTCGGCCCCTCGGCTCCGCAGTTCCACGAGCGGTTGTCGTCGGCCCCGTCGCGGTTGCCCTCGCCGTTGGCCTCGTTGTGCTTGTCGTTGTAGGAGACCAGGTCGTTGAGGGTGAAGCCGTCATGCGCGGTGACGAAGTTGATCGAGGCGAACGGCTTGCGTCCGTCCTCTTGGTACAGATCGGACGACCCGGTGATGCGCGAGGCGAACTCGCCGAGCGTCGCGGGCTCACCGCGCCAGAAATCCCTTACCGTGTCCCGGAACTTGCCGTTCCACTCCGTCCACAGTGGCGGGAAGTTGCCGACCTGGTAGCCACCCGGCCCGACGTCCCACGGTTCGGCGATCAGCTTCACCTGGCTGATCACCGGGTCCTGCTGCACGATGTCGAAGAACGCCGACAGCCGGTCCACGTCGTAGAACTCGCGCGCCAGCGTCGCGGCGAGGTCGAAGCGGAACCCGTCCACCCGCATCTCGGTCACCCAGTACCGCAGCGAGTCCATGATGAGCTGCAAGGTGTGCGGGTTGCGCACGTTCATCGAGTTGCCGGTGCCGGTGTAGTCCATGTAGTACCGCTGGTCGTCCTCGACCAGCCGGTAGTACGCCTCGTTGTCGATGCCGCGCATCGACAGCGTCGGCCCCAGGTGGTTGCCCTCGGCGGTGTGGTTGTAGACGACGTCGAGGATGACCTCGATGTTCGCCTCGTGCATCGTGCGCACCATCGCCTTGAACTCGGCCACCTGCGCGCCCTGCGCCGTCTGCGCCGCGTACTCCGCGTGCGGGGCGAAGAACGCGATCGTGTTGTAGCCCCAGTAGTTGCGCAGCCCCCGGTCCTGCAACCCGTGGTCGTGCAGGAACTGGTGCACCGGCATGAGCTCGATCGCCGTCACGCCGAGCTTGGTCAGGTGCTCGATCACCGCAGGGTGCGCCAAACCGGCGTAGGTGCCGCGCAACTCCGGCGGCACGGCCGGGTGCAGCATCGTCAGGCCGCGCACATGCGCCTCGTAGATGACGCTTTCGTTGTACGGGATCTTCGGCGGCCGGTCGTTCGCCCAGTCGAAGAACGGGTTGACCACCACCGCTTTCGGCGTGTAGGCGGCGGAGTCGGAGTCGTCGCGCTGGTGCGGATCGCCGAACGGGTAGCCGAAGACCGGCTGCTCCCAGCGAATCTCGCCCTCGACCGCCTTCGCGTACGGGTCGAGCAGCAGCTTGTTCGGGTTGCACCGCTGGCCGTTCTCGGGATCGTAAGGACCCGTCACCCGATAGCCGTAATGCTGCCCCGGCAACACCCCGGGCAGGTAGCCGTGCCAGACGAAGCCGTCGACCTCGGGCAGCTTCACCCGGTGCTCGGAGCCGTCCGGGTCGAACAGGCATAGCTCGACGTTTGTCGCCACCTCGGAGAACAACGCGAAGTTCGTGCCCGCGCCGTCGTAGGTGGCGCCGAGCGGGTAAGGGGTTCCGGGCCAGGGCCGCACACGTTCTCCTCGGTCACGCCCGGCCGCGGGGTACGGCCGCGAGGCTGTCATTCGTCACCATATTGGGAGGCGCCCCCTGGGCGCTGGACGCGGCGCCGTGTCACCCGGCACACACGACGGGTTCAGCCGTCGTCGCCGTCGCCGCGGTTGTTGCCGCCCTTGCCGTTTCGTCCCGGTTTGCCCTCTTTCGGCTTGTCCTCCGGCTCCGGGCGGGACTCGGCCTGGGGCGCCGTGACCACCACGGTCCGCGCGGCGGGCACCTCGATGACCTGGGTGGCGGCCGTGACCGCGGGCAGCCGCGGCGCGGCGCTCGGCGCGGCCTCGGACACCGACGGCGGCCCCACCGGGGGCGAGTGGGCGCTGGACGGGTTGGTCGCGAGCAGCGCGGCGAGCCCGCCCGCGGCGAGCGCGGCGGCGGCGACCCCCGCGTGCAGCAAGCCGGGACGACGGCCCGCGCGCCGCGTCCGCACCGGCCTTGACGGTCCCGTCAGCGCCCGGGTGCGCTGCCACGGCATGCGCCCCGGCCGCTCGACCGGACCGAACAGCGCCGCGGCGGCGAGCCGCTGCCCGCACTCCGCCGCGTCCGGCCGGTCCTGCGGCCTGCGCGCGGTCATCGCGGCCAGCGTCTCCGCCCACACCGGCGGCAGCCAGTCGGGGATCTCAGGCGACCGGGTCAGCCGCGCCAGGGCCGCTTCCACGTCCGACCCGTCGTACTCGGGGCCGCCGGTCAGGCACTCCAGCAGCACCAGTCCGAGGGAGTAGATGTCGCCCGGCGGCCCGGTGGTCTCACCCTGGATCTGCTCGGGCGCCAGGTAAGCGGCGGTGCCGACGCACCGGCCCGTCGACGTGATCCGCGCGCCGCCCATCGCCCGCGCGATGCCGAAGTCGGCCAGGTAGCAGGCGCCGTCCTGGTCGATCAGGATGTTGGACGGCTTCACGTCGCGGTGCACGATGCCGTGCGAGTGCACGTGGTCGAGGATGTCCGCGAGCCGCGTTCCCAGCCGCGCCACCATGTCCGTGTCGAGCTGGCGCTCATCGAGCAGACCGCGCAGCGTGGTGCCGCGCACGAGTTCCATCACCAGGTAAGGCCGCTCGTTGTCCACGGCCACGTCGAACACGCGCACCAGCCCCGGATGCGACAGCCCGGCCAGCAGCCGAGCCTCGGTCTCCAGCCGGGTCACGGCCGCGCCGGTCGCCTTGGGGTGAAACAACTTGACCGCGACCTCGCGCCCCAGCCGGGTGTCGACGGCGCTGTGCACGTCGGCCATGCCGCCCGCGCCGATCAACTCACCCAGTCGGTAACGGTCGTCGAGCAGCGTGCCCGTCCCCATGCGACCTCCTGCCCGTGCGTCACCCACCAGTGCTTACCCCGTTGCCCGCACAACCAAACGTCGTCCTTGATCGGGTGGAAGCTCTCACCCAGCGGGGTGGCTGCGTCATTCGGGCGCATGAGGTTACCCGAATGGGGGTACCAGGGCCGGGGAGCGAGCCCGTTCCACACCGACACCCAGCAGGAGGAGGGGCCATGTCCCTGGAAGACGACGACATCCGCAGCGGCCACATCGGCGAGCACGGCTTGGCGGACGGCGGCGCGGGCGGCGTGCCCGGCGGGCATGACGGCGGCGCGGATGGCGGAGCCGATGGCGGCGCGGGCGGTGACGGTGGCGCTGACGGTGGAGCCGGGGGCGATGGCGGCGCGGATGGCGGAGCTGACGGCGGCGCGGGCGGCGACGGTGGCGCTGACGGTGGCGCCGGGGGCGACGGTGGCGCTGACGGCGGGGCGGACAGTGGCGCGACCGGTGGCCATGGTCCCGCGGACAGCGGCGCCGGGGGCCTCAAGCACGGCCCGGCCGATGGCGGCGCGAGTCGGGAACACGGCCCGGCGGACGGCGGCGCTGGTTCCGACGGCGGTGCGGACGGGGGCGCCGATGGCAGTGCGGGTCCCAGGTGAGGTCGACGCCCGACCCGCAGTGAACCGGTCTGCCGCTCCCGCGAACAAGCCCGACCCGGCGGGTGCGACGGCCCACCGGACAGACGCGGACTCAGCGGCCTACCTGCCCACGGCGAATCGTGCGGCGCTGCGTCGCTGTGTGGGCGTCGCGCCGGAGACCTTCGCCGCCGAGCACTGGGGCCGCGCGCCGCTGCTCACCCGCGCCGCGGACCTGCCCCAGCCGTTTGACGACCTGCTCACCCTCGATGACGTCGATGAACTCCTGTCCCGCCGGGGCCTGCGCACCCCGTTCCTGCGGCTGGCCCGCGACGGCGCGGTGCTCTCGTCCAGCCAGTTCACCCGGGGCGGCGGGGTCGGCGCCGAGATCGCCGACCAGGTGGCCGACGACCAGGTGGCCCGGCTGTTCGGCCAGGGGGCCACGGTCGTGTTGCAGGGGTTGCACCGGCTGTGGCCGCCGCTGATCTCGTTCGCCGGGCGGCTCGGGGTCGATCTGGGGCACCCGGTGCAGGTCAACGCCTATGTGACGCCCGCGTCGGCGCAGGGGTTCGCCGCGCACTACGACGTGCACGACGTGTTCGTCCTGCAGGTCGCCGGGCGCAAGCGGTGGCTGATCCACGAGCCGGTGCACCCCGACCCGCTGCGGGACCAGCCGTGGGACAAGCGGGCGGACGCGGTCGCCGCGCGGGCCACGGAGCCGCCGCTGATCGACGCTGTGCTGGCTCCCGGCGACGCCCTCTACCTGCCGCGCGGCTACCTGCACTCGGCCAAGTCGCTCGCCGGGGTGTCCGCGCACCTGACGGTGGGCGTCCACGTGCTGACCCGGCACACCCTGGTCGAGGCGCTGCTGCGGCTCGCCGGGCGGGACCCGGACCTGCGGGCCACGCTGCCGCTGGGCATCAACGCCGCCGACCCGGACGAGCTGGCCCCGCACTTGGCCGAGACGGTCGCGGCGCTGGCCCGCACCCTGCGCGAGACCACCCCCGACGAGGTGGCCCGCGTCGTCCGGGAACGGGTGTGGTCGGGTGCCCGGCCGCAGCCGCTCGCCCCGCTGGCCCAAGCCGAAGCCGCGCAGTCGGTGAGCGAAGAGACGCTGGTGCGGTTGCGCGAAGGCTTGCGCCACCGCATGTGCGGTGAGGATGGGCGGGTGGTGTTGGAGGTTCCGGGTGATCGGCTGTCGCTGCCGGAGGCCACCCGTCCCGCGCTGGCGGCCCTGCTCACCGGGGAACCGTGGGCGGTCGGCGAGCTGCCGGGGCTGGATGTGGCGGACCAGACAGTCCTCGTGCGCAGACTGCTGCAAGAGGGCATCCTCGTGCCCATGCGGAAGAGGACTTGACCCGCGAACGCTGCGCCGACGGGTGCCTTCGCCGCGGCGACCAGCCCGCGGCGAGCGCGCCTCCCGTGCGCCACTGGCTGCTGATCGAACAACCCGGCCCGTGGGGCGCCCACCCGTGGCGCGACTCAGCGCTACCCGCGCCCGTGGTGTCCGCCGTGGCCGCCCAGGCGGCGGCGGTCAACGCCCGCGTCCTGCTGATCCGCAGACCCGGCCGCACCCCGCCGGGCCGCAGACAGTGGGCGTTCGCGGACTCCACCCCCGGCAGTGAGCGAATCTGGTGGACCCCGTTCGACACCCCCGCCGACCTGCTCGACCTCACCCTGACCACCCCACGCGGCGCCCCGTCACCCGACCCGGCCTACCTGGTCTGCACCCACGGCAAACACGACACCTGCTGCGCGATCCGCGGCCGCCCCCTGGCGGCCAGCCTCGCCACCGCCCGGCCCACCCAAACCTGGGAGTGCTCCCACATCGGCGGCGACCGATTCGCCGCGAACCTGCTAGTGCTGCCGCACGGGCTCTACTACGGGCAAGTGCCCGCGGCGCGCGGCCCTTCGATCGCTGAACGGCACGAGGCCGGGTTGCTTGACGTGCCGCATCTGCGAGGGCGGTCGACGTTCTCCGCGCCGGTCCAGGCCGCGCAGCAGTTCGTCCGGGAGCGGACGGGAGAGTCCGGAATCCAGTCGTTCCCACCGGAGTCGGTGCGCCGGGTCGGGCACGAGCTGTGGGACGTCTCGCTGACCGGCAGCGGGGTGGTCCGGGTGCGGGCGGTCTTCCAGCGCAGCGACACACCGCTGACGTGCGCGGCTTCCGTGCCCGCCGCAATTCGGCACTTCGAGCTGGTGTCGCTCGGTGGCTAGGGAAGGGCGAGTTCGCTGGGGTTCGGGGTTGCTCTATGTGCCTGCGGGTGGATCTCCGGGGAGCTGTCTTGCGGCCTGAGATAGGGCGTGGGCGCGGCGGGCCTGTTTGCGGGCCATCACGCGGAACACGATGAGGTGGATTGGGTAGACCGCGCGCCAGTAGATCCAGCCTAAGAGGCCGCGGGTGCGTAGTGCGCCTACCTGTTCCAGCTTCTTTCCGGTGACTCGGTAAGCCAGCCAGGCTTCGCCGCAGAACCACTTCTCGGTCAGCAGGACGATGTGGTGGTCGCTGAGGTCGGCCACTGTCCACCAGTCGACGGTGGCGCCGCGCTCGACCTTCGTGGGCCGGTGCAGGGACAGTCGCTCGCCGAACAGTGTGCCCAGGATGATCCGCAGCCACCACGCCCATGCCCAGCCGTACCAGCGCAGGCTGCCGCCGCATTCGCGCAGGTCCAGGCGGGCGCCTTTGGCGTCGGACGGGGTCATCGGGACTTCGGTGGTCAGGGTGAAGACGCCGTCGCGGATGCCGTTGTCGAAATCGAAAATCTGTTGGGGGACCTGGTCGCGTTGGGTGTTCAGGGCCGAACGGATGGCCTCGGCGACTGGGGTGGGGGCGGTGAACGCGGGGGACGGGTCGGCGACCACGACGTCGGTGGTGAGGCTGTCGATTAGCGACCGGCTCACCGCGCGGTCGACTGGGGTCACCACGTCCACCCATCGTGCGGACAACCCCGGTGTCAGCAATGGAACCCGCGCGATCCGGCGGCGCGGAAGACCGCGCACCTTGGCGTAGGTCAGCATCAGGTCCTGGTAGGTCAGCACATCGGGGCCGCCGATCTCGTGCACCCCGGCGGGCACCGACTCGTCTTCTGCCGACCGCAGGCAGGCGAGCAGGTCGGCCTCTGCGATCGGTTGCACGCGGCTGCCCACCCAGCGCGGACACACCATCACTGGCAGGCGCTCGGTTAGATACCGGACCATCTCAAACGAGATGCTTCCCGACCCGATCACCACCGCCGCCCGCAACTCCACGACCGGCACCCCGGCTGCGCCGAGCAACTGGCCCACTTCCTGCCTGCTGCGCAGGTGCGGTGAAAGACTGTGCTGGCCCAGGCCGCCGAGGTACACGATTCGCCGCACGCCTGCCGTCGCTGCCGCGTTGGCGAACGATCGGGCCAACTCGCGGTCCCGGTCGGCGAAGTCCCTGCCGCCTGCCATGGCGTGCACGAGGTAGTAGGCCGTTTGCACGCCGTGGAGGATTTTGGTGAGCGCGTCTGTGTCGCTGACGTCGATGGGCTCGGCTCGGATGTGTTCGCCAGCGGGCAATGTCTCGATTTGCCGTCCTATCGCGACTACTGGCCTGCTGTCGGAGGCGAAGGCTCGCGCTAGGCGGCTGCCCACGTATCCGCTGGCCCCGGCGATGGCGACCAGTGGGTCTGCCATGGGCGCTCCCTCTCGCTTGATGGAGTGACCGTAGCTCTTGGGCGTGGTGGCTGCTTGTGGGCTGGGGTTCGTGGGGTGGCTGGCTCTGGGGGTTGCTCGATGGGGTGGAGTCCTGGGCTTCGTGGGGTCGGCTCGATGGGGTGGAGTGGTTTCTTCGGGGCCCCTACGAAGGAAGATCGCCCGTGTGAAAGAGGGTGGGAAGCCTCCGGCCTCACACGCGCAGCCAGCTTAGCGATCTTCCTTCTCCCCCGAAGAAACCACTCCACCCCATCGAGCACCTGGCAGCGTTAGGTGCGGTTGGCAGTCGGGCGGGTTCGCTCGCTGCACCCACGTCAAGCAGTTGGCGGACCTTTGTGTGGCTTGGTAGGTGGGAACTTCGTTGCGCTGCACCCTGGTCGAGCACTTGGCGGGCTGGGTGGCTGGTGGGTAGGTGTTGTGCCCTGTTGCGTTGGGGGGCGGGCGAGTGTTGGTGGGGGTTCTTCTCTTATCGGTCTGCTGTGGTGAGCATGAGTTCTTCGCAGCTTCGGGCTACCACTGCGGCTGCTTGGCGTTCTCGGTCGTCTAGGCGGGGGTCTTCGATTAGGGCTCGCCAGCGCAGTACCGCTTCGTAAGGGTCTGGGGTTAGTGACAGGCGGGTGGTGGGAGCGGTGCCATGGCCGCCCAGTAGGTAGCGGGCTTCTTCGGTTGAGTCGCCCAGGGTTACTCGGGCGGTGCGGAGGGCGGCTAGGAGGCGTAGTTCGCGGAGGTCGTGGGTGCTGGACAGGACTCTTTCCAGGTCCGCGGCCAGTGGGGCGGCTGGTGGGCGGGGTTCCCGGCGTAGGACGACGTCCAAGGCGATCAGGGCGGAGCGGGCCTTGAGGGTTTCGGCGCGGTCGGTGAAGTTGGCTCCGATGGCGTCGCGGAGGTCGGTTATGCCGCTGCCGCGGACTAGTTCCGTTGACAGGGATTCCTGGGTGCGGAAGCCGCGGCGGGCCAGGGTGATGGCCAGGCGGACGCCGAACAGGCCGAGGCGGGTCAGCAGCGCTGTACGGGTGGGGGCGTCGATGGGGGCCGGGAAGGTGGGGGCGGCGAAGCGGTCGGCCGACAGGAGGGACGACTCCAGGTCCGTGCGCGGGATGGCGCCCAGGGTGGCCAGCACGCCCGCCTCTTCGGGGGTCAGGGTGGCGCCCGTGAATGCGACCAGCCCGGCCACGGGCACCACGTCCTGGCACAGGCCGCGCAGTTCAGGGGACCGCGCGTGCCGTCGGGCGACTTGGCGGGCGGAGACCAGGGCGTCGACGCGGCTCGCGCCTAGTTCGTCGGCGCGGGAGAGGACCACGAGGGCTGAGACGGGGGCCGCTCGGGCTACCGGGTTCTCCTGGGCGGCGCGCAGGGCCCGCAGGTCGGCGCCGCCGGGGTGGGGGAGCAGGTGCAGGAGGACGTCGGCGTCGGCGGGCACGGTGTCCGGCTCGGCGTCGATCAGCTCGACCTCGCCTGGCCAGTCCACGGTCAGCCGGTCGCCTTGGGTGCTTACCGCGGCGCCGACTATCGCGTCCAGCAGGGTCGAGCGGCCCGACTTGGGGGGACCGGTGATCGCCAGCCGCAGCGGGCCGTCCAGGCGGGCCAGGTGCGCGCGCAGGAACGCGTCGGCGCGCGGGCTGTCCCGGTACACGGCCAGTGCCCGGTCCAGCAGGACCCAGGCCGCCTCGCTCAGGCTCACGCGCTCAGCCCTCGGGGCGCGGCGACCGTGCGGGGGCCGCGGATGGTCTCGATCCGGGCGCGCAGCGCCATCAGGCGCTCCAGGTCGCGGCGGACCTCGGCGGCGCGGGCGGTGCGGGCCGCGGCCTGGGCGTCCAAGTCGCGTTTGATGGTCCGCGCCGCCTCCGTCGCGGCCTCCCGCAGCTCCTGGGCGACCTCGCTGAACCGGTCGCGTAGCTTGCGGTGGATCAGCCGGGTCGCGTCCTTGGTCTCCTTGCCGTAGGACAGGAAGAAGTCGTCCACGTGCCGCTGCGCGGTGGTCTTCGCGATCGCCTGCCGCCGTTTGAGGCGGGCGCCGCGCTCCTCGAACACGCTGCGCGCGCCGAACGCCGCGCCCGCGCCCAGCGAGATCGGGTTGATCAGCGGCAGCCCGGCCAGGGTGGTCGCCAGGCCGGACATGAGCAGGCCGCTGTAGGAGCCGCGCAGGCCGACGAACATCTTCTGCACCGGGGTGAACTTCTCGATGTTCGGCTTGCGCAGCCCGGCGACGTGGCTTTCGGACACCTCGCGCAGCAGCGCCGACGGCAGCCGGTCGGCGTCGGGGATGACGTGCCGGGCGATGCGGGCGGCGATCCACTCGAACCGCTCCAGCAGCCAGTCGGAGTTGACCTTGGCGACGTTGGTCAGGTTCTCCCGCATCCACACCTCGAACTCCGGCCACACCTTCACCGGGTCGGCCACCTCGAAGTAGTCGTCGACCTCGCGCAGGATGCGCCGGGTGCGGTCGCGCAGGTCGTAGTCGATGTCCGACATCAAGTCGGCGACGTCGTCGGACAGCAGCGTCTGCCACCGGGCGCCCTCGCGCTGCAACTGCTCCACCCGGCGGCCCGCGGCCTGCCAGTCGGCCAGCGCGCGCGGGTCGGTCGCGGGCCCGCGCGCGTCGAACTCCTCGCGCAGCGGGGTGATGAGCTGGTCCACGGCGAGTCCGCTGGTCGCCGCGGCGGCCCTGGCGACCACCCGGTCCGGGTCGGTCAGCACGTCGCGCCGCAGGACGCCGATGAGCTGGGCGAACCCGGACTCCTCGTTGAGCGCGCGGTCCTCCTTGCGCACGGCGGCCAGCCGCAGCACCGACGACACCGGCACCAGCACCGCCGCCAGCCCGGCCGAGGCGAGCCGACGCCGGTCGGCCTCGGCCACGGCCCGCCAGCCCGGCACCATGTCGATCTTGGTGAGGACCACGATCACGGTCGGGCACAGCCGCATGATCTGGGTGAGCAGCTCCAGCTCCAGGGCGGTGAGCTCGCTGGTGGCGTCGGTGGCCAGCAGCACGGCGTCCGCCTCGGCCAGCACGGTCATCGCCCGGGTCGTGCGCGGGCAGGCCGGGTCGCCGAACGCGGGTGTGTCGATCAGCACGAGCCCGGAGCCGAGCAGCGAGCGGGGTAGGCCGATCTCGGTGCGCACCACGTCGTCGCGCACCAGGGCGAGCTTGTTGGCGTGCGCGGTCAATGCCTCGATCGGGGGGTTCTCGATCGGGGGAGTGGACTGCTCGGCCGCGCCACCGAGGGCGGGGCGGTCCTCGGTCACCAAGGCCGCGGTGGGGCGTTCGGCGTGTCTGAGGACCGCGGGGACGGCTGTGGTCAGGTCGTCGCCTACCGCGCAGACGTTAGCGCTGATAAGAGCGTTGACGAGCTGGCTCTTGCCTTGACCCGGGTAGCCCGCGACCACGACACGCCGCCCGGGTTCGAGCAGGCGCGCTCGCCGTTCAAGAAGTCTGTCGACCAAGTCTTCCCGGTGCTGCGCCGCGCAGGCGCGGATGGTGTCGTCCAGGATCTCCAGCCAGGGCGGCGCTGCCATCACCCGGACGAGTGTGCCGTGTCTCCCCGGTGGAGTGAAACCGGTGGGGTCGAAAAAACGACTCGACGGTCCCCGGCGCAGTGCCGGAGACCGTCGAGTCTCGCATGACCGAACGTCACAGGGGCGTCGCCGCCCGTGCTAGCTCAGGCAGCCTCAGTGGCCGAGGTCCACGCCGTGGGCCAGCTCGCCCAGGTCGGGCAGGTCGTGCCCGGCCAGCGGGGTGCTGTCCACGACGTCCTCGACGGTGTCGGTGACGGTGTGGGTGACCTCGTGGACGGTCTCCAGCGGGTTCGCGACCGGCAGCTCCGGCAGGTCGACGGGCAGGTCGACCGGCAGGTCCGTGGGCAGGTCGGTCGGCAGGTCGACCGGCAGGTCCGCGGGAACCTCGGGCAGGCCGTCGACCGGCAGGGCCGGAACGGCGGGCAGCTCGACGGGCAGGCTGTCGACCGGCAGGGCCGGGACGGCGGGCAGCTCGACCGGGAGATCGGCGGACAGGTCGGCCGGGACGGCGTCCTGCACGGTGGTCAGGAAGCCGCCCAGGCCAACGGAGCCGTCGGCGTCGGCGTCGGCGCCCGCGGTCAGGTCGCCACCGGCGGCGACGAAGTCGGCCACGGCGCCCGCGGACAGGTCGCCACGCGCCAGGTCGGAGTCCAGCACGGCGGCCGGGTCGAGGTCGACCAGGTCGGTCACCGAGCCGAGCTGCGGGGCCTCCAGCTCCGGCAGCGACGGGGCGGCCAGGTCCGGGGTGCCCAGGTTGGTCAGCGCGAGGTCGCCAGCGGCGGTCTCCACGCCGAGCGCGCCGGACAGGTCGGTGTACTCGCCGCCGAAGCCGCCCTCCACGGAGAGCAGGTCGGTCTCGATGCCCAGGCCGCCCTCGGTGCCGTCGGCGCGGGCGCCGCCGCCCAGGTTGACCTCGACCAGGTCGGTGTCCAGGCCGAGACCGGCCTCGCCGCCGTCAGTGCTCGCGCCGCCGCCCAGCTCCAGGTCGGCCAGGTCGGACTCCAGGGCCAGGCCGCCCTCGCCGCCATCGGTGCCCGCGCCGAAGCCGCCGCTGAGGGTGACGTGCTCGGTGTCAATGCCGAAGCCGCCGACGCCGCCGTCGGTGCCCAGGTTGGTGCTCGCGCCCAGCTCGCCCAGCGCGGAGTCGGTGGTGGCCGACGCCTCGACGCCGCCGGTGGAGGCGTCCAGGCCGCCGGAGAGCGAGCCGACAGAGGACTCGGTGGTGGTCCAGGTGCTCGCGCCGCCGAGGCCAGCCTCGACGCCGCCCGCGGTGGCCGCGTAGTCGGACTCGATCGCGGTGACGCCATCGACACCGGACAGGCTGGCGTCGAGCGCGGAGTCGGTGGTCGCGTAGTCGGTCTCGGTGGACAGGTAGCCCGCCGCGCCGCCCTCGGTGGCCAGGTCGAGGCCGCCCTGCGTGGTGGCGTGGTCGGACTCGACCAGGGTGCGGGCGGAGGCGCCCTCGGTGGTGGCGGCGGTCGAGGCGGCCGCGCCTGCGGCGGCGGTGTCGACGCCCAGGTTGCCCGCGGCGCCCTCGGCGCCCGCGGCCACGCCGGTGCTGGTGGTGACGGTGTCGGACTCGAACGCGACGCCGCCGTTGACGCCGTCGGTGGCGCCCGCGAGGCCGGTGGTGAGCACGCCGTGGCCGGTGTCGATGGTCAGGCCGCCGTCAGCGCCCTCGGTGGAGCCTTCCGCGCCGCCGACGAGCGAGGCGTCGTTGATCGAGATCTCGATGCCTGCGACGCCGGTGACGTCGTTGGTGGCGCCGGTGACGTCGTGCAGCTTCGCGATGGCGTCGGCCGTGGTCGAGTCCAGGTCGCCGATCGGGGCGTAGTCCGCGACCAGCGGAATGACGTCCTGCACGTCCTGCGCGGTGACGTCGCCGAGGCCCGCTGCGGACAGCGCGGCGGTCGGGTCGGCGAGGAAGTCGGCCCGCGCGGACTCGTCAGTGAGCAGCTGGAGCACGAAGTCGTGCAGGGTCAGGTCCGAGGTGAACAACGAATCTCCTTGGGGAGGGTTTGCGTAGCGGTAGTGCGGAAAGACCGTGCGGGAGGCGATGGTCCGGCCTGCGAACTCAGCGCCCGAGGCCGGGGGCATCGACCCCGGGCGGTGATCATCACGGTATTCAGCCGCCGTCCCCCTGCCATCGGGGATCACTCCGAGTCCAACCCCCTTACCCGGGAGAGTGACGAACTTTCACCTATTAGGGGATTAGGGAGTGGGTCGGTCAGCACCCGGGGTTTCCGTTCGGGGGCCGGTCCCTGGTACGAACTGGAGGCACCGCCCGACGTCAGCAGGAGGAGTCCCAGAAAATGCCCTACGTCCTCGGGATCGATGTCGGCCGCACGCGCGGCGCGGCGGCGGTCTGCAGACGGGCGGGGGGCGCGTTCGACCGACCCGAGGTGGTGCCACTCGATGGTGCCACCCGATCAGTGCCAGCGGTGCTGCTTGTGACGGCGGAGGGTGAGGTTGTCGTCGGTCAAGCCGCCGAACGCCGGGCGGTCACCGAGCCCGACCGGGTGACGCGCACGCTGCTTACCCGGGTCGGCGACGACACCGCCGTCCTGCTCGGCGGTCAGCTCTACCCGGCGGAGAACCTCCTCGCCGCGTTCGTCGCGTGGATCGTCGACGTGGTCGCCGAGGCCGAGGGCGAGCACGCCGAGCGCATCGCCGTCACCCACCCACCCGAGTGGGGGTCATACCGGCGTGGACTCCTGCGGGACGCCCTGCACGCCGCCGGTGTGCCGGGCGTGCTGCTGCTGCCCACCGTCGTGGCCGCGGCCGAGGCCAGGCACGCCCGTGAGCCAGTGCGGCCGGGCGCGGCCCTGGTGGTCGGCCTGGCGGGCGGGCGGCACGTCGAGCACGCCGTCCTGCACCGCGGCCCGGCCGCGTTCGAGCTGGTCGCCCACCTGCCCTCGGTAGACGCGGAGGCGGGCGTGCGCCTGGACGACCTGCTGGCCGCCCACATCCTCGCCGAGGCCCCCGCCCTCAGCCCCGACCAGACCCTGCCCGACCTGCGCGCCGCCACCGGCCCGGTCACCCCCGCGTCCCTGTCGCCGTCGGCGATGGCCGCTTTCCGCGCCGCGTGCACCACGGCCAAGGAACGGCTCTCGGTCGCCACCGAGGTCCGGGTCCCGCTGCCGCACATCCCCGACGACCTGCTGGTCACCCGCGCCCGCTTCGAGGAACTGGCCCGGCCCGCCCTCTCGGCCATCGCCCGGCAGATGACCGCCCTGGTGGCGAGCGCCCCGGCCGACGCGGGCGCGGTCCTCGCGGGCGGCACCGCGCGCGTCCCGCTTTTGGCGGCGCTGGCGGGCTGCCCGGTCGAGGAGGACCCCGGCACCGCCGTCGCCCGCGGCGCCGCGCTGGCCGCCTGCCCCCGGCTGCCCGCGCGCACCCCCACCCTCGGCGGGATAGCCCCGGTCGGCGAGCCCGCCGAGCCCGGTCCGGCGGACTCGCCGAACCCGCCCGGCGGCCCAGCGACCGGTTCGGCCGACAACGGCGTGGACGACGGCTCCAGCGCGGTGGACGGTGGCCCGGCCAACGGCCTCGGAACCGCTCCCGGGACCGGCGCGGCCAGCGGCACGGGGACCGGCGCCAGGACCGGTGGGGGGAACGGCTCCACCACCGGCGTCGGCGCGGCCAACGGCCTCGGAACGGGTCCCGGGATCGGCGCGGCAGGCGGCGGCAGGACCGGTGTGGGCACTGGCCTCACCACCGGTGTCGGCGCGGCGAACGGCAGACCCGGGACGGCCGAGCGCGGCGGGGCGAGCGTGCCCAGGCTGGCTCCGGTGTTCGGGGGTGATCCGCTGCTGTCCGACGGGCGCAAGGCGGGCGCGCCCGTCCTCGCCCCGGCCCGGGCCGAGCCCGCGAGCGTCCCCCGGCCGCACCCGGTGACCGCCGACCCGCTCGCCGTTCCCGAGTTGGCGATCGAGCCGGAACCGCCGCCCCGGCCGCCGGTGGAGATCACCCCGCTGGCTCCGCCGCCCCGCCGCTTCGACCGGTCGCGCCGAGCCCGCCGCGACCCTGAGCCAGACGAGGACCACCGTTGATCCCCGGACACGTGCAGCCGAGCGAACTGCTCCTCGACGACCCCACGAGGCGGTTGTGCGCGGCGATCACCTCGGGCGGTCTCCCGGCGCGGCTCGCGGTGATCGCGCCCGGCGGCTACGGCAAGAGCGCGCTGCTGGGCCTGTTGGCCACCACCCCGGGCGCCGCGCGCTACCGCCGCGGCCTCGACAGCGCCCCGTCGCTGCTCCTGGTCGATGACGCGCACCTGCTCGCCGACGCCGACCTGGCCGAGTTGACCGCGCTCGCCGCGGACGACAGGGTCGGGTTGGTCGTCGCGGCCCGGCCCCGGCCGCGCCCGGCCGCGTTGGCCCGGCTGCTGGGCAGGCTGCGCGGGCAGATCGTGCTGCGCCCGTTCGAGCGGGAGCGGGTGGCGGCGCTGCTGTCGGCGACGCTGGGCGGCCCGGTGCCCGATGCCCTGGTCGCGTTGGCGCACGCGCAGACCGGGGGCGTGCCGGGGCTGCTGCACCGGCTCGCGCCGCACCTGTCCCGGGCGTCGGTCGCGGCGCCCGCGTCGGCGGTGGAGGAGTTCCGCTTCGAGTTCGACTGCCTCGACCCGGACACGCTGCGCGTCCTGCTGGCCGCCGAGGTCGGCGTGGGCGGCGACACCGACCTGCTCGCGGGCCTGCTCGACCGGCCGGTCGCCGAGGTGATCGATGAGGTGCGCGCGAGCGGCCTGCTCGGCGCGGACGGCGCGCCGCCGCCGCTGGTGGCCGCGGCGCTGCGCGAGCTGGTCCCGGCGGATCAGCGGGCGGCGGTGTTCGCCCGCCTCGCCGACGCGGTCCTGGCCCGCGGCGGGGCCCTGCTCGACTTCGCGACGGCCCTGCTGGGCACGAACGCGGTGGGCGCGGCGGTGGCCGCGGTCTACGCGGCGGCGGCGGCGGAGGCCGAACCCGCCGTCGCGGTCCGGCTGCACGAGGCCGCCGCCGCGGCCGGGCACCCGGTTGACGAGGTGTCCCGGGCCGAGACCGAGGCCCGCGCGGGCGATCTGGACGCCGCGCTGCGCCGGGCCGACGGGCTGGTCGCCACCGCGGGCGGCGAGCGGCGGGCGGCGGCGGCGAAGGTGGCCGCGGCGGCGCTGGCCTACCGGGGGCAGTTGTCCCGCAGCGCGGAGCTGTATCAGTGGTCCGGCGCGGGTCCATCGGCCGCGTTCGCCGCGGTGGGGTTGGTCGGCACCGGCCGGATCGCCGACGCCGAGGTCGCGCTCAAGCGGGCCGCCGCCGACGCGCCGCCAACGCTGTTCACCGGTGCGGTTTCCCTTGCCGCACGGGGAATCCTGGAGTCGGTGACCGGCTCGGGCAGCGCCGGACTGTCCACAGTGGTGCGTGCGGCGGAGGTGCTGGAACCGGTCGGCCGGGACGTGCTGCTGCCGGACAGCCCCGCCGCTCTCGGCGCGATCCTGGCCCTGCACACCGGCGCGGCGGGCATCGCCGAGCCGCTGTTGGACCGGGCCGTCGCCGCGGGCATCGGCGGCGCGCTGCTGCGTCCCCGGCATACGCTCCTGCGGGCGTGGACCGCGATGGTCCGCGGCGACAAGACGTCCACAGTGGACGGAACGGGGCTGTGTGCGCGGGACTGGCTGTTCGCGGTCGGCCTCGCGGTCGGCTCCGCGCGCCGCGCCAGCGATCTCGCCGCGCTGCGGCGGACCTGGGAATCGGCCTACCAGGCGGTCGTGCGCCACCAGGTCGACCTGTTCACCCTGCTCCCGCTGGGCGAGTTCGCCGTCGCCGCGGCCCGGCTCGGCGACCGCGAGCGGTTCGCCCCGCATCTGGACCAGGCGTGGGAACTGCTGCGCGCCTTGGGAAATCCGCCCGCGTGGACCACGATGCTGCACTGGTCGTGCCTGCACGCCGAGATCATCGCCGAGCACCCGGACGCCGCGGCCGAACACGCCGCGGCGCTCGCGGGCAACGCCGATGTCGGCCCGTTCCACGCGGCCATGGCCGAGGCCGCGCGGTGCTGGCGCAACGTCCTGGCCGCCGACATCGACGCCGAGCGGGTCGAGGCGGCGGCCCGCGGCCTGCACGCGGCTGGCCTGTGGTGGGACGGCGCGCGGCTGGCCGGGCAGGCCGCCATCCGCACCGCCGACCGCAAGGAGATGCTGAGCCTGCTGGACTGCGCCCGGATGTTGCAGGGCGGCGCGACCCAGGAGGACACCCTCACCGACCACTCCGGCGCGGCCCGGCTCAGCGAGCGGGAGGCGCAGGTCGCGGGCTTGGTCTTGGACGGCCTGACCTACAAGCAGATTGGTGACCGGCTGTTCATCTCGGCGAAGACGGTCGAGCACCACATGGCCCGGATGCGCTCGCGGCTGGGCGCCACCAGCCGCAGCGACCTGCTCGCGCAGCTTCGGTCCCTGCTCGGCGACCGGTCGGCCTGAGCATGATTGACGAACTGCCCCGCGACGAGCAGGACATCGTCCGAACCGTGCGGGAGTTCGTGGACCGCGACGTCCGGCCGGTCGTGCGCGAGTTGGAACACGCCGACACCTATCCCGAACGGCTGATCGAAACCATGAAGGGGCTCGGCGTCTTCGGCCTCGCCGTCCCGGAGCCGCACGGGTCCCCGGTCTCCACGGCGTGCTTCGTCCACGTCACCGAGGAACTGGCGCGCGGCTGGATGAGCCTCGCGGGCGCGATGGGCGGGCACACGGTCGTCTGCAAGCTGCTGGCCGAGTTCGGCACCGCCGAACAGCGGGCGCGCTACCTGCCCCGGCTGGCCACGGGGGAGCTGCGCGCGGCCATGGCGCTCACCGAGCCCGGCGGCGGCTCGGATTTGCAGGCCATGCGCACCGTCGCCCGCCGCGACGGCGACGAGTACGTGGTCGACGGCGCGAAGACGTGGATCACCAACGCCCGCCGGGCTGGCTTGGTCGCCCTGCTCTGCAAGACCGACCCGGGCGCGGAACCGGCGCACCGGGGCATCAGCGTGCTGCTGATGGAGAAGGTCCCGGGATTCACGGTGTCCCGCGACCTGCCCAAGCTGGGCTACAAGGGCGTCGAGAGCTGCGAGTTGTCCTTTGTGGACGCCCGGGTGCCGGTGACCGCGCTGCTGGGCGGAATCGAGGGCCGCGGGTTCGCGCAGATGATGGCGGGACTGGAGATCGGGCGCATCCAGGTCGCCGCCCGCGCCACCGGAGTCGGGCGGGCGGCGCTGGACGACGCGCTGCGCTACGCCCAGGAGCGGGAAAGCTTCGGCAAACCCATCTGGCGGCACCAGGCCGTGGGCAACCGGCTCGCCGACATGGCCACCCGGCTCACCGCTGCCCGCAGGCTGGTGCTGCACGCGGCGTCCCTGGTGGACCGCGGGATGCGCTGCGACATGGAAGCCGAGATGGCCAAGCTGTTCGCCTCGGAGACCGCCATGGGGATCGCCATCGACGCGATCCGAGTGCACGGCGGGCACGGCTACTCCACCGAGTTCGACGTCGAGCGCTACTTCCGCGACGCGCCGCTGATGATCGTCGGCGAGGGCACCAACGAGATCCAGCGCGAGGTCATCGTCCGCAGGCTGGTCGAGCGCGGCGGTCTGAACTGACACAGTCTGGGCGCGGGCTTGTCGAGAGAACTGGGCTCAGGAGAACAGGACGAGCAGCAGCCCGATCACCAGGATCGGCGCCAGCGCCCACCACGTCGCCGTGATCGCGGCGACGGCCACCACCGCCGCGACGGCCACCCCGACGAAGGCGCCCATCGCCACCTTCGCCCGGCGCGGCGCGGGCCGGTCGAGCAGCAGGTCGGACTGCTCCGCGACCGCCGCGGGCGGCTCGGCCGCCCGCGGCTCCTCGAACACCGGGTGCGGCGCGGGCAGGTCATCGAACAGGGCGAGCAAGTCGGCGCGGGTGCGGGCGGCCGTGGCCGCGCCGCAGCGCTGCTCGTACTCGGCCACTTCCAGCCTGCCCTCGGCGAGGTGGTTGGCCAACGCGTCGACAGCCCGTTCCCGGTCGGTCGTGCCGACCCGGATGTTGGCTTCCCGCCCGGTCCCCATGCCTCTACTCTACGGGGACATCACTCTGCGGCGAAACCGCGATCGCCCAGCGTGAGGGGGTGCTCATGCCTCGTCGGCGCGCAGCACGGCCTCGATCTCCAGCAGGATGCGCGCCTCCTCGCTGACCGCGAAGTTGCCGTTGGCCAGCACGCTCTGGAACGCGATGCCGAAGTCGCCCCGGTTCACCGTCGCGCTCGCCGAGAAGCCCGCCTTGGTCTCGCCGTTGATGCCCACGCCGAAGCCCAGCACCTCCAACTCGAAGGTGACCGCCTTGGTGATGCCGCGCAGGGTCAGGTCGGCGTCGAGGTGGAACCGGTCGCCGTCCTGGCGCAGCGCGGTCGAGTTCAGCGTCGCGGTGGGGTAGTTCGCCACGTCGAAGAAGTCCCCGGCGAGCAGGTGCCGGTTGAACGCCTCCAGGCCGGTGTCGAAGGAGGCCACGTCGACCTCGGCGGTGACCGTCGAGTCCAGCGGGTCGGCCGCGGTCACGATCTGCCCGCTGAACCGCTCGAAGCTGCGCCGGTAGCGGGCCAGGCCCAGGTGCCGCACCACGAACGAGACGTCGGAGTGGATCGGGTCGATGTCCCAGGTGCCTGCGATGTAGCCGGGGATGGTGGTCACGGTGCTCCTCGGGTGAACGGGCATGAGAATGGAGGCGAAGGTGGGACTCGAACCCACGTGAACGGCTTTGCAGACCGCTACCTGGCCTCTCGGTCACTTCGCCGGGACTGGCAAACCGCAATCTGGCAGGTCGGCCGGGGCCCGTCAAAGATCTTTCCGGCAGTCTCGCACTGCGGGACGGCGCACGCCGGGGCCTTGCCGTCGGACCGGGACGCGCCGCGGCCCGCCCGGAGGTTCCGGACGGGCCGCGGTGACGTGCCTGGTCGTGCCTGGTCAGCCGGTCACAAGTGACAGGCCGTAGGCGGAGAGGATCTCGTTCACCGGCTGGAAGTACGTCGTGCCACCCTTGGTGCAGTTGCCCGACCCACCGGAGGTCACGCCCTGCGCCTGGGTGCCGCTGACCCATGACCCGCCGGAGTCGCCCGGCTCGGCGCACGCGTTGGTGCGGGTCAGGCCGCTGACGCTGCCCTGGGAGTAGTTCACCGTCACGTTCGTCGCCTGAATGGTGCCGCAGTGCCACCCGGTGGTGGACCCGGAGCGGCAGACGCTCGCGCCGATCCCGGCCGTCTGCGAGCCGGTGACCGTCACGTTCCCGTTGCCGTAGCCGTTGACCTCCGGCGTCGGCGTCCAGGACGAGTTGGTCTCGATCCAGGAGTAGTCGTTGCCGGGGAAGGACGAGCCAGCGAACGTGCCCATCGCGGTCTTGTCCTTGCCGGTCACGCTCGCCCCGCGCTTGCCGCAGTGGCCCGCGCTGACGAAGCCGCCTTCGACGGAGAAGCCGATCGAGCAGCGGGCGGTGCCGTTGATGTAGTAGGCGTCGCCGCCCACCACGTCCCCGGCGAAGAGTCGGGGGGCCTCGGCGGCCTCGGTGACCACGACCGGGCCCGCCGCCCGCGCCTTGTTCAGGAAACTGTCGACCTCGGCGCCGCCCGCGCCGCGCGCGACGGAGACGACGACGGCGTTGGCCCGCGCGTCGACGTACCACTCGGTCACCGCCGCGGGCGCGCCCGCCGCGGCCTGCCGGTCGATGGCCGCCTTGGCCGCGTCGAGGGTGTCTGCGGTGTGGGCGACCACGGTCGGCACCGCGCCGGTGGCCCGCACCGCGTCGGCCCGGGCGGCGTCGGCGACCCCGACGACCAGCTTGCCGTTGTCGAACCAGGCCCCGGCGAAGGCCGCGCCCGCTGCGGTCTTGGCGGCGGGCGCCGCGGTGCTCGCCGCGGCCTCCTGGGTCAGTCGTAGGTTGACCTGGGCCGCGGTGAGCCCGAGGTCCCGTCGCAGGGCGGGCGCCAGCGCCGCCGCGCCCGCCTGGTCGGCCGCGCTGGCGACCGTCGCCGTCGCGGTGGGCGAGAGCGCCACCACAGCCCCCGCGGCCAACCCGACGATGCCCGCCATCGTGGCGAAACGTCCGCGCATGAGGGTTCCTCATTTCTTACTCGCAGGTGCCGAGGACGCGGGGCGCCTCGGTGTCTGGCCAACGAGTCGCCCGTTTGGCGTATCCGCCGTTCGTGGGCTGGCTGTCGGCCGTATAGACGACGGTAGAACGTGATTCCCCAGGTAGGGACCCTACGAAAGTCGTTCAGAAAACTTTTCACCTACTGATCTCCCAGGTAGTCGCTCGCTTTGAGCAACCACAAGAGATCGAATTGAGTTACCTATTCACTCATTCGGGTGATACGCGACCGCGAAGCGTGACGGGCACCCGTCCGGGGTGGAAAATCCCCGGTCGGTCATCATGGGGCCGTGAGCGCGACCCTGGTGGCGAAGGCGGTGGCCGCTGGCCACGGCGACCGAGTGCTGTTCTCTGGCCTGGACCTCGTGGTCGCCCCCGGGGACGTCATCGGCTTGGTCGGGGCCAACGGGGCGGGCAAGTCGACGCTGCTGCGGACCTTGGCGGGCCTGCTGCCCGCCGAAGACGGCGACATCCGGCTCAACCCGCCCTCGGCGACCGTCGGCTACCTGCCGCAGGAGCCTGAGCGGCGCCCAGGGGAGTCGGTCCGGGAGTTCCTGGCGCGGCGCACCGGGGTGGCCCAGGCCCAGCGGGACATGGACGCGGCGGCCGAGGCGCTGGCCACCGAGACCCCCGGCGCGGACGACGAGTACGCCGTGGCCCTGGAGCGCTGGCTGGCCCTGGGCGGCGCCGACCTGGACGAACGCGCCGAGGAAGCCGTGGCCGACCTCGGCTTGGGCGTGCGCCTGGACCAGGAGATGGTCTCCCTCTCCGGCGGCCAAGCGGCGCGCGCGGGCATGGCGTCCCTGCTGCTGAGCCGCTACGACATCTTCCTGCTCGACGAGCCGACCAACGACCTCGACCTGGACGGCCTGGCCCGGCTGGAGACGTTCGTGTCCGGCTTGCGCGCCGGGACCGTCGTGGTCAGCCACGACCGCGAGTTCCTCACCCGCACCGTCACCAGCGTGCTTGAGCTGGACTACGCCCAGCAGCAGATCCGCGAATACGGCGGCGGCTACACCGCCTACCTGGAAGAACGCGAGGTGGCCCGCCGCCACGCCCGCGAACAGTATGAAGAGTTCGCTGACACCAAGTCCGCCTTGGAGGCCCGCGCCCGCACCCAACGAAACTGGATGGAGAAGGGCGTCCGCAACGCCCGCCGCAAATCCACCGACAACGACAAGATCGGCCGGAAACTGCGCGCGGAGTCCACCGAGAAGCAGGCAGCCAAGGCCCGCCAGACCGAGCGCATGATCGAGCGCCTGGAGGTGGTGGAGGAGCCCCGCAAGGAGTGGGAACTCCGAATGGAGATCGCCACCGCCCCCCGCACCGGTGCCGTCGCCGCCGCCCTCCGGGACGCGGTGGTCACCCGAGGCCCGTTCACCCTGGGCCCGGTGTCCCTGGAGATCGGCTGGGCGGACCGGGTGGCCATCACCGGCGCCAACGGAGCCGGAAAGTCGACCCTGCTGGCAGCGCTCCTTGGTCGCACACCCCTGACAAGCGGTGAGACTTACCAGGGCCCCGGTGTCTCCATTGGCGAGGTGGACCAGGCTAGGGCGTTGTTCTTGGGCCAAGAGCAGCTACTGGCGGCCTTTGAGCGGGAAGTTCCCGAGTGGCCCACCGCTGAGGTGCGGACCTTGCTGGCCAAGTTCGCTCTACGCGCGGACCACGTCCTGCGTCCTGCGGCCACGCTCTCGCCCGGCGAACGAACGCGGGCGGCTCTTGCCCTGCTCCAAGCGCGGGGGGTGAACCTGTTGGTGCTGGATGAGCCGACTAACCACTTGGACTTGCCTGCGATCGAGCAGTTGGAATCCGCTTTGGAGAGCTATCCCGGCACGCTTCTGCTGGTCACGCATGATCGCAGGATGCTGGACGCTGTTCACACGACTCGGCGGTTCCATGTTGCTCGTGGTCAGGTTGTTGAGAGCACCTAGTTGGGGGGTCTTTGTGGGGGTCTGCTCGATGGGGTGGAGTGGTTTCTTCGGGGCCCCTACGAAGGAAGATCGCCGTGTGAAAGACGGGTGGGATGCCTTCGGCCTCACACGTGCGGAGCCAGCTTAGCGATCTTCCTTCTCCCCCGAAGAAACCACTCCACCCCATCGAGCACCTGGCGGGCGTGGGCGCTGCCTGGCAGGAGCGTGGGTTCGCTGTTCCGCTCTCGGCGGGCATCTGGGGGCCGGATTCGGCCTGGCAGGAGGGTGGGTTTGGCGAGGGGAGCTTGCTTGGCGTGGGGGTTCGCGGGAGCGGGAGCGCCGTCCTGATGGGCGAGTGGGTGTGTTCAGGGGTGTCTGTCACCCGGCTGGCTAGGCGGCATCTCCGCAAACCTGACCTACCCGGTTGCTCCTGTCAGGTGCATCCAGCCTTCTGCTGTGCCGGTGCCAGATAAGTGGGTGGAACAGCGCACCTGCTCCCTGCCCAGGCCACATCCGGGGTGCAGGAGGGCGTAGCCAACCCGCCCTGTCAGGTTGAACCAACTCCCGCCAGGTGCCAGATGGTGCGGAACGAGCAGCGAATCCACCCCCCGACCAGGTCAAACCGAGGTTCGCCAGGTGCTCGATGGGGTGGAACGAGCAGCGAACCCAACCCAACCCCCTGCCAGGCCGCACCTACGCTCGCCCAGTGCTCGATGGGTGGAGCAGCGAACCCGTCCCCCACGAAGCCGCACGAACCCTGCCAGGTGCTCGATGGGGTGGAGTGGTTTCTTTGGGGGTGAAGGAAGATCCCTAAACTTGCCGTGGTCGTGGGGCCGTAGGCTCCCCACCC
>NZ_JBVJIN010000068.1:0-27203 GCF_055586285.1 Actinokineospora sp. NPDC051303
TCCGAGGACAACGGCACGTTCAACGCCACCAGGCGACACTCCGATCAGTCCCCATGATCATCCCACAGTGTCGCACCGACCGGTTGAGGCCAAGGCCCCAAAGAAACCACTCCACCCCATCGAGCAACCCCACACGAGCCAGCCACCCCGGGAACCAAAAACCCCACCGAGCAACCCCGCACAACCAGCCCTCACAACGGAATATTACCGTGCCACCCCCGCCGCTCCCCAGCCTCAATCAACGCAGCCGCAATACGCTTACGAGTCTCCATCGGCTCAATCACGTCATCCACAGCCCCGATCCGCAGCGCAGAATCCACCCCACCAGCAGACCGAAGCTGCTCAGCAACCAGCCGAGCCCGAACAGCCGACCGCTCAGCCTCAGGAGTAGCCGCGAGCGTCTTACGATGCAGCACATTCACCGCCGCCTCAGCCCCCATAACAGCCACCTCCGCAGTAGGCCAAGCGAGAACCGTATGCGCCCCCATCGACCGCGCGTTCATCGCCAAATACGCGCCCCCATAAGCCTTACGCGTGATAACCGTAACCCGAGGAACCGTAGCCTCAGCAAAAGCATGCAGCAACTTAGCCCCGCGCCGGACAACACCACCCCATTCCTGCCCCACCCCAGGAAGATAGCCAGGCACGTCAACCAACACAATCAACGGAATCCCAAAAGCATCACACATCCGCACAAACCGCGCCGCTTTCTCCCCGGAAGTCGCGTCCAGACAGCCACCCAACCGCAGCGGATTGTTCGCGACCACCCCAACCGTGCGCCCAGAGAACCGCCCCAGCGTCGTGTTGATGTTCGGCGCCCACCGGGGATGCAACTCGATTCCCGGCGCGTCCAACAGCGCGTCCACCAACGGTTTCACCGGATACGCCCGATTCGCCCGCTCCGGCAGGAAACCACCCAGGTCCACCGACTCGCCCAGCAGCCGGGCGTTCACGCATCCCGGCCGTCCCAACAGCGCCGCCAGTTCCCGGCCCACGCCTATCGCCGATTCGTCATCCGCCGTGGTCACGTGCACCACGCCGGACTTGCGGCCGTGCGCCTGAGCGCCGCCCAGTTGCTCCTGGTCGACCACTTCCCCTGTCACCGACCGGACAACCTCCGGGCCGGTCACGAACACCCGCCCGTTCGCGCTCATCACGACCACATCGGTCAGCGCGGGACCGTAGGCGGCGCCACCGGCGGCAGGGCCGAGCACTACCGAAATCTGCGGCACCCGCCCGGATGCCCGCACCATGGCGTGGAAGACCTTGCCCACGGCGTCCAGCGCCACCACGCCCTCAGCCAGCCGCGCGCCGCCGGAGTGCCACAGGCCGAGCACCGGAATCCCTTGCGTCACCGCGGCTTCGATCGCGTGGACGATGCGCCGACAGCCTTCTGTGCCCATCGCGCCGCCCATGCGGGTCGGGTCGGTGCAGTAGACGATCACCGGCTCGCCTTCGATCGTGCCGCGGGCGGTGAGCACGCCGCAGTCGTCCTGCGGTTGCAGCAGCCGGATATGCCCGGGGTCGAGCAGGGTGTGGACGCGGGTGAGTGGGTCACGGGTCACGGCGACTCCTCTGTCGAAGGGGCGCGGGACATTCACTGTCCGCCGCGCGAACCTTGTCCAGTAGGCAAAACTGCGCAGGTCAGCGCACTTCCAGCAGGTCCGACCAGCGCAGCCCGGCGAGGTCGTCGCGCGGGTGCCCGCGCAGGAAGCCGTCCACCAGCGCGGCGACGAGGTCGGGTCGGTCATGCATCACGTAGTGGGTGGCGCCGTCGATCTGGACGTGCTGGGCGTTCGGGAACGCCGCCGCGGACTGCCGGAACCGCTCCGGGGAGGCCACGGTGTCGAACTCCGCGCCGATGAACAGCATCGGGGTCGTGACGGACTCGGCGTCGGCGATGCTGTCGTGCGCCCAGAAGTCCAGCAATTGCCGCGCGTAGTTCACCAGCGTGGCCGGGGACCGGAACGGGTGCCGCAGGTCCTCGGCGAGGGCGCGGTTCGCCAGCGACAGCACGCGTTCGGCGAGCCGGTGCGGGTCGGCTTCGTCGACAGGGTCGAACTCCTCCCGCAGCCCGAACATGCGCAGCATCGACTTCGCCAGGTGCGGCTGGCCGCCGACCATGCGGCACAGCGCCTCAAGGTTGCGCTCGTAGGGCGTGTCCGGGTCCCCCGTGCGCCCGCTGGCGCGGAAAGAACCGTTGAGCAGCACCATCGACCGCACCGCGGACGGCCGCCGCCGGGCGAACTCCACCGCCACCTTCGGGCCCGTGCACCAGCCGAGCAGGTCGCACGCGTCGACGCGCTCGTGGCGCAGCACCTCGATCAGGTCGTTGACCTGGTCGGGAAGCAGCACCGACACCGGCGAGTCCGTGCCGCGCGGCTCCCACAGGATCACCCGGTAACGGTCGGCGAGCCGGTCCACCACCCGGTACCAGAACCCGGTGCCCTGGCCGAGCGCGTTGAGGATGACCAGCACCGGGCCGTCGGCGCCCGCGACCTCGTAGGTCAGCGGGGCGCCGTGCGCGTCGATGGTGCGCCGCCGCATACCCATCCTGGTCTCGGCGACGTGCCGGGCGGCGGCGCGGGCGGCGAGGTCTTGGCCGCGCCGCATCCGGCGCAGCAGGTCGGGGCCCACCTGGCTTTCCGGACCGCAGCGCTCGGCGTGGTCGAAGGTGGTGCGGGCGCTGAGGAACTCGGTGAACGCGCCCAGCCGGGCCGTGAAAAGCCGGTCCACGGCGGTCAACTCGTCCGGGTCCGCGACGGCCGAGATCGGAATGTCATAGGCCGCGCCGATCTGGTCGACCAGCTTCTCCACGCTCACGTTCGACGGCGCCACCACATGGCGCACCACCCCCTGCGGCTCGCTGTATCCCAGACACAGCAACGCTTCCGCCGCCTCGCCGACCTCGATCAGGCCGAGGCTGCCGCCCGGACGGGCGGGCCAGCGCAGCGGCTGGTGCTCGAAGTACTCCGGCAGCCGCTCGCGCACCTCGCGCACCAGGTCGTGCAGGGCGCCGAACAGCGGCGCCGCGCCTTCACGCGGAAACCCGGTCAGCCCAAGGCTCTCGCCGACGACCAGGCCCGTGCGGAACGTCCGGTGCGCCACCCCCGCCGCCGCGCACGCGCTGACCACTTCCCGCTCCATCGCCGTGTACTGGGCGGAAACCTCGTCCCCGAGCCCGTCATCGACGTCCCAGGGGACCTCCGCGACGTGCCCCGCGTCCAGTCCGGCCGCGTACACCGACCCCACCTGGTTCAGCTCGCGCACGCCCAGTGGCCCCAACTCGTCCAGCAGCCTGCGCGTGCCGACGAGATCAGCCGCCGCGACCTGCTCACCGCCCACCCACGGCGTTCCGGTCAGACACCACACCTCTTCGATGCGCCACCCCTCGGGTAACGCGCGGGCGAGGCCCTCGCCGTAGGGCAGGCAGCGCATCCGGCCGATGTCGGCCGCGCCACTGGACACAGTGGACCGCAGCACCCGCCGCACCGCCGCGACGAGGTCCGCGCCGCTGGGCTGGTCCGCGCCCCAGGGCGCGAACACGACGTAGTCGGCGGACGCGGACAGCCTGCGCGCGGCGAGATGCGCGCCGGTCAGGACGGCCGATCCGGTGATGAGCACGGTTCTAGTCATGGTTTTCAAACCTCCAACGCGCGAAGACCCCGGGAGTGTCCGATTCGGACGCCTCGGTGGGGGTCGGGTGGCGGATGACGCGCCGGTCCGGCGCCGCTCCGGTGCGCAGGGCGACCGCGAGGATGTGCCGGTCGGTCACCGGCCACTGGGCGAACTGCCAGTGCTCCGGGTCGTCGGCGGGGTCGTCGGCGCGCAGCCGGATCGGCCCGCTGTCCCAGTCGAAGCCGTGCCGCTCGAACGGGACCGACAGCCCGAGGCCGCGCGCCTTGCTGTAGGCCTCTTTCAGCGTCCAGTACCGGAAAAACCGGCCCCTGCGGGCGATGTCGGGCAGCCGGGCCAGGCTGGCGAACTCGGCGGGCGTGCAGATGTTGCGCGCCAGCAGGTCGACGTCGGTGTCCCGGTCGACCACCTCGACGTCGATTCCGCAGGCGATGCCCGAGGTGACCACGCAGGCGATGAGCCGGTCGGTGTGCGAGACGTTGAACCGCAGCGGCG
This sequence comes from Actinokineospora sp. NPDC051303, assembly GCF_055586285.1. NCBI lineage: Bacteria > Bacillati > Actinomycetota > Actinomycetes > Pseudonocardiales > Pseudonocardiaceae > Actinokineospora > Actinokineospora sp. NPDC051303. The sequence continues at coordinate 4,132 of NZ_JBVJIN010000068.1, forward strand.
GCAGCACGATCGGCCCGCGCACCTCCGGCCGGTCGTGCTCGGTGCGCCCGAAAACCCACTCCTCCGGGTGAATCTCGGGCGCGCACCAGCTCAACGCGGTTCGGGCCAACGCGTGCGCGGCGAGCGCGGTGTGCCGGTCCCGGTCGAACCGGCGGCGGCGCACGCGGGCGCGCTCGTCGTCGGACAGCAGTTCCCGGCACGCCGACACCAGGTCGGACATGGCCAGCGTGTGCGGGTCGAGGACCCAGACGTGCGCCTCGTCCGCCCCGATCACCGCGGCCGCGGCTTCAGTCCGGCTCGGTCGGCTCGGTCGGTCTTGCCCCGGGGGAATCGGCATCGCGCCGCCTTCGACGAGTCGGGCACACATTCGACCCCCCGATGCTGCGGCCCCGCCGGGCCCGGCGCCGCTCAACTTTGAGCGGCCCGGCGACCGCGCGCGGTGACACGCTGGACTGGCTATGGTGGCGGCCGAAAAACCTCAAGCCACAGGGAGTCCAACCGTGCCAACCGCGAGAAGCCAGTTCGACCTCGACGTCTGGGAAGAGGCGGACGAGCCCTTCCGGGTCACCGAAGGCGCGAAACTGCTGCACGGCAAGTCATCGCGCCTGTTCGCGGGCGGCGACATCGACGGCCGCGGCCACACCGAGATGATCATGGCGCAGACCACGGAGGAGAAGTCGGCCACATACGTCGGCATCGAGTACTTCGAGGGCACGGTGCACGGCAAGAAGGGCAGCTTCGTCCTTTCCCACAGCTCCAGCCAGGACCGCGGCGAACTCAGCTCCCGCTACTTCGTGGTCCCCGGCTCCGCGACCGGTGAGCTCAAGGGGATGCGCGGCACAGCCACCATCACCATCACCCCGGAGAAGGAGCACTTCTTCGAGCTGGAGTACGAGCTTCCCGCCTGAAAACCCGGCATCTCCAGCGCGGCGGCCCACCGACGGCGAAGGGCCCCTTCCCGGCGTCCAGCGCCAGGAAAGGGCCCCACACCCATGACGGTGTGCTCAGGCGATCAGAACTTGCCGCAGTTGCCCGTGCCCGCCTGCCCGGTGAACGCGCTCTTGAGGAAGGCGGTCGCGTCGCCGGACGCCGACATCATGCCCATGGCGTGGGAGAGGATCGGCGAGAAGGAAATCAGGTCCTTCCACTGGACGTTCGCGCCCTTGCCGCACCAGTCCTTGGCCATCTGCTTGCCAACGGCGACCGGGATCACGTCGTCCATCGCCCCGTGCTGGACCATGACCGGCATGGCGGGCTTGATGGTGCCGAGCCGGTTCTCCGCGATGATCGCGTCGAACGGCGCCTGGGAAAGGTACGCCGACACCGGTTTGCCTTCCTTGGTCAGCGAACTCGTCTGCTTGCCCATGAACTGGAAGACCGCGTTCAGCGTGCAGGTCTTGCGGGCCTGGAGGAACAGGTCGGCGCCAGCCTGGTTGGCCAGGCCCATCATGTTGGCCTCGGGGTAGCCCTGGTTGATGCCGATCAGCGCGTAGCCCAGGAACGCGACGTACAGGCCGCCGTCCAGCGACTTGGCCAGCACGGCCTTGTCCGCGGGCGGCGCTCCGGAGTAGACGCCCTTGATGTCGAGTTCGGGCGCGTAGGTGGCGGCCAACTCGGCCGCGGACGCCGCGGCGGAGCCGCCCTCGGAGTAGCCCGCGATGCCCACCGGACCGTTGGCGGGCAGACCGGTTCCCGGCAGCCGCTGCGCCGCGCGGACCACGTCGAGCACGGTGTGCGCCTCAGCCAGCCGGTTCACGTACGGGTGCTCGCCGCTGCCCTGGACCCACGGCCCGATGTAGTCGGTCTGCGCCACCGCGAACCCGGCGTTGAGCAGCGCGCTGACGAAGCTGTTCTGGAAACCGGACACCAGGTCCGACGAGCCCTCGCCCGCCATGGTCTTCGACGGCGCGCACTGTTCGCCCATGCCGAAAGTGAACGGCGCGTAGGCCACGATCGGCCGCTCGCCGGGGCCGCTCCACGCGGTGTTCGGCACCAGGACCGTGCCGCTGACCGCGACCGGCTTGTCCTTGTTGTCCCGGGACAGGTACTGGATGCGGGTCGCCTTCGCGCCGTTGAACGTCGAGGGCTGGGACTTGATGATGTCGCCGTTCTGACCGGCGGGCAGGGAGGAGGGCGGGGTGTAGACCGAGGTCGAGTCGGCGGCGATCGCGGACGGGCCGCTCACCGCCGAGACCGCCACGGCGCCCGCGGCGACCAGCGTCGCGGACACGGTGGCGACCAGGCCACGACGAAGGGAAATGGGCATTCGGCAACTCCACACTGAGTCGGGACGTGAGGTCGACTGATCAGGTGGCCGATCGCGACAGCCCGTCGCGGTCAACGTCGGGATCGTGTGTCCCACACCATGCCCAGAATGGAATCGGATCGATCTTCCGAACGTCAATAAGAAACGACCGATCGGTCTCTAATTTATCCCAGAGTGAGTACCGTAGCCTGACGCCATGGTGGATTACGCCACAAACGCGCCGCCCGCGGCCAAACAACGCGACGGCCAGGCGGCCCAGAGCGTGCCGCGACGGCGCACCCAGCAGGAGCGCCGCGCGACGACGATCGGGCGGCTGATCGACGCGACGATCTCCACCATCGCCGACATCGGATACGCCAACGCCTCGCTCGGCGTGATCTGCGAACGCTCCGGCGTGTCCCGCGGCGGGCTGTTCCGGCACTTCGACTCCCGGCTCGACCTGATGGTCGCCACCGCGGCCGAGGTCGGCAGGCGGCACATCGCCCAAGCCCGGCGGCAACTGGCCGACCTGCGCGAGCCGACGCTTCTCGACGCGCTGCGGCTGATGCGCGGCCGCCACCGCAACCCGGAAAACGTCGTGTGGTTCGAGCTGATGGTGGCCGCCCGCACCGACCCGGACCTGCGCGTGCGGCTCAGCGAGACCGGCCGCCGGTTCTTCGCCGAGATCATCGAGGTCGCCCGCCTGATCCCGGGCAGCGAACTGTTCCCCGACGACGACCTTGAGATGCTGGTCAACACCCTGGAGCACATTTTCGACGGCGAGGCGATCCGCCGGGAAATCACCCCGGACCCGGTCGCGGAGGACCGCCGCCTAGAAGTGGTCGCCGAGTTCGCCGAGTTCCTTATCCACCGCCGAACCAACACCACTCAGCCCAGCGACTCACCGTCCACAACGGACTAACCGAGAGTCGTCTGAAATCAGTCCGCGCACCGGCGGGGGCGGACCGGGCGGGGGACCCGGGTCATCGCCCGGACCCGGCGGGTCCTGCCGTGCACGGCGAGCAGGGCCAGCAGATCGCCGTCGACCTCGGCGGCCAGCTTGCGCTGGGCCCAGTCCGACGCGGCCAGCACGGCGTTCTCGGAAACGGGCTTGCCCGCCAGGGCGTCGCACAGCAGGCACCACTCGTCCAGGCGGGAGCGGACGAACTCGACGTGGGCGACGGCGGGGCGGACGTGCTCGGCCCAGCGCACGAAGTCCGGCAGGGTCTTGCCCCGGTCGTCGATGCGGGCGACCGCGGCGGCCACCGCCATCGCGTGGTCGGGATCGCGCAGGACGACCTCAAGGAAGGCGCGGTCGTCGGCCGGGTCGGCCGCCCGGTACAGCTCGAACCGCAGGTGCTCGTCGGCGGCGAGCGCGCGGAAGTCCAGATCCGACCGGCCTGCCAGGTCCGCGACCAAAGCGATGTGGTCTAGCAAATTCACCGTTCTCCTCCGCCCAAAAGGGTAATGGGCGGCCTCCGGGCACGATCATCACGCACCCCGTCGGCACTAGGCTCGCGGCACTGGCGTCCCGCCGCCGCGCACGACGGTCTGGGCCGTCACTAGCTGGCATGGGCCGACGGGCTCGCGGCGCGCGCCGAGACGCCGCGATAGGCTGTGTGGACGACGGGTGGGGGACCGGCGCGAAATCGAGTCGACCATCGCCGTAGGCCCGTGCGAGGCTGGCCCCACCATTCACTTTCGACGTGGAGGTCCGCTGTGTCCCATCAGCCCGATCAGCCCGAGCAGCCTGAACCTGAGGACGCCGCGGAACCCCAGGACCTCAAGAGCCGCTTCCGCGAGGCGCTCGCCCGCAAGCAGGCCCTGGCCAAGTCCGGCGAGGACCACGTGACCGGCGGGTCGAAGGTCCACGACGCGCACGGCAAGGTCGGCGGCAAGCGCCAGTTCCGACGCAAGAGCGGCTGAGGCCGCTCACGGCGTGAGCACCTGTTTCTCCAGGGCGCCCAGGGCCGTGTCCAGGTGGGTGAGCAGGCGCTGGAGATGGGGAACGCTGCGCCTGCACCCCGTCAGCCCGAACTCCAGCGAGCCCGCGTAGCTGGTGACGGTGATGTTGAGGGCCTGGCCCTCGTACGGCACCGACACGGGGTAGAGGCCCTGCATGCGCGCGCCGTTCCAGTACAGCGGCGTCCGCGGGCCCGGCACGTTGCTGATCAGCACGTTGAACGCGGGCGGCGCGATCCGCACCGCGCCGGGCAGCAGGGCCACCGCGAGCGGGGCCAGCGGGATGGCGCTCAGCGCGGTGATCTGCAGTGGGCTCATGCCCTGGTAAAACGCCTTGCCTCGGCGGGTGGACGCGGCGATCGCGCGCAGCCGCTCGGCGGGCTCGGCCAAGTCGGTCGCGAGGGTCGCCAGGATCAGCCCGACAGCGTTGCCACCAGTGCCGTCGCTGTCCCGGCGCAGTGAGATCGGCACGGCGGCGACCAGCGGCTTGTCCGGCAGCGCGCCCAGTTCCAGCAGGTACTGCCGCAGCGCGCCCGCGCACATGGCGAGCACGACGTCGTTGACGGTCGTGCCGGTGGCCGCGCCGATGGCCCGCACCCGCTCCAGCGGCCACCCCTGCGCGGCGAAGCGGCGGGCCCCGGTGATGGGCACGTTGAACATCGTCTTCGGCGCCTCGAACGGCAGCGTCGCCGACTGCTCCCGGAACATCTGGTTGACGTACTTCGCCATGACCGGGCCCATGCCCGCCAGGTCCCGCACGGCGTGCGCCACGGTCGCGAGCCGGTGCGCGGGCGACGCGGCGGAACGGGTGTCGCCCGGCCGGGGCGCCCACGGCGGGCGCATCGCGCGCTCGTCCGGGTCGGTGGACAGCGACCGTCGCAGCATGCGCAGCGCGGACACGCCGTCGAGCAGCGCGTGGTGCACCTTGGTGTAGACCGCGAACCGGTTGCCCTGCAAGCCTTCCACGAGGTGGGTCTCCCACAGCGGCCGGTGCCGGTCGAGCAGCGAGCCGTGCAGCCGCGACACCAGTTCCAGCAGTTCCCGCACCCGGCCCGGGGCGGGCAGGGCGGACAGGCGCAGGTGGTATTCGAGGTCGAGCCGGTCGTCGTCGGTCCACGCCCACTGGCCGAGGCTGCCGATCGGCCCGCGCAGCCGCCGCCGAAACAGCCCGGCGACGGAGTGGGTGAGCAGGTCGCGGTGCAGGCCGCCGACGTACTCCTGCCCGGCGCCGTCGGGCAGCTCGAACAGCTGCAGACCGCCCACGTGCAGCGGATGCTCCCGGGACTCGCCGAGCAGGAAAACGGAGTCCGTCACGGGCATCATCGGCATGGTGGTCCTCCTTGACCCCGGGAAGGCCCCCACGCTGCCATCTGCCCGCTGTTCCCGCAATCAGTCCCAGGTGGAACGTCCCGGGTGGACGCGGGCGGCGGTTACCGGGAGTCGGAGTCGATGAGGTACTGCCCGCCGACCCGGATCACCTTCACGGTCTTCTTCGCGGTGACCTCGCCCGCCGCGGACTTCACCGTCACGTCGAGGGGGACGTTGACCGAGCCGTCCGGGTTGGGCGTGACGCCGTTGGCGTTGCGGGAGCTGATGTAGTCGTACTGGCCCCAGTACGCGGCGAACCCGGCGAAGTCGCCGAAGACCGCCTTGCCGTTGGGGCCGAGCAGCTCCCACCGCTGTTCGGGCGACTGGTCGCTGCCGTAGTACCTGACCACGTGCAGGCCAGCCTCGCTGTAGACGGTGACCTTCTCGGTCGCCGCGGGCGTGGTCGTCGTGACCGATTGCCTGCTCGCCTCGGGCTCCTGGCTCACCGTGACCACGGAGGTGACCGTGCTCGGCTGCTGGGCCCCCGGCTGCTCGCCCGCGTTGGCGATCACCAGGGTCAGCGCCGCGGCCAGGACCAGCACGCCAGCGAGGGCGGCGACCAGCAGACCGCGGCGCGGCGCCGGGGCGGGCGCGGCGGTCCGGTGCGGCACGGTGACCGACTCCGCGCGCGGCCGGGCGGCCTGGAGCGTCGGCGCGACCGCGGCGCGGCCGGGGACCGTGCGCTGCTCGAACACCGGCGCCCGCGTCGGGATGGGCATCGGCGCCGTGGGCAGCGCCAGCACGCTCGCGGCCTCGTCCATGGTGGGCCGGTCGGCCGGGTCGGCGCGCAGCAGCGACATCAGCGCGGGCGTGATCGGGCCCGCGTTGCGCGGCGGCGCGACGTTGCCCGAGGCCACCGCGTGCAGCAGCGCCAGCGGGTTGGGGTTCAGGCCGAACGGCGGTTTGCCCTCGACGGCGTGGTAGAGCGTGGCACCAAGGGAGAACACGTCCGAGGCGTGGCTGGGGTCCTGGCCGCGGGCGATCTCGGGGGCGAGGTAGGCGGGGGTGCCCGCGAGCATCCCGGTCTCGGTGATGGTGCCGTCGTCGATAGCCCGGGAGATCCCGAAGTCGGTGATCTTCACCGTGCCCTTGTCGTCCAGCAGGATGTTGCCCGGCTTGACGTCGCGGTGCACGATGCCCGCCGCGTGCGCCGCGGCCAGCGCCGCGGCGACCTGCGAGCCGATCGCGGCCACCTGCTCCGGCGGCAGCGTGCCCTGCTCGGCCAGGACAGCGGACAGGCTGCGCGAGGGCAGGAACTCCATCACCAGGCACGGGTCGCCGTCGTGCTCGGCGACGTCGAGCATCGCGATGGCGTTGCGGTGCTGCAACCGCGCCGCGATCCGCGCCTCGCGCATGGCGCGTCTGCGCGCCTCCTCGGTCTGCGCCGAGGACAGCCCCGGCCGGATGATCAGCCGCTTGATCGCGATGACGCGTTCGAGGCGCTCGTCCCTGGCTCGCCAGACGACGCCCATGGCGCCGCTGCCGATGGTGTCCAGCAGCCGATACCGATTGGCGACCAACTGACCAGCTTCGATGACGGGCACTCCTCGCGTGTGGGGACCGGCGGTCCCGGCGGCAGTGTCCGAGAGTAGCGAACCGGCCCGACGCGTCCGCCATTCGTCCTCCGGCCCGCGAGCGGAAATCCGGGCGGGGACAGGGGAATCCGCCTCAGCGGCGGGCGGCGTCGAAGCGGCCGAGCTTGATCTGGGCGAGGAAGGCCGCTGGCGAGGGCAGGCTGAGCACGCCGCCGTGGCCGTCGCCGATCAGCAGCGCCGCCGACTCGGCTGGCACGGCGATCTCCACGCACGCGCCGGTGGTGCACAGGGTGCTACGGCGGAACCGGGCCGACCCGCCGCGCGGCTCCCGCATGAACGGCTCTGACATGGTCCCGCCTCCTGACAATCGCGCATACCGGCCGCAGTGAGGTCTCACTGGGCCGGTCCCCCGGTCACACGACGTCGAGCAACCCGCGATCAAGGTTACCGGACTGTTACACGGCACGCCAGAGCCGCCGCGACCGCGGCGGCTCCGGCAGGCCAGGAAGGTCAGCGGTCGAGCAGCGCGCCCGGGACGAGGTCGAACTCGCCGTTCTTCACACCGGCGGTGAAGGCGACCCACTCCTGCGGGGTGTAGGTGTGCGGTGCGACCGAGAGATCCTTCGAGTCCCGCAGTGACACGTCGCCGTTGTCGAGAACGGCGACCTGGACGCAGGCTCCGGTCGAGCAGAAGCTGCTCTGCCGGTAGTTGATTCTCATTAGTGTTGCTCTTCCTTTGTCGTGTAGTGGTCGATCATCGACTGGATCAGGGCCGCGCTCTCGGCGACGTCGAGGCATTTGCGGCCGAGCTCGTCGAAGATCCGGGTGTAGCGGACGATGTCGCTGTCCTGTTCCAGCCAGCGGTCGCCCGCGCTGAGCTCGATGTGGACCGCGTTGCGGTCGTACTCGCTCTCGAAGGTGAACACCACGAACGTGCACTGAATCGCCAGATCGGGTCCCGCCGCGAACGGATAGACCCGAAGGGAGACGTTGCCGCGCTCGGCGACCTCCAGCAGCGCCCGCAGCTGACCCGCCATGACCCTCGGCGAGCCGACCACCCGGTGCAGGGTCGCCTCGTCGAGGATGATGTTGATCCGCGGCGGGTCCGCGCGCGCGGCCAGGAACTCCTGCCTGCCCAGCCGCAGCCGCAACCGCTTCTCCAGCTCCGCGTCGCCGTCGCGCGGCGCCAACGCGCGCAGCAGCGCCCGCGCGTAGTCCTCGGTCTGGATCAGCGCTGGCACGACGGACTGGACGTAGTGGCGGATGTTGGACGCCTCGGACTCCAGCGAGATGAACGTGTCCATGTTGCTGGAGACCACGTCCGAGAGGTCCTGCCACCACGCCTGTCTGCGCCCCTCGCCCGCGAGCCGGACGAGTTGGTCGCGCTGCTTCTGGTCGTCAACCTGGTAGAGGTCGAGGAGATCGCGGACGTCGCGCGCTTTGGGCACGCCCTGCCCGGTCTCCAGCCTGCTGATCTTGGACGCCGAGCACTCCAGGTGCTGGGCGGCGTCTTCGAGGTGCAGGCCCGCCTGCTCGCGCAGCTTGCGCAGTTCGAGGCCCAAGCGGCGCCGGGGGATCAGCGGCCCCTGGGACGGCATGACCCCTCCTCACCCGACTCGACCCGGTTCCGCAATTGCCGAACGGGTTTGCCCGGCGGCGCTTGCGCGAGAAGGTACCAGCACCGCCACCAGGCCGCTGACCTGCCGCGAAGCACTCCACGATCGTGGTTTCGACGGTGTTTTTGGGGCATATTGATCACGGTCCGAAGCTGATCCACTCGCCCATTCAGTCGATCTTGGTTCATTCGAGTACGCCCCATCGGGTCTGTCTATGCAATTGCACAGTGAGGTTGCTGGCTGCCCTTGCTGTGGCTCAGTCCGCGCGAGCGGTCACGGCGTCAACTGGCGCCAGGAGCGGGGTCCGGGATCGGCGCGGGGAGGTCATGCCTAATGATCACGAGCGGAACCGGATGCGGGGCACGCGCCCCACTCGTCGCCGCGTCGACCGCCGCCCGCGCGCACCGCTCGGTCGACGGGACCACCGGACCACTCGCCCCCATGCCAGCCGCCCCCATGTCGATCACCACGGCGGCGGCTGCCCCGGCGCCGAGCCGCCCACCATTGATCACTACCGCACTTACCCCCATGCCCACCACGTCGGACGCCTCACCCCCGCCCTGCGCGCCGGTTCACGGGTTCCCCCTACCCGTCCCGGCACGGGATGATCGGGTGGGGACCGAGGCGTGGGAGGCCGCTGATGACCGAGCCGACAGCAGCGACAGCACTGACAGCGCACCCACTGCGGGTGGCCGAGGTGATCGCGGAGACGCCGGACGCGCGGTCGGTGGTCTTCGAGGAGGCGTTCGACTACCGGCCGGGGCAGTTCCTCACCCTGCGGGTGCCCAGCGACCGCACCGGGTCGGTGGCGCGCTGCTACTCGCTGTCGAGTTCGCCGCACACCGGGGAGCCCTTGCAGGTGACGGTGAAGCGGACCGCGGGCGGGTACGCGTCGAACTGGGTGTGCGACAACGTCGCCCCCGGCGATGTGCTGGCGGCGCTGCCGCCGTCGGGGCTGTTCACGCCGCGGTCGCTGGACGCCGACCTGCTGCTGTTCGCGGGCGGCTCGGGGATCACGCCGGTGATCTCGATCGTCAAGTCCGCGCTGCTGCGCGGCACGGGCGAGGTCGTGCTGGTCTACGCGAACCGCGACGCCGAGTCGGTGATCTTCGCCGAGCGGCTGGCCGGGCTCGCCGCCGAGCACCCGCGGCGGCTGAGCGTGACGCACTGGCTGGAGTCCGAGCGGGGCCTGCCGACCGTGGCCGACCTGGTCGCCCTGGCGGGCCCGCACGCCGACCACGACGCGTTCACCTGCGGGCCAGCGCCGTTCATGGCCGCGGTGACCGACGCGCTCAAGGCGCTGGAGTTCCCCCGCGAGCGCCGCCGCCAGGAGCGGTTCGCCTCGCTGGCGGCGAACGTGTTCGAGCGCGCCGTGACCAGCCCCTGACGCGAGTCGGCAAGATCTCATTCCCGGCCGGGTGTGTAGCCCGTTCGGCCACTGGACCGATGCAGGCCGCCCCGGCATGCTGGTCCGCGTGGCTACCGAGAACCCAGCGCCCGCGTTCGACCTGATCGGCAAGCGGTACGACGAGTCGTTCGTCGAACGCGACGTGCAGATCGCCGAGACCGCGTGGCTGATCGAGCACCTGCCCCCCGGCGCCCGGGTGCTCGACCTCGGCTGCGGCAGCGGCCTGCCTACCACCAAGCAGTTGCTCGACGCCGGGCTGGAGGTCGTCGGGATCGATGAGTCGACCGTCATGCTCGACCTGGCCCGCCAGCAGGCCCCCGGAGCCACCTACCTGCACGGCGACCTGAGGGACCTCGCCAAGCTGGGCGAGTTCGACGCGGCGGTGGCGTTCTTCGCGCTGCTGATGCTGTCCAAGGCCGACATCGAGGCCACCCTGCGCTCGATCCGGACCGCTCTGCGCGGGCCGGGGCTGCTGGTGCTCAGCATGGTGCAGGGCGACTTCGACACGTTCCCGGTGAACTTCCTCGGCTCGCCGACCACGGTCTCGGCGTACCCGCCCGAGCAGCTCAAGCAGGTCGTCGCGGACGCCGGGTTCACCGATGTGGCGCTGCGGGAGTTCGAGGCCGAGGCGGAGCCGGGCCGGATCGAGGTCCAGCTCTACCTGCGGGCCAAGAAAGCGGATTAGGCCGGTCGAACCGGGGCCGCGGCGGCGCTCAGAGCCACTCGCTGGCCGAGAGCCCGCCGCGCAGCCGGTTCAGCGCGCGGTGCTGGGCCACGCGGACGGCGGTGGCGGTCAGGCCGATCGCCGCGGCGGTCTCCTGCGCGGACAGGCCGACGACCAGGCGCAGCACCAGGATCTCGCGCTGGCGCGGGGCGAGGGTGTCGAGAAGCTTGACCAGGCGGGTACGCATCTCGCCGCGCAGGGTGATCTGCTCGGGGCCCAGGCCGTGGTCGATGGTGTCCGGCACGTCGGCGACCGGCTCGGAGCGGTCACGGCCGGAGCGGCGGTAGTAGTCGGCGACTTTGTGCGAGGCGATGCCGTAGACGAACGGCAGGAACGACTCGCGGTCGTCGGAGTAGCGGGGCAGCGCGCCGAGGACGGCGAGCAGGATCTCTTGGGCCACGTCGTCGGCGTTGGAGAACGCCGAGCCGGTGCGCCCGATCCGAGCCCGGCAGTAGCGGATGATCGCCGGGTTGATCCAGGCGAACAGGGTGCCGATCGCCTCCTGGTCGCCCTTGAGCGAGGCTTCCACGAGTTCGTGGAAGGCGGCGCTCTTGAGCCGCGCGAAAACGGCGTCCGTGCTCTGGGGCCGCACGGCAGGCCGCGCGGTCTCTTCCAGGGCGCCGGACGCGGGCGAGGAAGCTGTCGAACTCACTTGGGGCCCCCACACACTTAGCCACACACCGATTGGGGAGGTGCGCCGTCCGGGATCGAGTCGGCGCGGTGTCCCGGCTCATCGCTCCCCCCGACACCTGACCGTCGGATTCGATGATGGCCCTGACGGAGAGTGATGCTAGCCGGGGGAAGGTCTGCGCACCAGGGGTATCTCTGCTGCATACGGGGGATGTTTTCGTATTCAACCTCACAGCGACAAGGGTCCAACGGCCCTAGGGCGAGCACCCCTAGATCAACTCACCCCGGCGCCGCCACCCCGGCGCGTTGCGCCGTTCAGAGCAAGCCACCCCCGTCGCCCGACCAGGAACCCGCAGGTGGGAGCCTGCGACGCGACGGCGGCGACGGCGTGGCGCCGCCCATGGAGGACACTGGCGGCACGCCCCGGACCTCGGACCGATCGCCGGAATCCGCGACCGAACCGGACGGAGCCCGCACGTTGCTCCGAACGGGGATGCCGCGACCCGTTCGGCGCACCACTCGCTCTACTCTGAGGAGAAAACCAGGCCGGAAAGTTCACCACAGCGCCACTCCCGCGCTTCTTTCCGGTGCTTTCCGAAGTCTGGGAAACACCTTTCCGCTATCTGGTTAAGCCCAGGCCCAGCGCTCGTCCGACACCGGTTTGACACCGCCGGGAACGGTTCTTAGCGTTGCCTGCGCTTGTCCGGCTCGGCCACCCGAACGGGGATGCATTCCGCGATGGACACCCGCCCACGACCGCGCGTCGTGGTCCTGCACGGCGCCGACCGTCCACCCGCGATGGCGCCAGTGGAGGGTCGGGCCGAAATCCGCTACACCACAGCCGATCGGCTCCGCGCCGCGCTCGACGGCGCCGACGTGGTGTTCGTCTGGGACCGGCGCTCCACCGCGCTCGCCCACGTCTGGCAGGCCGCGCACGCCGTGCGGTGGGTGCACACCGCCAGCGCGGGGGCGGGCACTCTGCTGTTTCCCGAGTTGCGGGATAGCGACGTCGCGCTGACCAGTTCGCGTGGCGTCTATGACGAGCCGATGGCCGAATACGTGTTGGCCCTCGTGCTGGCCTTCGCCAAGGACCTCGCCACGACCCTGCGCCACCAGCAGCGGCGCAAGTGGCAGCACCGGGAGACCGAGCGGCTGTCCGGCTCGCGCGCGCTGATCGTCGGCACCGGCCCGATCGGGCGGGCGATCGGGCGCAAGCTCGCCGCGGCCGGGGTGCGGGTGTCCGCGGTCGGCCGGGTGGCCCGCCGCGGCGACCCGGACCTGGGCGACATCACGCCGATGGCCGACCTGCGCTCGGTCCTGCCCGACGCCGACTGGGTCGTGCTCGCCGCGCCGCTGACGCCGGAGACGACCGGGTTGATCGACGCCGGGATGCTGCGTGCCATGCGCCGGTCGGCCCGCCTGATCAACATCGGCCGCGGCGGGCTGGTCGCGCAGTCCGATCTGGTCGACGCGCTCGACGCGGGCGAGATCGCGGGCGCGGCGTTCGACGTGTTCGCCGACGAGCCGCTGGCACCGTCCTCGACGCTGTGGGGGATGCCCAACGTGCTGATCTCCCCGCACATGTCCGGCGACGTCGCGGGCTGGCGGGAGGAGTTGGTCCGCCGGTTCCAGGACAACCTCGACCGCTATATCGAGGGAAAACCACTGCTCGACCTGGTCGACAAGCGGCGGGCCACCAGGTAGCGCGCACTAGGCCACACAGGCCCTAAGTGACCCGGGCCACAGGAGTCGATCTGGCGCGCTTGCTACTCTAGAGTAGGTAAGCACGATTCAACGGTCCGAGACGAGGTGGGAGCACCATGGCGGGGAATGACGGAGCAGGCGTGCGGCAGCCCAGGCGCGATGCCATGGGTTCGGCGCTCGCCGTGCTGAACCGGTTGGCGAGCACGGCGGTGCTCGACCGGTTCGGCCTGCGCAAGCCGGTGGAGCGCGGGCTCTACGAAGCAACCCGCACCGGGTTCACCGCGGTCGGTGCGGCCAGCCGCACCTTCGCCTCGGCGACCAAGCTGGGCAAGCCCCAGCGGCTGCCGTCGGCGCCGCAGCGGGGTCTTTTCGACCTCACGCCCACCGAAGAGCAGCAGATGATCCGCGAGACGGTGGTGGACTTCGCCGCCGAGCAGCTGCGGCCCATCGCCGCCGACGCGGACGCCAAGTGCGACACCCCGCAGGGGCTGCTGTCGCTGGTCGCCGAACTCGGCGTCACCCTGGTCGGGGTGCCCGAGGAGCTCGGCGGCCTGGGCACCGAGCGGTCCTCGGTGACCAACGTCCTGGTCGCCGAGGCCATGGCGCACGGCGACATGGGCCTGGCCGTGGCGTGCCTCGCGCCGTCCGCGGTCAGCACCGCCCTGGTCCTGTGGGGCGACGAGACGCAGCAGGCCACTTACCTGCCCGCGTTCGTCGGCGACAACATCCCGGCCGCGGCGCTGGCCATCCAGGAGCCGCGCCCGCTGTTCGACCCGTTCACCCTCAAGACCAAGGCGTACCGCCGCGCGGGCGGCTTCGTCATCGAGGGCGTGAAGTCCCTGGTGCCGCGCGCGGCGCAGGCGGAGCTGTTCGTCGTCGCCGCCGACCTCGACGGCCGCGGCCCGGCGCTGTTCGTGGTCGAGTCCGGCTCGGCCGGGGTCACCATCGAGTCCGACCCGGCCATGGGCCTGCGCGCCGCTGGCATGGGCAAGCTGCGCCTGGACAAGGTCGCGCTGCCCGCGACCGCGCTGCTGGGCGAGGGCAAGTCCGATGTGTACACCGAGTGCGTGCGCCTGTCGCGGATCGCGTGGAGCGCGCTGGCGGTCGGCACGTCGCAGGCCGTGCTCGACTACGTGATCCCCTACGTCAACGAGCGGGTCGCCTTCGGCGAGCCGATCAGCCACCGGCAGGGCGTCGCGTTCAAGGTCGCCGACATCGGCATCGAGCTTGAGGGCATGCGCCTGCTCACCTACCGCGCGGCCAGCCGCGCCGAGCAGGGCAAGTCGTACGCGCGCGAGGCGGGTCTGGCCCGCCGCCTGTGCGCGGAGAAGGGAATGATGATCGGCAACGACGGCGTGCAGCTGTTGGGCGGTCACGGTTTCGTGAAGGAGCACCCGGTGGAGCGGTGGTACCGGGATCTGCGTGCGGTCGGGCTCGCTGAGGGCATCGTCCTCGTCTGAGGGCAAGGAAACAGGAGAAGACGATGATCAACCTCGAAATCCCGAAGAAGTTCGAGCAGCTCGTCGACCAGGCCCACCAGGCGGCGGCTGAGTTCTTCCGACCCAACTCGCGCAAGTACGACCAGGCCGAGCACACCTACCCCAAGGAGCTCGACATGCTGGCCGCGCTCCTCGACGGCCTGTCGGCCTCGGGTGGCGGCACCGGCGCGGGCGGCGTGCGCCGCGGCGAGAAGAAGGACAAGGAAGGCAACAAGAACGGCTCCAACCTCCAGCTCCTTCTCGGCACCATCGAGATGTGCTGGGGCGACGTTGGCCTGCTGCTGACCATGCCCCGCCAGGGCCTGGGCAACGCGGCCATCGCCTCGGTCGCCAACGACGAGCAGCTTGAGCGCTACAAGGGCAAGTGGGCCGCGATGGCCATCACCGAGCCCGACACCGGCTCGGACTCCGGCGCCATCCGCACCACCGCAGTCAAGGACGGCGACTACTACGTCCTCAACGGCGAGAAGATCTTCGTGACCTCCGGCGAACGCGCGGACTGCGTCGTCGTCTGGGCCACGTTGGACCGCTCGCTGGGCAAGGCCGCCATCAAGTCCTTCGTGGTCGACCGCGGCACCCCCGGCTTCGAGCTGGTGCGCCTTGAGCACAAGCTGGGCATCCGCGCGTCCGACACCGCGCACTTCCGCCTGGAGAACGTGCGCGTCCACAAGGACAACCTGCTCGGCAGCCCGGAAATCAACACCGAGCAGGGCTTCGCGGGGGTCATGCAGACCTTCGACAACACCCGCCCCCTGGTCGCCGCCATGGCCATCGGCGTCGCCCGCGCCGCCCTGGAGGAAACCCGCCGCATCCTGACCGAAGCAGGCGTCAAGATCGACTACGACCGCCCCGCCTTCACCCAGTCCGCGGCGGCCGCCACCTTCCTCCAGCTCGAAGCGGACTGGGAAGCGGCCTACCTGCTCGCCCTCGAAGCCGCCTGGATGGCCGACAACCGCCAGCCCAACTCCCTGCAGGCCAGCATGGCCAAGGCCAAGGCAGGCCGCTCCGGCTCAGACGTGACTCTGCGCTGCGTCGAACTGGCCGGTTCCCTCGGCTACAGCGAGAACTCCCTGCTGGAGAAGTGGGCCCGCGACTCGAAGATCCTGGACATCTTCGAGGGCACCCAGCAGATCCAGCAGCTCATCGTCGCGCGCCGCCTGCTGAACAAGTCGTCTTCGGAACTGAAGTAAGCAACGGCAACAGTCAAGCAGTGCCCCCCGGTCCCTAGCGGACCGGGGGGCACTGCTTTCCGCGTGCAACTCGCACATTCATGATCACCAATCGTCATGCCTTTTGAACAAGAAGCCAGACTGTTCGATTAGTCAATTTTTTTCCTTATCAATACTGACATGCTTGCGAAATTCTGCAAACAATGCTTCATTGACTCGCTTGGTAGAGTTGACAGAAGCGCGAAACTTTTTAAGTGCCGATTCAACCAATTCACGCCGCCGAAGTCCTCCATCATCAAAAACTGCACCCAATTGATCTGGGGCAAACGAAAGGAGCGCGTCTACCAGCGGGGTCCATATTTCTGCGGCTTTTACAGGACTAACATTTTCCCCAAAGGACAAGCTGAAGTTATCCACGATTGCGCGTCCCAGATAGATCTCCGCTGATCCTGCGATTGCGGCTACTAGCAGATAAAGAGAACCGCGACGACGCAGGAAGTCCAATGCCTCCCTGTCATCTGATGTCCGGTCGGCCTCTGCTCGCTCAGTCAGGGCGGCTTTCGCATGAGTAACACTTAACCAAAGTGAGTAGCAGAATACAATATGCACCGCTGTAGTGTGCTCTGAGAAATAACGCGAGTAGACGCTGTCCTTCTCCCAGATGCTACGCAACTCATGATAGGCGGCGCTCGGGTCCTGGTGAAAAGAGGCCAATGCCTGCGCTGCAGTATCGGAGGGCAACAAGTTCGAAGGCCGTCGTGCCCTATCTTCTTGTCCACCGCGTCTGGCACCTAGATAAGTAACATCCGGTACTTTGGCGAACTCTCGGCGCAGACGATCCTGAATTCGGTCCCCACTACGAAAATCGGAAGGCTTGATCTGATTCTGACTATTATTGTAGGTGATGATATCCTTAACAAGTTCCGGCTTAGAAGCTTGTACAAAGCGAATCAATACACGCGCTTCGCCTAGCGAATCCACTGGCACACGTGCGAGCGACCCGGTAGTTTGAGCCCCATTAACAACACCTATTCCTGAAAGCTTCAAAGGATTCCCCGGAACGCTTTCAATAATGCCATGCACGAGAGCAGTTACACCGTTATTGAACGCCCAGAAGCGCCCAGGTTGCGTCTTAGCTGTTTGTTCAATACCGAAATTGATGTTATTCGCTGACCGCCTTCGAGGCATATACCCTCGAACATTAGCGGAGAATAGACGATCTCCATGTTCTTCGTAGAGGCCATGCAGCCAGGCCGCTGGAACCGATGTGCAAATTGCTTGCCAACCGTCACCGCCTTCTTTAAACCAATCATGTGAAGGAACTTCAATGATATCGTTCACCAGGATTGGACTACGGGTACTGAGATACCAGTCTTCAAGGGTGTCGCGCCCGACTTCAAGTGCACGAACGTCAATAGTGTGCGCTGGGTAGCGAGATTTGACAATGGCACTTGTCGCAGATGCAACTCGCTCAAGTTCATCTTCGACATTTTTCGATTCGGGAAGATTATGCGAATACCACAGTTCAATAGATTCGATCTCGTTTTCGACGATAGCCTGATGCAGGTCGGCAGCGGCAGTAGCGAGTGATGGTTCCAGTTCGTCAGCTCGTTCATTCCCTATCACCCAAGAAGCAGCGGTGCCAAGTCCAGTCGCCTTGTTGGCTGGCGCTTGATTCTTTGCATCATCCTGCGAAAAGTATCCTTGAGCGAGCACGGCAGTCCGACTATCTTCATCTATGTATACAAGGTCACACTTTCTATCACGTGGACCGTCGGTTATCGCGTTAGCAGCAACTGTCGTTATATCATCGATGTTATAGCGAAGCTCCAACGCGAAAAGGAGTAGAGAATTAGCGCCAAATTGAGCGAGATCGGTCCTACTTGCAAATGCCTGCCGAGCGGTCGTCAACTCATTCCCTCCAAGTTTTACTACAGACTATACGTGACGAAAAAATTTCGATCTATACAGTCTATATTTTGCAGGCCAACGACTTCAGTTAGTTAAAGTCCCACAAGTGTTCCACTTGGCACGAAGCGTCGACCCAGGCAGTATTCGTCGGACTTTTCCGGTCACTATCCGAGCAAACCCTTGCCGCGCAAGTGGTCGAAGATGAGTTTGTCCACAGGGGACACCCGGTCGCGGTCGGCGTAGGTCAGCCAGGTGGCTTCCTCGACCTCGTTGGCCGGTGTCAGGGTTCCCTGGTAGTCGGCTGTGTAGCAGGTCATGCGGACCGTGACGCCAGGGGCGTGGCCGTGCGCCTGAGCCTCGAACGTGCCGAAGTAGGCGGGGTCGGCGACGGTGACGGTGAGTTCTTCCTCGATCTCGCGGGTGAGGGTTCGCAGGTCGGTTTCGCCGGGTTCGCGCTTGCCGCCGGGGAGGTAGTAGACGGTCTTGCCTCGGGAGCGGGTGCTGAGGATCTTGCCGGATTCCACGCGTATCCAGGCGATCTTGTCGATGGTCGTCACGGCTGCCGGGGGCGGGAGCAGTGCATGACGGTTTGCATCTCCGCGTGGGTGGGGGCTGGGAGGGGCAGTGGGGTGGTGGCGCCCGCGCGGATGCCGTCGAGGAGGAGGGACAGGTAGCGGCGCCAGAGGTGGGGGTTGAGGGTACGGGTCATCTCGGCGGCGGCGGCGACCATCATCAGGAGGGGGCCGATGTCGGGGGCGGTGAAGTCGTCGCGGAGGGCGCCTTGGGCTTTGGCGCGGGCGACCAGGGAGTCGGCGGCGGGGATGAAGTGTTCGGCGATGCGGTCCACTTGGCCGAAGTCGGCGTTGGTGCACAGGTCGAACAGGCCGCGGTCGGCTGCTTGGCGTTCGGCGATGGCGGTGATCAGGCCGGTGAGGCCGCGCCAGGCGTCCTCGTCGGCGGCGGCCTTGTCGAGCATGGTGGTGATCTCGTCCAGGACGTGATCGAACACCGCGATGACCAGGGCCTCTTTGTTGGGGAACCGGCGGTAGACCGTCCCGACGCCGACACCGGCGCTGCGGGCCACGTCGTCCAAAGTGACGCTGAGGCCGTGGGCCGCGAAGACCTCGCGCGCGGCGACGACGATGCGGACGCGGTTGCGTTCGGCGTCGGCGCGCAACGGGCGCGTGTCGGAGGTCACGTTCTCAGCTTAGCATAAATACGGAGGGATTCTCTCCACTTTCGTGTTAGCGTCGGAAGCGGAGAAGGCATCTCTACTTTCCAGGGGGCACACCCATGACACTGTCCGACACGCGCGCGTCCGCGCCGCCACACTCCGAAGAGGACGGTGGGGGCAAGCGCTGGCTGATCCTCGCCGTGATCGCGATCGCGCAGGTCATGGTCATCCTCGACGCCACCATCGTGAACATCGCGCTGCCATCGGCGCAGCAGGACCTCAGGTTCGACGACGACCAGCGCCAGTGGCTGGTGACCGGGTACGCGCTCAGCTTCGGCAGCCTGCTGCTGATCGGCGGGCGGATCGCCGACCTGTTCGGGCGGCGGATCACCTTCCTCGTCGGAGTCGCCGGGTTCGCGGCGGCCTCCGCGGTCGGCGGCGCGGCGGGCGGCTTCGAGATCCTGGTCGCCGCGCGGGTGGGCCAGGGCGTGTTCGCCGCCCTGCTCGCACCGGCGGCGCTGTCGCTGCTGGCCACCACGTTCACCGACCCGGCCGAGCGCGGCAAGGCGTTCGGCATCTTCGGCGCCATCTCCGGCGCGGGCGGCGCGATCGGCCTGCTGCTCGGCGGCGTGCTCACCGAGTACCTCGACTGGCGCTGGTGCATGTTCGTCAACCTGATCTTCGCCGGGATCGCCTTCGTCGGCGCGCTCGTGCTGCTGGGCCCGA
This sequence comes from Actinokineospora sp. NPDC051303, assembly GCF_055586285.1. NCBI lineage: Bacteria > Bacillati > Actinomycetota > Actinomycetes > Pseudonocardiales > Pseudonocardiaceae > Actinokineospora > Actinokineospora sp. NPDC051303. The sequence goes on from NZ_JBVJIN010000068.1 coordinate 23,803, forward strand.
GCACCGCCACCGAGCGGCCCAAGCTCGACCTGGTGGGCGTGGCCACCGCGACCGCGGGCATGTTCGCCCTGGTCTACGGCCTGGCCAACGCCGCTGAGGACTCCTGGGGCGCGCCCAAGACCTGGGGCTTCCTGATCGCGGGCGGGGTGCTGCTGGTCGCGTTCGTCTACTCGCAGACCCGCACCGCCCACCCGCTGCTGCCGCTGCGCATCCTGCTGCACCGCAACCGGGGCGGCTCGTTCCTGTCGATCTTCATCCTGTGCGCCGGGATGTTCGTCATCTTCCTGTTCCTGACCTACTTCCTGCAGGTCAACCTGCGGTTCGGGCCGGTGCAGAGCGGTGTGGCGTTCCTGCCGATGATCGGCACCCTGATGATCGGCGCGACCGGAGCCACCACCGCCCTGCTGCCCAAGATCGGCCCCCGGCCGCTGATCGTGGTCGGCATGGTGCTCGCGGGTGTCGGCACCGGCATGCTGGCGCTGCTGGACGAGACCAGCACCTACGTGGGCGGCGTGCTGCCCGGCCTGCTGGTCAGCGGCCTGGGCATCGGCCTGACCATGGCCTCCGGCATGACCGTGGGCATCGCGGGCGTCGACCCGGACGACTCCGGCGCGGCCTCGGCGGCGATCAACGCGGTGCAGCAGGTCGGCGGGTCGATCGGCACCGCGCTGTTCAGCACCGTCGCGGCGAGCGCGGTCACCTCGGCGATGCTGGAAGGCAAGACCCAGGCGACCGCGGCGATCGCGGGCTACAGCGCCGCGTTCGCCTGGAGCGCGGGCCTGTTCGTGGCGGGCGCGGTCGTCTGCGGCCTCATCCTGCGCTCGGGCGTCCCGGACGAGATCAAGAGCGCCGGACCAGTCGTGCACATGTGACCGGGGGTGGTGAGAAGGGCGCGGACCTCGGGGGGCCGCGCCCTTCTCGCTGTTCAGCGGGGGTTGTGCCGGTCGAGGAACGCGTCGATGTGCCGCCAGGTCGTGGTGCGGGCCGCGCGGCCAGCGAGGACGCCGAGGTGGCCGCCGGGGCACACCTCGAAGGCGACTTCCGGCGCGTTGTCGAGCAGGTCCACCAGGTGCCCGACCGCGCGGCGCGGGGCGATGCTGTCGCTCTCACCCGCGACGACCAGCACCGGGACGGTGACGTTCGACAGCGAGATCCGCCGCCCGTCCAGGTCGAACTCGCCCTCGGCGAGGTCGTTCGCCCGGAAGAACCGGTGGTAGATCTGCCCGAACGTGCGGCCCGGGTAGGCGATCATGTTGTCGGCGAACCGGTCGACGGCCTCCAGTTGCGCGAGGAAGTCCGCGTCGTGCAGGTGCGCCAGGATCGCGTACGGCTTGGTGATCACCTTGTCGATCGCCGAGAGCTGGAAGGCGCGTTTCACCAGCGCCCGCGGCGCGCCGCCGAGGAGCCGGTAGGCCGGGGTGAGAATCCAGCTGTCGGTGAGGTCGGTGAGCGGCTTGAACGGCGCGATCAGCGGGATCGCGGTCATGTCGAACGGCGCGGCGACCGACACCACGGACGCGATCGGCAGGTCGGCCCGGTCGGCGGCGGTGAGCAGCGACATGATCCCGCCCAGGCACCAGGCGACGACGTGCACCGGTCGGCCGCCAGCGTCGGCGCTGGCCGCGCGGACCGCGTGCGGCAGCACCTCATCGATCCAGTGCTCCAGCCCCAGGCGCCGGTCCGCGAAGCTGACCGTGCCGTAGTCGACCAGGTAGAGCGAGCGGCCACCGTCGACCAAGTGCTCGGCGAGGCTGCACCCGCGGCGCAGGTCGAAGCACAGCGCGGGCGCGGCCAGCGGCGGCACCAGCAGCACCGGGTCGCCGCCGACGGGCTCCCGGCCGGGGTCGAACCGGTAGACCGAGCGCATGCGGCCCTTGTCGATCAGCACCCGCGGCATCGGCCGCAGATCGGCGACGCCGCCACGCAGCACCTTGCCGGTCACATTGGTCGTGACCGCGGTGGCCCAGTCCAGTGCCGTCGTCATCGTCGACCTTCCCGCTCACCGTGTCCGGACCTCGCTAGTATCCACATCATCCCTGGGAGGTGGCCTTGTCCGGCCTGTCGGAAATCGATCCGGAGCGCCCGCATCAGGCGCGTGTGTACGACTACCTGCTCGGCGGCGCCTGCAACTTCGAACCGGACAGAATCTTCGCCGAGAAGTTTTTGGCCGCGATGCCCAAGGCAGGCATCGCCGCCCGCCTCAACCGCCACTTCCTGCAACGCGCGGTGCGCTACTGCCTGGGCCAGGGCATCCACCAGTTCCTAGACCTGGGCTCAGGCATCCCCACGGTCGGAAACATCCACGAAACCGCCCCCGGCGCCCACGTGGTCTACGTGGACCGAGACCCCATAGCGGTCGCCTGCAGCGATGTGGAACTACGCAACGTGCCCACCGCCCAAACCGTCTGCGCCGACCTCCGCGACCCCGACACGGTCCTGAACTCCCCCGCCGTGCGCAACCTGATCGACTTCACCGAGCCGGTGGCGGTGCTGATGGTGGCCGTATTGCACTACATTCCCGACCCCCACCCCGCCATCACCCGCTACATCGCCGAGATGGCCCCCGGCAGCCTCCTGGTCCTCACCCACGGAACCGGCGACGGCAACCCAGAAAACGGCGAAGCCGTAGTCCGCCTACACGAAGGCGCAGGCGTCCCCCCAAGCCCCCGCACCCACGCCGAAGTGACCGCTTTGTGCACCGGCCTACACCTAGTACCCCCAGGCGTCGTCTGGACTCCCCTATGGCGCCCCGACTCCACCCCCATCACTGACCCGACAGACGCCATGTCCTACGCCGCTGTAGCCCGCCGAGCCTGACCCCACCGGATATCCGAGCACCTTGATCGCGAGTTATCCACAGGCAAGATCGTTCTCGCCCGGATTGTCAGCCTGCCCCGGTAGACTGGAGCAGGGCAGGCCCCCAGGGAGGGTGGGGTTTGTTGTGGGGGCTGTGGGGCGGCGGAAACAAGCGAACTGGGCGGGCGGCACCCCGGCAACCGGCACCTGCGCCCGCCAAGCGCTCGATGGGTGGAGCGGCAAACTCGCCCACCTGCCAGCCGCACTCAAAGCTTTTAGGTGCCCCTGGCCGGGGTGGCAAACCCAGGTTCCTGCCAGGCCGGCCCGGTCCTGCCCGGTGCTCGATGGGACCAACCAGTGATCCCGCCCGACTGCCAACCGGCACCCAAAGCTGCCAGGTGCCCGGTGGAGCGGGACAGCGAACCCACGCCCCTGCCAGCCGCACCTAACGCTGCCAGGTGCCCGGTGGAGCGGGACAGCGAACCCGCGTTCCTGCCAGGCAGCACCGACGCTCGCCAGGTGCTCGATGGGGTGGAGTGGTTTCTTCGGGGGAGAAGGAAGATCGCTAAGCTGGCTCCGCACGTGTGAGGCCGAAGGCATCCCAC